>JAIDPF010000091.1 GCA_029062895.1 Lachnospiraceae bacterium
GTCCATTTTCTTATTATGTTATAATTTTCAAGTGATTATGGATTGGTCTGTCGATTGTCCAGATTAAACGGACTCGGGAACGAAAGTACATACTAAATTGAAAAATTATATAAAAGAGAGCAGGGAGGATTTTGTTATGGAAACAAAAGTAACACGTGAAAAGGCGCTGGAATTATTAAAAAAGTACAACAAGGATGCATTTCATCTGCAGCATGCATACACTGTTGAAGCGGTGATGCGCTGGTATGCTAAGGAATTGGGATACGGTGATGAAGATTTCTGGGGGCTTTGTGGACTTTTGCATGACGTGGATTTTGAAAATTATCCGGAGGAGCATTGTGCTAAAGCGCCGGAACTTTTGGCGGAGATCGATGCGGAGGAAGAATTGATCCATGCTGTCTGTAGTCACGGCTATGGAATTTGTTCTGATGTAAAACCGGAGCATGAGATGGAAAAAGTACTTTTTGCGGCAGACGAGCTCACGGGTCTTATCGGTGCGGCAGCTTTGATGAGACCGTCAAAGAGCTGTACGGATATGGAGCTTAGCAGCCTGAAGAAAAAGTTTAAGGATAAAAAATTTGCTGCCGGATGTTCCAGAGATATTATCAGAACTGGAGCGGAGCAGCTTGGCTGGGAACTCGACCGGCTGCTTTCCATGACCTTAGACGCTATGAAGGCGACAGAGGATATTGTCAGGAGCCAAAGCTAGAGTATTCGCATTTTATTCGATATATGAGAGAAATTTGATATTAAAAGGATAAATTTTATGGAAATCAGGCATATCCAGAAAAACGATGATAGACTTGCGATTAGTCGTATTTATGAGGAAAGCTGGAAATTTGCATATAAGGATATGATTCCGAAAAGCTATCTTGAAAGTATACCTGCAGGACGTTGGGCCTCTAATATAGAGAAAGAGGGAATGAATACGCTAGTACTGATTGAAGATGGTATGTTCATTGGTACATCCAGTTATTGTAAATCCAGATTTTCCGACTTTAGTGATTTGGGCGAAATCGTCTCAATTTATCTTTTGCCTCAGTACATAGGGAAAGGATATGGTAAACTGCTGCTTGATGCTGTTATAGAAGAATTGGGTCAACTTGGTTTTGATGAAATATTTTTGTGGGTGCTTGAAGATAATTTAAGAGCCAGAAAATTTTATGAAAAAGCGGGTTTTACACCCAGCGGAAACTATTTGAATGATAATATCGGCGGAAAAGATCTGCGAGAGATGCAATACAAGTATGTATTATAAAGAATATATTTTTGCCAATGCAGTGAACGAAGATTTACGGAGGAATTGTATTTTATGGAAGAAAATACAGGGACGATGAAGGTAACAGAAATCATGCCGGAAATGGCGGAGGGGAAAGATAAAGTATCCGTCACCGGGCAGTTTTCGGCAAGCATCAATTTTTCGATGCAGCAGAATTATGTACCGGTCATCAGAAGCCTGATCATTCAGAATATTTCTGAAGAAACGTTACATGAACTGGTAGTTAAGATCAGTTTTGATCCGGCGTTCGCGAAAGAATATTCTTATGCCATCACCAGACTGGAAAGCGGCGCATCCGTGGAAATCAGTCCGGTGCAGATCCTCTTGTCTTCGGAATATCTGTTTTCATTGACGGAGCGGATCGTGGGAAGTATGGAGATTCTGGTTTTGTCCAAGGAAACAGATACGGCGGATGCTTCTGACAGGAATATCATCGGAACTTTTCACCAGGAGATCGAAGTACTGGCATATGACCAGTGGAGCGGGTTGATGATCATGCCGGAGATGTCGGCTGCCTTTGTGATGCCTAATCATCCGGTGATCGCGCCAATCCTGACGAAAGCCTCTGCAATCTTAAAACAGTGGAATGCCGCGCCGTCATTTACCGGCTATCAGACACAGAATCCCAATCATGTAAAAATGCAGATGGCGGCGATCTTTGCGTCGCTTCATGAGGAGCATATCATTTATACGAATCCCCCGGCAAGCTATGAGGAAATGGGGCAGAGGATCAGACTGCCGCATGTTTTATTAGAACAGAAACAGGGAACCTGTCTGGATCTTTCCGTATTGTATGCTTCCTGTCTGGAAGCTGTGGGTATCCATCCGCTTTTGATGTTTATCAAAGGGCATGCATTTGCGGGGGCATGGCTGGAGGAACAGACATTTGCAGACTGTGCTGTAGATGACGTGTCTGCGCTGTCGAAACGGCTTGCAGAAGGCGCGGAGGAGCTTCTGTTGGTTGAGTGTACAGACTATGTAGAAGGGAAAAATGTTGATTTTGATACTGCATTAGCTCATGGTAAGGCGCATCTGCTTCATGAGGAAGAATTTGAGTATGCAATTGACGTGCGCAGATGCCGAACAAGCGGGATAAGACCGATTCCGGTAAAACTGGAACAGTCCTATGTTGGTGGCGGATGGACGGGCGAGGATGATCCGGATGGTAAGGCAGCTTATGGGGAAGCGCCTAAAGACCTTGCGAAGCGTTTCAATGATGCTGTTGTGAAGGAAGAAACTGCACCCACCCGTATGAAAGTCTGGGAGCGGAAACTGCTGGATTTTAGTCTGCGTAATACACTTTTGAATTTCCGCGCGACGAAAAATACCATTCAGCTTATGGCGGCGGATCTGGGGGAACTGGAGAATTGTCTGGCGGACGGAAAAGACTTTTTGATGATGGAGGTCCCGGCAGAATGGTCGGGGACATCCAAGGATGCCAGAATATACGAGATTGAGAATGAAAAGGATTACATAGAACAGATTGCGGGCGAGGAAATGAAAAATCACCGGATTCGTACGTTTTTGAAGACGGAAGAACTGGATAAGAGCTTAAGGAGCTTACAGCGTGCTACCCGCGTCAGTATGGAAGAGAATGGTACAAATACCCTTTATCTTGCCCTTGGTTTCCTGCGCTGGTATGAGAGCGATGTATCGGAAAAGGCGAGGTATGCGCCGCTTGTTATGATTCCCATTGATCTGGTTCGTAATTTCCGTAACAAGGGCTATGTTATACGCAGCCGTGATGAAGAGACGCAGATCAATATCACGTTGTTGGAATATTTAAGGCAGGTTCATGGAATCAAGATCAGTGGTCTGGATCCATTGCCCTGTGATGAACATGGGATAGACCTTCCGCTGGTATTTCATATTATCCGGCAGAGTATTCTTGAGAAGCGTCAATGGAATATTGAAAATATGGCATTTATCGGATTATTCTCCTTTGGGCGCTTTGTCATGTGGAATGATCTTCGCAGCCGGTCAGAAGATCTTTTGGAGAATAAAGTGGTTGCCAGTCTGATGGAAGGCAGGATGACATGGCAGGAGGAACAGCTTGGAATCGATGATACCAATCTTGATGAGAAGATACCCCCGGAGAGTATGGCAGTTCCGTTAAGCGCCGATTCTTCACAGATGGTTGCCATCGCAGCAGCTGCAGGCGGGCAGAGCTTTGTTCTGCATGGACCGCCGGGAACAGGAAAGTCACAGACCATTACCAATATGATAGCCAATGCCTTATATCAGGGCAAATCTGTTTTGTTTGTGGCAGAGAAAATGGCAGCGTTGTCAGTTGTCCGAAGCCGTCTGGAAAAGATCGGTTTAGGACCGTTCTGCCTAGAGCTTCATTCCAATAAAACCAATAAAACCTCTGTATTAAATCAACTGAATCAGGCGTTGGAGATTGGAAGGATCAAGAACCCGGAAGAGTATCAGGCGACGGCGGAGGAGTTAAAAAAAGTACGCGGTCAGCTTAATTATATCATGGAAGCGATCCATCGTAAGAGAGAATACGGGTGTTCCCTATATGAAGCGATTTCCTGTTATGAGCAGAATATTGATCAGAAGGGCAGCGTGACATTTGACAGGGAACAGGTGAATACACTGACCGGGGAGCAGATCGACGGATGGATCCGGTTGGTAAAGGATTATGAAGCGGCGGCGCGGATCGCCAGTACTTATGATCAGAGCCCGTGGGTGGGTTATGAAGGCGTACAGTACAGCATAGAACTTCGCGACCAGCTTGTAAAGGAGCTTCAAGAGATGGAGGCGGTCTGCAAAGGGGCAGTATCGAAAGTAAGCCGGTTAAAAGAATGGGCTGGTGTTGTCAATGAAGACAGCCGGGATACCATAGAAAAAATACTTGGGTTATGCGTATTGTTGAAAGATCCGGCGCCGGTACTGACGGGGCTGTTGGAACTGCCTGATCATGCAGGGGTGGTAGAACAGCTTCATCATATGGCTGCTGCAGGACGGGAATATCAGCAGAAGCAGGCGGAGATCCTTGCTTCCTACGAACCGCAGATCTTACAATATCCTGCCGGGGACGCTTCGCTTCGGTATAAACAAGCGCAAAACAGCTGGGTTCTGCCCAGATTATTACAGACCAATAAACTGTTAAAGGAAATCAGGCTGTACGCAAAGGATCCCAAAGGAATAACGAAAGAAAGTCTTCCGGCGGTCTATGAACAGCTGGGTCTCCTGTCGGAACTGCAAAATAAGATAACGTCCGTACCGGCGGAGATCACTTCGCTGACAGGCGGGGTGTACGCAGGCGTTAATACGGATTTTACAAAGCTGCAGGCGTCGGTGGATAAAACCGAGAAGATATATCAGAGCATGCAGTCCTTGTCTTTTGGCGACAGGGGTCAATTGATACAAAATATTTCCGGAATAGGAAATCTGTCGGTATCGTCTGCTGCGGGCGGAGTACAGACGCAGGATGTTGCAGCTGCAGACACTTCTCAGATATTGGATTATACAGAAAGTTTGTGCGAGGATATTCGTGCCTTGGATGAAATGACCGGCAGATATCATATTGACCTAACGCAGGAAGAAAAGGGCTCCCATTGGCTTACGGATACTGCGGATACCTTTGCGCGGTATCAAAAGTCGATGGACACGTTCAAGGAGTGGGTAAACTTTAATCAGGTTGAAACGCAGGTAAAGGAACAGGGACTTTTGCAGCTGGTGGAAGCTTATCATGAAGGAATCGTCAAGGCTGATGCCATGGTCGGAGCCGTACTTTGCAATCTATATTATGGACTTAGCGTTAAGACGATTACGCAGGATGACAAACTGAACCATTTTCAGGGAAGCCAGTATGAAAACCAGATTGCGGAATATGATGCGCTGCTTGAAAAATTCCAAGACCTGACGATACAGGAGCTGGTGGCTGGCTTATCAGCGAAGATACCGAACAGCGCGGTTGAGAGTGTTTCTTCCTCAGAGATGGGGATTCTAAAGAGGGCGATCAAGAGCAAAGGAAGGATGATGTCCATCCGTAAGCTGTTTAATGAGATTCCCACACTGCTTCGAAAACTTTCGCCTTGTATGCTGATGAGTCCCATTTCAGTAGCGCAGTATATCGATCCGAAGTTTCCGAAATTTGATCTGGTGATTTTTGACGAGGCGTCACAGCTAGAGACCAGCGAGGCAGTCGGGACCATCGCAAGAGGAGATCATGTTGTCGTTGTCGGGGATCCCAATCAGCTTCCGCCCACGAGTTTCTTTTCTTCCAATCATGTGGATGAGGAGAATTACGAGCATGAGGATCTGGAGAGTCTGTTGGATGATTGTCTGGCAATCTCCATGCCGCAGGAGTATCTCAAGTGGCATTACCGTTCCAGACATGAAAGCCTGATTGCATACAGCAATATGAAATATTATGATAATAAACTTTATACGTTCCCTTCGCCGAACGACCTTGTTTCGGAAGTGAAGTTGATTCCGGTGGAGGGAAGCTATGATAAGGGAAAAACAAAGCAGAACAGGGCGGAAGCGGAAGCTGTTGTGGCGGAAATCATCCGAAGGCTTCAAGATGATGAACTGCGTAAGGACAGTATCGGCGTCGTAACATTCAGTTCCGTGCAGCAGAACCTGATCGAGGATCTTTTAATGGAGGAATTTACCAAATATCCGGAACTTGGCGATATGGATGCCCAGTCCAAAGAGCCGGTGTTTATTAAGAATCTGGAAAATGTCCAGGGAGACGAGCGGGATGTGATCCTGTTCTCCGTGGGCTATGGACCGGATGAGAACGGTAAGGTATCTATGAACTTCGGACCGCTCAATCAGGAGGGCGGATGGAGGCGGTTAAATGTTGCGATCTCCAGAGCGCGCAAGAGTATGATCGTCTATGCGGTGATCCGTCCGGAGCAGATCGATCTGTCAAGAACTCGCTCTGAAGGGGTTGCGGGACTGAAAGGATTTTTGGAGTATGCGGCAAGGGGAAGAGGAGCGCTGACAGTACATGCCGGACATCAGGAGTTGCGCAAGGATGGACTGGCAGAGGAAATCGCCGGGGCGATTGAAGCTATGGGTTATGCCGTAAGGACTAATATCGGTGATTCCAAATATAAGTTGGATATTGGCATTATTCATCCACAACATCCGGATATTTATCTGTTGGGTATTTTATTGGATGGAGAGAACAGCAGGGAAGCGACCCTGTCAAAAGACCGTTATATCCTGCAGCCCGGCGTCTTGGCGGGACTTGGCTGGAAGATCATGAGGATATGGGCGTTGGATTATCTGGATAACTCCAAGAAGATCTTGGGTGAAGTTGATCAAAAGATCAGGGAATTACTGGAACAGGAAAAACTGACGGCAGATGAAGATATTCAGGGCAGGACAGGTGGGACCGGAAGCAGAGAAGCAGCCGGTGCAAATGCTGATGAGAAGCAGTCGCCGGTATTTGAAAAGGTTTCGGAAGCGGATATGCCTTCCGGGAAAAAGATGCCGTATCAGTCCATCCCGCCTGTAAAGAAAGGTGCGAGCGAAAGTTTTTATGAGCCGGAAACTTTACAGTCGATCCGTCAGCTTATTGTTCAGATCCTGATCACGGAGGCACCGGTCAGCAGAAAGTATATGATGCGGAAAGTACTTGGCGCATGGGAAATTGCCAGAACCGGCAGCAGAGTTGAGCATGTATTTGATACGGCATTGCAAAATGTGCAGAGATCTGAAACGGTAGAAGCCGACAATACATTTTACTGGCGCGTCGATCAGAAGCCGGAGGAATATGACAATTACCGGGCGGAGGATCAGTTTGGCAATCACAGGAGCATGGATGAAATAGCGGTACAGGAAATATTGTGTGCTGTTATGGAAGCGTTAGCGGAACAGGTAGCGGTCAGCAGAGAGGATCTTATCAGGGAAACAGGAAAGAAATTTGGCTATACCAGAATGGGAACAGTCATCGAAAAGGCAGTCAATAATGCTGTTGCTTATGGTATAGAGCACGGAAAGATCAGGGAGGCTGAAGGAAAGCTCATGCTTTGACTTGCATTTTTTTATAAAATTAGTTATAATTCCTAATTATTGGCGATTTTATTGCTGATATCATTAGTGAAAGCAATAACAGGAGAGGAGAAGTGATTATGAAAAAGATGTTAAAAAACTATTTTATGTTAGCGGCTGCCTTGACGCTGGTAATGGCGATGCTGTGCGGATGCGGTAATGACAATGCGACAGGGGCGAATGACGGAGCGTTTACAACAGTGACAGAGGGCAAGCTGATCATGGCGACGAACGCGTATTTTCCGCCTTACGAGTATTATGAAGGAGATGCGATCGTAGGCATTGACGCAGAGGTTGCACAGGCAATTGCCGATAAGCTGGGTTTAGAGCTTGAGATTCAGGATATGGAGTTTGGTTCGATCATTACAGCGGTTCAGACGGGTAAGGTGGATATGGGACTTGCCGGCATGACGGTGACAGAAGAACGACTTCAGAATGTTGATTTTACTACGTCATATGCAACCGGTATCCAGTCTGTCATTGTTCCGGAAGGATCAGAGATTACTTCTGTTGATGATCTTGCAGGACATATGATCGGTGTACAGCTTTCTACAACAGGCGATATCTACGCTACAGATGATTTTGGCGCAGATTATGTGGAGCAGTACAATAAGGGTGCGGATGCTGTTCTTGCGCTTACGCAGGGTAAAGTAGATGCCGTGATCATTGATAACCAGCCGGCGCTTAGTTTTGTTGCGGCAAATGAAGGGTTGGTAATTCTTGATACGGAATATGCGATTGAGGATTATGCGGCATGTATTTCCAAAAACAATCCTGAATTAATGGAAGCTGTAAACACCGCATTGGAAGAGCTGATTGCGGACGGAACTATTCAGGGAATTCTTGATAAGTATATCAAGGCTGAATAAGTAGAAATTGCAGACTGAAACTGAAAATAAGGAGATGCAGGATGAAACGCCGGCATCTTCTTTTTTACTGAAATAGCCGCCTGTATATTGGCGGATGCATCCAATGTGGTCCAATATTGACCGATGATCTGTATTAGTAATATAATGTGCGTAGAAAAAGAGAGAAACTTCAAAGTGGGGAGTGAGACGATGAAAAAGGCGCTTATTACCGGCGGTACGGTTTTTGTAAGTCGTTATGCTGCCGAGTATTATGTCAAAAAAGGATATGAGGTCTATGTTTTGAACCGGAACAGCAGGGTGCAGCCGGAGGGTGTTACTTTGATTGAAGCAGACAGGCATAATCTGGGGAATCAACTGCGTGACTATCATTTTGATGTGGTTTTCGATATTACCGCTTATGATGCAGAGGATATAGATTGCTTACTGGATGCTTTGGGAAGTTATGAAGATTATATCATGATCAGCTCCAGCGCCGTATATCCGGAGTATGGGCCACAGCCTTTTTGTGAGAATACGCAGTTAGGTGAAAATAAATTCTGGGGTAAGTATGGAACCGGGAAGATCGAAGCGGAACAGGCATTGATCAGACGTAGTCCAAACGCTTATATTTTACGCCCGCCTTATCTGTATGGACCGATGAATAATGTATATCGTGAGGCGTTTGTGTTTGAGTGCGCACGAAAGAATAGACCGTTTTATCTGCCGCAGGAAGGGCAGATGCAGCTACAGTTCTTTTATATTGATGATTTATGCCGATTTATGGATATTCTTCTGGAGCAAAAGCCTAAACGGCATATCTTTAATGTGGGAAATAGAGAAACCATATCTGTCCGCGATTGGGTTTCTTTATGTTATCGGATTGCCGGAAAAGATGCAGAGTTTGTTAATGTCAACAGTAAGATAGAGCAAAGAAATTACTTTAGTTTTTATAACTATGAATATTGTCTTAATGTGAAGGCGCAGGAGGATCTGATGCCAGAGACGACCTTGCTGGAAGATGGATTAGAAGAATCCTTTCGGTGGTATCTGGGGCATGAGGATGCAGTAAACCAAAAACCTTTTATTCAATATATTGATACGCATTTGAATTAGGGAGACGTTGATGAAAGTGCTTCATTAGGAAAGATTTATGGGTTACAAATGATGAAAATTGTGATATGATAAGAAAATGTCTAACATGAAAATGTTATCATGAAAATATTTTCATGATAATGTTTTACATGACAATGTTTTGCATAGGACAAAGTGTATTAACAGCAATGTACATATCAAATAATATCAAGATAACGGAGAGAAGAACGTGACGGAATGGTGGAATGATCTGGTTGCAAAATTTGTGCTGGATTTTGTGGAAAAGGAAAGATGGCGTTATATTACAAACGGCGTAGTGGTTACTTTACAGGTGACCGCTGCCGCGCTTTTAATGGGACTTGTGATTGGTATTCTGGTAGCGATCGTCAGGACATCGCATGATCAGATCGGAAAGAAGAACCTTCATGGGTTTTCGGGATTTCTGCTTCGGTTTTTAAACGCGATGTGCAGCATCTATCTGACAGTGATCCGCGGTACGCCGATGATGGTACAGTTGATGATCATGTATTTTGTGATTTTAGCCAGCAGTACGAATAAATTTTTAGTGGCGTTTTTGTCGTTTGGTATTAATTCGGGCGCATATATTGCCGAGATTATGCGTTCCGGTATTATGTCTATAGATAAGGGACAGATGGAGGCGGGAAGGTCGCTGGGGCTTGGTTATGCGAAGACCATGCAGAAGATCATTATGCCACAGGCGATCAAGAATGTGCTTCCGGCGCTGGTCAATGAGATGATCACATTGCTGAAAGAGACGTCTATCTGTGGTACGATCGGGTTAAATGAACTGACGCGCGGCGGGGACATCATCCGTGGCGTTACTTATGATGCGATGTTGCCTCTACTTGTGGTAGCGTTGATTTATCTTGCAATCGTCATGTTCTTCACATGGATTATGGGGTTGTTGGAAAGGAGGCTGCGGGAAAGTGATATCCGTTAGAAACTTATGTAAGGATTTCGGAGCACATAAGGTACTCCGTGGAATTAACTATGAAATAGGGCAGGGGGAAAAGATTGTTATCATCGGTCCGTCCGGTTCCGGCAAGTCTACTTTTTTAAGATGCCTAAATCTGTTGGAAACCCCTACGTCCGGTCAGATTTTCTTTGAAGGAACGGAAATAACGGGAAAAGGCGTTGATATTAATAAGATAAGGCAGCAGATGGGAATGGTATTCCAGCATTTTAATCTGTTCCCACACTTAAGCATTATGGATAATCTGATCCTTGCTCCGGTAGAATTAAAACTGATGACGAAGGAAGAGGCGAAAGAGGAAGCGTTGAGGCTGTTGGATATTGTTGGTCTTAGGGAGAAAGCTGATTCTTATCCCGGGCAGCTGTCCGGTGGACAGAAGCAGAGAATTGCAATTGTGCGGTCGTTGGCGTTAAAACCTAAGATGATGCTTTTTGACGAGCCCACCAGCGCGCTTGATCCTGAGATGGTCGGAGAGGTGCTGGAGGTTATGAAAAATCTGGCAGAGGATGGAATGACCATGGCGGTTGTAACCCATGAAATGGGATTTGCCAAGGAGGTTGGAACGAAGGTCCTGTTTATGGATGAGGGTATCATTTTAGAGGAAGGAACGCCGGAAGAAATTTTCGGAAATCCCAAACAGGATCGAACGAAGGAATTTTTATCAAAAGTTTTGATATAGCGAAGAACATACATGATGGAGAAAAGAGGTTTTGGCTTTGAAATCCGCTATTCATAATACCAATATGATGAATGGTTCTTTGTGGAATAAGATTTTGCTTTTTGCACTGCCATTGGCGGCAACCGGTATTTTGCAGCAGCTTTTTAACGCAGCCGACATAGCGGTAGTAGGACGCTTTACCGGGGATCAGGGGGAAGCTGCCGTGGCGGCAGTGGGCGCAAACAGCCCTATTATCGGACTGATCGTAAATGCCTTTATCGGCATTTCACTTGGGTCGAATGTTGTGATTGCCAATGCCGTAGGCTGCGGAAATACCAAAACCGTAAAAAAAGCAGTACATACGTCCGTCCTGCTTGCCCTTATCATAGGAGTTTTGATATCTGTTCTGGGACAGGTCTTTGCAAAGAGGATCTTTCTTTCCCAGAATGTCCCTGCCGACGTGATCGATATGGCGATTCTGTACTTCAGAGTATATATGATCGGAGTTCCGGTAATCCTATTGTATAATTTTGAATCTTCGATTTTCCGTGCCATAGGTAATACAAAAATGCCCCTGATTGCACTGTCAATATCGGGGGTTCTTAATGTATTACTAAACTTGTTTTTTGTCTGTGTTTTGCATATGACCGTAAACGGCGTGGCGCTTGCAACGGTGATATCGAATCTTATAAGTTCTGCTATTTTATTAACCGCTCTTATAAAAAGTGATGATATGGTACAATTAAAAATTTCGGATCTGAAAATAGACGGACCGGTTCTAAAAAATATTTTAAGAATCGGTATTCCGGCAGGCATACAGTCCGCAGTGTTCTCTTTTGCAAATATCATAGTCCAGAGCGCGATTAACAGTCTTGGGAAAATTGTCATGGCGGCATCAAGCGTAGCGTTTAATATTGAAGTTTTTGCCTATGATGTACTGAACAGTTTCAGTCAGGCATGTACTACTTTTGTGGGACAAAATTACGGTGCCGGAAAAATAGACCGTTGCAAAAAGGCCTTTGGACTGTGTTATCTGGAGGGCTGTATTTTTACAGCGGCAGCGATTGGAATGATTCTTTTGTTTGGTCATGATATTTTAGCTATTTTCAACAAGAATCCGGAAGTCATAGAAAACGGATATTACAGGCTAATCATGATATTTTCTGCCTATTTCTTTTCTCTGTCATATGAAGTAATGTCCGGATATATGCGAGGTTTTGGGATATCTTTACTGCCGGCGGTGCTGACGATCATTGGGATCTGCGGTGTGAGAATTGTATGGATCTATCAGGTATTTCCAAAATATAATACCTTTCAGAATATTATGGTGGTATATCCGATTAGTTTATCGACAACGGCGATACTTATCTTTATTGCATTAATTTGTGCCCATCCGGCGAAAAGGATTCTTAATAAAAGAAAAGAAGGTTCCTGAGATGAAGATTTTTATTGTGGAAGATGATGAAACGCTGGCAGGTGAAATTGCCGGATATCTGATAAAGTGGGGATACGAAACCCGGATAGCAGAAAATTTTGTTGATATTGCAAAGGAAGTGTCTCTGCTGTCGCCGGATCTTATTCTGATGGATGTAAATCTTCCAAATTATGACGGGTTTTACTGGTGTGAAAAAATCCGTCAGTATTCCACCGTGCCGATTATTTATATCAGCAGTCGTAATGATGACAGGGATAAGATCATGGCGATTGCCTGGGGCGGAGACGATTATGTGGAAAAACCCTTTTGTATGGAGTTGTTAAAGGTCAAAGTAGAGGCGCTTTTGCGTAGGACGTATCAGTACAGGGAGAAAAGAGAGATCCCCCTGTGGGGCGGACTCTGTTTTGACAGCACTTCTCAGATCATGTTTATCGATCATAGGGAAATTGAACTGACAAAGTCGGAACGGCGAATCTTAGCAAAGCTTCTTGCAGAGCGTCCGAATGTTGTTACCAGAGAAGAACTGAAGATGGAGTTGTGGAGCACGGATGAATTTATTTCAGACGGAGCCTTAACCACAGCGCTTTCCCGCCTTCGTTCCAAATTGAAGGAAGCGGCAGGCGGAGAAGTTATTTGTACGAAGAAAGGTAGAGGTTATTTTGTTCCATGAAATATTTACAGGTCTATTGGAGGAAACGGGCAGGGACGATCATGCTTGTCACTGCTCTGATGATATTTTTTAATCTTTATTACTGGCTTCTTACGAAAGATATTCCGATAAAATATCAAAATTATTTTAATCTGTTATTACTGGTGTCATTGCTGATACTTTTTTTCTTTGATTTTTTTGCTTTGCTTCAAGCAGAAAGGCGTAAAGAGGCAGGGATGCAATCGAATGATGTGGTTTCCACAGAACTGCCGGCGTTTGAAAATCAGGATATTGCACTGCATGATATAGAGATCCTGAAAGCGCATTTGGAAAGGCGGTCGGAAGAAAACCGTGATCTGCAGGATTACGTGGCGAGATGGTGCCATGAAATCAAGATTCCGCTGGCGGCAGCTCTTTTGATGGATGAGAAGATCCGGGACGAACAGCTGAGAGGAGATCTGCGGGGACAGTTGGAACGGATCAACCAGCAGGTCCGCTCTATGCTGCTTGGATGCAGGTTGCAGGGAGACTGGCTGGATCTCAAGATCGAAAAGACTGATCTTAGGGAATGTGTCAATTTGGCTGTGAAGAACAATCAGTTTTTTTTGATTCAGAAGAACTTTACTCTGGAAATCCATATGGAAGACCATAAGGTGTATACCGATCCGTCTTGGCTGGTTTATATTCTCGATCAGCTTTTTTCTAATGCGATAAAATATGCCACAGAGCAGCCATGTCTTATCATTCGTTCTGAAAAAGCAGAGGATGCAGTGATCTTATCTGTGGAAGATCATGGGGAAGGAATCTTGGAAAGTGATATCCGAAGAGTTTTTGAAAAGGGATTTACCGGAAGCAATCACCATAACGGAAAGTATAAATCCACCGGGATGGGGCTTTATATGGTTTCCAGAGTTGCTGAAAAGCTGGAACATGAGATTCGGATCGAAAGTAAAGTTGGGGAATATACAAGGGTGTTGGTGGTGTTTCGGAGATATGGGGGATTGCAGAAAGATTAAACGGATAAAAATGATTGAAAGTTGGGAAATTGATATTGAAAGTATGTAAGGTTTCTTACAAAAACTGTAACCTTCCCCTGTGCTTTGTAAGGAAGATGTAAGGATTATTCCTGTAGATTCTTCTACAATATCTTTATAGATCATGTTAACAAAAGCAGATCAAAGAAGGAGGTTATTTATGAAGAAAGTTGTAGAAGTTGCCGGACTGCAAAAGAGCTATGGAGGTCGTGGGTTTAAGGCGGTGGCATTAAAAGGCATAGACCTTTGCATTAATGAAAAGGATTTTATCGCTGTTATGGGACCGTCCGGTTCTGGGAAAACCACGTTGCTAAACATTCTATCGACGATTGATAAGGCATCCCAAGGGACTGTCTTGATCGACGGGATGGATGTTTCCCGTATTTCCAATAAGGATCTTTCCAAACTACGCAGGGATAAAATCGGATTTATATTTCAGGAGTATAACCTGTTAGATACCATGACATTGCAGGATAATATTGCGCTGCCTTTGTCCTTGAACGGGGTTTCGGGCCGCATCTGCCTGGAACAGACGGAAGAACTGGCGAAGATGTTTGGTCTGACAGCGCATTTGAAAAAATATCCTTATCAGCTGTCCGGAGGACAGAAACAGCGGGGTGCAATCTGCAGGGCGCTGATCACGAATCCGCAGATCATCTTTGCCGACGAGCCCACAGGAGCCTTAGACTCCGCTTCCGGCAGGGAGCTTTTAGAGTGTATGCAGGATGTCAATGAAAACAGGGGCGCCACAATTCTTATGGTCACACATGATCCATTCTGTGCTTCTTATGCAAAAGATGTATTCTTCTTAAGTGACGGTTCCATTAAATGCAAAATCAGCCGTGGCAGCAGCCGGAAAGAGTTTTATGACCGCATTATAGGGGTAGAAACCTCCATGGGAGGTGATTTTCTATGCGAATGACAAAACTTGCATTCTTAAATTTTAAGAGCGGTGCCAGAAACTTTTTGTGGCTGATTGTTTCGCTGGCTTTCACTGTCATGATTTTTCTCAATTTTGTAAATCTAATATATTCCGATGCATTGATGGAATTGGGGGAACATAATAAGAACTATGTGGATATCATTATCCAAGTTCTCTGTTTTATTCTGGGGGTATTTTCCTTTTTCTATATCTGGTATGCAACTAATGTATTTCTCACCAGGCGAAAGAAGGAAATAGGAATCTATATCTTTATGGGTCTTTCTGGAGAAAAGATCGGGAAAATGTATATGATAGAATCTGCATTAACCGGAATTACGGCGCTTGTGCTGGGACTTTTATTTGGTACTCTGACAACAGGGTTATTCCAGATGATCTTACTGACGGCATTGGATATGGAGATTATTATTGATTTTCATGTAAAACTTATGCCGATCGTCATTACCGGTATTGTATATGCGGTAATTTATTCCATCTTTGTCTGGAAAGGATATTGGAATATTGCAAGAAGCAGTGTGCTTGATATGATTTCTGCGGCAAAGAGAAATGAATATGTAAGGCAGAACTCCATTCTTCTATTTTTGAAAACCATTCTTGGGTGCGGGGTGCTTGGGAGCGGTTATTATATGGCAGTTAAGGATGCAGGACAGGAACTGCTGGGCAATGTGATGATAGCAGTAGTGCTGGTAACTATCGGCGTATATCTGCTGTTCGGAGGTTTGATTCCATTGGTTTTTCAGAGGATGGCTGCGCATAAAGCTTTTCTATATCAGAAGCAGCGGAATCTGTGGATCAATCAGATGATTTTTCGTATGAAAAAAAACTACCGGACTTATGCTATGGCAAGCGTACTGGCGCTATCTGCCGTTACAGCGCTTGCTACGGGATTTGCCATGAAGAACCGTTATGATAATATCGTTTCTTTTGAAAATACTTATACCTTTCAGTTTCTGACAAATCAGGAAAGTATCGGAGAGCAGGCTGCGGCTATTATAGGAGACAGCCTCCTGTATCAGGGCGGGGTTCCGATTGTGATGTTGAAGGCAGAAGATGGAGATTCCGGCTGGGGTCGTTCCGGTTATCTGATGGTTTCCTGGTCGGGACTACGGGAACTGGCGGCAGCAGCAAGGTTGGAATTTGATCTGGAGGAACCAGGGGAAAACGAGGTCATTTCCTTGAGTAATATGCCATTATTATCACTTACCAATGAAGAACGGGGGACCAGAATCATTGCCGGCAGATCCTATGAACAGATTATGACAACGCGTGTGCCTTACTTTGGTTATCTGCAGGAGCAAGGGTCTATTTATGCGGTAAGTGATACGGAATATGAGCAGCTAGCGTCTGAGGGGGAAGAACTCTATACCTTTCATTACAGAATCTCGAATCCTGCTGATTTTGAACGGATAAAGGAAGCCTTAAACGTCCTAAGCAGTAATACGGAGGAGAATTATACAGGGCGCGTGGCGATAGATCCCTATAATAATGATATTGGATGGATTAAGGCATTATATCCTTTTTGCATCTTTCTGTTCATGGTCTTTGCCATGGCAAGCGGATGTATCATGTTAATGAAGGTCATCAATGATTCGGTGGAAGAAAAGCCACGTTATGAAGTTTTAGGAAAGCTGGGGATTGACAGAAAGATTTTACGCAGATCCGTTGCCTGTGAACTGGCGGCAGCATACGGTTCATCCTTTCTGGTTATGGCGGTTTCGTCCTATTTTTCGGTGCTGGCGCTGGCAAAAACCATGTTTACGAACCTGATTTCTGTCAATATTGTGAGTGTTTTGGTAATATTCGCTATTTTTGTTGTTTTTTATCTATGCTCTTTGACGGCGTATCAGAAAACGGCAGGGATATGACAGCGATTCGGATAATAGGGTTAAATGTCGGCAGCTGAAAAGGTGTAGATGCACATCAAAATACAAACAGCGAAAAAGGAGGCTTAGATACGTTTAAGCCTCCTTTTTTAAATTAAAATTTTAAAAACACTTTACATATTTAAAAAAACGGTGTAATATAGTATTTAATACTACATATAATAATTTTAAAAATTATTATATAGTAACAAATATTATATTTCGAAAAAAAGTGGAAAAGATAAATTTAAGATAGTTTTAAAGATGTGAGCCGCTGAAGGCGGCAAGGAGGTGTATTATGACGAAGGTAGAAAGTTTTAACGGACAGAGCGTATTAGAAGAAGTTGCCAATTCCATATCCCATGGAACAGGAGCGTTGTTGGCGGCAGCAGGTACGTGGATCTTAATCGTTTATGCATCCATGCATTCGGATACCATCGGTTTAGTCAGCGCGGCATTATATGGTGCAAGTCTGATCTTGCTGTACAGTGTGTCTTCCCTTTATCATGCCATGACCAGATATAAGGCGAAAAGGGTATTTCAGATTCTTGACCATTGTTCCATCTTTGTTTTGATCTGGGGAACCTATATTCCGGTAGCCTTATCTCTGGTTGGCGGCGTGAAAGGATGGATTATCTTTGGGGTTCAGGCCGCCTGTGCGGTGATCGGAATTGTATTAAATGCTATTGATCTGAAGCGTTTTCACCGGTTTTCCCTTGTGCTTTATGTAGTCATGGGATGGGCAATTGTGGTATCTGCCAATACGGTACTCTCCATGATTGACAGAACGGGATTTTGGCTTCTTCTTGGCGGCGGCATTGCATATACCGCAGGAATTTATTTCTATGTAAAGAATAACCAGAAATATATGCATTTTATCTGGCATCTGTTTGTCATCGCAGGAAGTCTGCTTCATTATTTCTTTGTTCTTATGTACTGCCTTTAAATAATATATGGATCAAAATATTTTAAAACTGTCGTATTAGATATGCGGCGGTTTTTTCATGGTAAAATAAGCTCAAGAATCCAGCCGCTACGCGTCTGTCGCGCTGTCGCGCTTAAAATCTGCTTTGCAGATTAGATTCTTTCGCTACCATGTCAGGTGAAATCAAATGCTCACTGCGTTCGCGCTTGATTTCCTGCTGACATGGTATATAATTCTGTGGCTGTTTTGGAGAGAATGCAACCGCTAATAAGGTCGGTTGCAACCGTTGTTTGACAAATTGTCCGATGGCATTTTCTTGTATGCAACCGGAGGACATGATAATGTTTAAGCAAGCTATAGCGAATTGCCATTGAATATTATAGAATAGGAGAAGGAGGAGAGATGTAAAATGATCTTGGCAGATAAAATATTATATGAAAGAAAGAAAAACGGATATTCCCAGGAGGAGCTGGCGGATAAACTGGGTGTCACCAGGCAGGCGATTTCTAAGTGGGAGGGCGCACAGTCAACTCCGGATCTGCAGAGGATCCTGCAAATGAGCGAATTATTCGGAGTATCGGTGGATTACTTATTAAAAGATGAAATAGAAGCGGATGAATTAAGCAGCAATCCCAAAGAGGAGACTCCATCCATCCGCAGGATCAGTATGGAAGATGCGAGCGAATATCTCCGTATTATAAAAGAAAATGCGCCCCAAATTGCATTAGGTGTAATAATGTGTATCTTATCACCTATTTGTCTGATCCTGCTTGGAACCTGTGCGGAAGGAAATTTAATTCCCCTGTCGGAAGATGCTGCCGGTGGGATAGGAATAATGATACTTCTAGCAATCGTTGCGGTTGCCTGCGGAATCTTCTTATCATGCAGTGCGAAGATAAAACCATACACGTTTCTTGAAAAGGAAGTCTTTGAGTCGGAATATGGGGTGACCGGGATGGTGGAGGAGAAGAAAAAGGGATACCAGAGCGTATATAATCTATATAATATTACTGGTACGGTGATATGCTTTATTGGTGCAATTGTGCTGTTTGCCGCCGCATTCTTTGGGGAAAATGATTTGCCTGCTGCGATTTGCTTTTGCTTAATGTTAGTGATTGTTTCCATTGGAGTAAGATTTTTTGTGATTGCTAGCATGATACAAGGATCTTTTGAAAGATTACTGCAAGAAGAAAAATATTGTATTGCTGCAAAAGAAAAAGCAAAGATGTCTATTAAACCAGCTATAAGCGCGGTATACTGGCTTGTGGTTACAGCAATCTTCCTGGCTTTCACTTTGGGCGCTAAGACGGAAATGATTCCTGAGGAAATGATGGAAATTAGGATCATCTGGCCGGTTGCGGGAGTTCTCTTTCCGATTGTCCTGATCATTGTAAACTTATTGGAAAATAAAGGGAAATAGATTTGAAAGGAAAGCACTTTCAGAGAACAGAATATAAAAAATCAAGAGCTGTTTCGTTTACCCGGATTACAATTCTTCGGGGTCTGAACAGCTCTGATTTTTTTAACATATGCCGGGTGTCCGCGTATCAATGATTACTGTACATTCAGATCATTGATCGTGGCGGTGAGACGAGAAAGTCTCACATCTATTTCTTTGCTGGTTTCCGCCATACCGCTTGCAAGTTTCTGCACCTCGGCTGCAACCACAGAAAATCCCTTGCCGCTTTCTCCGGCGCGGGCTGCTTCTATAGATGCGTTAAGAGAAAGAATATTTTGTTTCTTACTGAATGCAGCGATCTGTGCAGTACATGTATTCGCAGCAGTAATTTCTTCAGCAGCCTGAGCAATGCCGTTTTTCAGCTTTTCCAGCAGACGTTCGTTTTGCTTCTCCTGATAGCTTGAACGCACAAACATATTGATAACATCACCTAAAAGATTCGCTGATGCCTCGATCTGTTCTCTGGACTTTACAGTAACTTTATGTAATGCTTCAATGTAGGTATCTTCGTCAATGTCAAGTTCCCTTGCAACGGCACGGAATTTTTCTTCATCTGGATTTTCGGGAAGAACCTGCCCGCCGATGACGCTGCCCAAAACAGTTCCGTCGCTTAAAGTAATGGGAATTCCGAAATCAACCAGACCAGCGTGGCAGGCATATACGCCGTTCCCTTCCTGATCGCACTTTTCACACCGTCTGCATCCTTCTTTACTTCCTCTTGTTAATTTGATACAAAAGTCAGTAAAATTGTAACAGTCGCTGATGTACTTTCCGTCAGCGCCTACTGCAACGGTAGCCAATCCTGTACTTTTTGCCCAGCTGTCCATAATGCTTTCAAATTTTTCCATATCACAAAATTCGCTGATTTCCATAGTTTCTTTCCTTTCTGATGCTGATTTCATTATAAACTATCGGTAAAAAAAGTCAATGAAATATCGGTAATTCGGAACCCGGTATTCAGAAAGGATTCAAGCGGATTTAAGGAATAATTACATAAATTAATCAGCCGTGTTCTGCATAATTTAGTAGAAAGCAACGAATTGACTGATGATATAGATTGATGTAAAATATTAATGCTGAAATTATAGGTTGTGTAGAAATCTAGGATTTTTAGAAATAAATAATAAGGAAGGTATCGTCTATGTTTAAAATTTTAAAGGCGGAAGAACTGACAGACAACATCTTTTTGATGGACGTCGAGGCACCAAGAGTTGCCAAATCCTGCCAGCCGGGACAATTTGTGATCGTCAGGACGGATGAGGAAGCGGAAAGAATTCCTCTGACAATCTGCGATTATGACAGGGAGAAGGGAACGATCACCATCGTACTTCAGATCGTGGGCGCTGGAACGCAGATCATGGCTGGATTAAAAGCTGGTGACAGCTTTGCTGATTTTGTAGGACCTCTGGGATGTCCTTCCGAATTTGTTCATGAGCCAATTGAAGAGTTAAAGAAGAAAAAGATATTATTCGTAGCGGGCGGCGTTGGTACTGCTCCGGTTTATCCGCAGGTGAAATGGCTTCATGAGCATGGAATCGATGCGGATGTCATTGTCGGGGCAAAGACGAAGAGCTTACTGATCTTAGAGAAAGAGATGGAAGCTGTTGCAGGTAATTTGTATGTTACGACAGATGACGGATCTTATGGAAGAAGCGGTATGGTAACACAAACCATTAAAGATCTTGTTGAGGAAGGAAAGCATTACGATACCTGCGTTGCCATCGGACCGATGATCATGATGAAATTTGTCTGTCTGATGACGAAGGATCTGAATATTCCCACGATCGTCAGTCTCAATCCGATTATGGTTGACGGTACCGGCATGTGCGGCGCATGTCGTGTAACTGTGGGTGACGAGGTGAAATTTGCCTGTGTTGACGGACCGGAATTTGACGGCCACAAAGTAAACTTTGATGAGGCAATGAGACGTCAGCAGATGTATAAGACCGAGGAGGGAAGAGCATTCCTTGCTGCGAAGGAAGGGGATACCCACCACGGCGGATGCGGAAATTGCAATTAGATTGAGTTTGAGAAAGGGGAAAATAGATGGAAGTAGATGTAATGAAGAAGATTCCTGTCCGTGAGCAGGATGCAAAGGAGCGGGCAGCTAATTTTAAAGAAGTATGTCTTGGATATAACGAGGAAGAGGCAAAGTGCGAGGCGACCAGATGTATCAACTGTAAGAATGCACAGTGTATCAAAGGTTGTCCGGTATCGATCAATATCCCGGGATTTATCGAACAGGTCAAGAACGGCAATATGGCGGAGGCTTATAAGGTCATCAGCGAATCTTCCGCATTGCCTGCTGTCTGTGGTCGTGTTTGTCCGCAGGAGAGCCAGTGTGAAGGGAAATGTATCCGCGGTATCAAAGGGGAAGCAATCTCCATCGGTAAGCTGGAGCGTTTTGTAGCTGACTGGGCAGCGGAGAATGGTATTAAACCGGAACCTGCCAAAGAGAAAATTGGTAAGAAGGTGGCTGTTATAGGTTCTGGCCCGGCAGGACTGACCTGTGCGGGTGATCTGGCAAAATTAGGCTATGACGTTACGATTTTTGAGGCGCTGCACAAGGCGGGCGGCGTACTGGTATATGGTATTCCGGAGTTTCGTCTTCCGAAAGAAGATGTTGTTCAGAAGGAGATCGATAACGTAAAGTCTCTTGGCGTAAAGATAGAGACTGACGTTGTGATCGGAAAATCTACGACCATCGACCAGCTTTTGGAGGAAGAGGGATTTGATGCGGTATTTGTAGGCTCCGGTGCTGGACTTCCGAAGTTCATGGGGATTCCGGGCGAAAATGCCAACGGCGTATTCTCTGCCAATGAATATCTGACCAGAAGCAATCTGATGAAGGCGTTTGACGGCAATTCCACAACGCCGATCATGAAGAGTAAAAAGGTAGCTGTAGTAGGCGGCGGTAATGTTGCCATGGATGCGGCAAGAACAGCGCTCCGTCTGGGCGCGGAAGTGCACATCGTATATCGGAGAAGCGAGGAAGAACTTCCCGCCAGAGTAGAAGAAGTCCATCATGCAAAGGAAGAAGGCATTATTTTTGATCTTTTGACCAACCCGGTGGAAATCCTGACGAATGAAAGCGGCTGGGTAAGCGGCATCAAATGTATCCGTATGGAGCTGGGTGAGCCGGATGAATCGGGAAGAAGAAGACCGGTGGAGGTTCCGGGATCTGAATTTGTGATCGACGTAGATACGGTGATCATGTCCCTTGGTACATCTCCGAATCCGATGATTTCTTCTACAACGAAGGGACTGGAAATCAACAAGCGCAAATGTATTATCGCAGAGGAGGATACCGGAAAGACTTCCAAGGAAGGCGTTTATGCAGGCGGCGATGCCGTAACAGGTGCGGCAACCGTTATCCTTGCCATGGGTGCAGGCAGGGCAGGCGCAAGGGGTATTCATGAGTTCCTTTCTAACCAGTAAACTTCTTATCGCAGCAGAGTAAATAATAGAATATTTGCTTATCGTACAAATGAAAGCTGTAACAGAAGCTTTCTTTGGATATAAAATGTAACATATTATAAGGAGGAAAAAAACATGTCTTATGTAGACGAGGTACTCGAACTGGTAAAGAGAAAAAATGCCAGCGAACCGGAATTTTTACAGGCAGTTGATGAAGTATTGAACTCACTTCGCCCTGTAATCGATGCAAATGAAGAGCTGTATAGAAGAGAGGCAATTCTGGAAAGAATTACGGAGCCGGAGCGTCAGTTGAAGTTCCGTGTTCCCTGGGTAGATGATAAGGGACAGGTTCAGGTGAACACAGGTTACCGTATCCAGTTTAATTCTGCAATCGGACCTTACAAAGGAGGTCTCAGACTTCATCCCTCCGTTAATACAGGTATTATTAAGTTCCTTGGATTTGAGCAGATCTTTAAGAATTCCCTGACAGGACTTCCTATCGGCGGCGGCAAGGGCGGTTCTGATTTTGACCCGAAGGGTAAATCGGACAGAGAAGTTATGGCATTCTGCCAGAGCTTCATGACAGAGCTTTGCAAGATTATCGGCGCAGATACAGACGTTCCGGCAGGCGATATCGGAACCGGAGCAAGAGAGATTGGCTATATGTTTGGACAGTATAAGAGAATCAAGGGCGTTTATGAAGGCGTTCTGACAGGTAAAGGACTTTCTTATGGCGGTTCCCTTGCAAGAACAGAGGCAACAGGTTATGGTCTTTTATACTTCACAGACGAGATGCTGAAGTCCAATGGTAAGTCATTAGAGGGCAAGACCGTTGCAGTATCCGGCGCAGGTAATGTTGCGATCTATGCAATCCAGAAGGCACAGCAGCTTGGTGCAAAACCGGTTACCTGTTCTGATTCCACAGGATGGATCTACGATCCCGAAGGAATTGACGTAGCATTATTGAAGGAGATCAAGGAAGTAAAACGTGCGCGTCTGACAGAGTATGCTGCACAGAGACCTTCTGCAGAGTATCACGAGAAGAAGAATGGAGAGCATGGCGTATGGACAGTGAAATGTGATGTTGCTCTTCCTTGTGCAACACAGAACGAGTTAGACCTTGATGATGCAAAGGCGCTTGTTGCAAACGGCTGCTTTGCAGTTGCAGAGGGCGCGAATATGCCTACTACACTGGAAGCTACAAAGTATCTGCAGTCCAACGGCGTACTGTTTGCACCGGGCAAGGCTTCTAATGCCGGCGGCGTTGCAACCTCCGCATTGGAGATGAGCCAGAACAGCGAACGTCTTTCCTGGACATTTGAGGAAGTAGACAGCAAGCTGAAGAACATCATGATCAATATCTTCCACAATGCTGATGATGCAGCTAAGAAGTATAATGTTCCCGGCGATTATGTAGCAGGTGCTAATATTGCTGGATTTGAGAAGGTTGTTGATGCAATGCTGGCGCAGGGAGTAGTATAAAACCTCCGGCGTGGGAAACGCTTTCATCAGCGTTTTCCTAAGATAATATATAATGTGGATAGGCCTTATAAACAAATCAAATCTATGATTTGATTGATGTTTATAGGGCTTTTCTTTATATAAATTGAAATATATGTAAAAATTTAGTATGATAACAGATAATAGATTGATTGAAAGCTGCAAAAGAGAATTACCTGATGGAGATGTAATTATAGTAAAGGATGTATTTCTGAGAGGACAGGAATATAAAAGATTGTCGGAGATGATAGAAATGAGTAAGGAAATGTTAAAAGGAATGATTGAGTTAGTGCCAGATGAAGACATAGAAACAATTTATAATGTTATTATTAAATTTATTCCGGAAGATACTCCTTTACCAGATGAGATAGTAGCAATAGAGAGGGCGAATAGAAGTATAGCGGAGAATGGAACCATCCCCCATAATGCAATAAATTGGGATTAATATCATTGCGCCACAAAATGTGTGGCAATGATAGTAATAAGTCCTGTAAATAGATCAAATTTATGATTTGGCTTATATTTATGGGACTTTTCTTTATATATTGAGGAGGAAGACATTGTGATCTTAAGCGTAAGCCGCAGAACGGATATTCCAAATTATTATTCGGATTGGTTTTTTCATAGGATCAAAGAAGGTTTCGTATATGTAAGAAATCCTATGAATCCGCATCAGGTCAGTAAGATCGACATTTCTCCTGAGGTGGTGGACTGCATTGTATTTTGGACGAAGAATCCGGAGCCGATGATTAAGAGATTGGATGAATTATCTGCATATCAGTATTACTTTCAATTTACTCTGACAGGATATGGACAGGATATGGAATGTAACGTTCCCCATAAAAAAGAGATCATGATACCGGTCTTTCAAAAGTTATCTGAGAAGATCGGAAAGGATAAGGTGGTCTGGAGATATGACCCGATCATATTTACCAAAGTTTACACACCGGAGTATCATATCAATGCATTTGAACAGATCGCGGGCGCGTTAAATGGCTATACAAATAAGTGCGTGATCAGTTTTGTTGATACCTATGTAAAGAATCAAAGAAATATGAAGGCGGTCAATGCTTATGATATGGATGGACCTGCATTAAAGGAGTTTTGCAAAATGTTCAGTGGAATAGCGGAAAAAAACGGAATGGCGATTGGCAGCTGCGCTGAGAGCATGGATTTATCAGATTGTGGCATTGAGCATAATTGTTGTATTGATAAGAAGTTGATAGAGGATATCACAGGTTATAAAATAAAGGTTGGAAAAGATAAGAATCAAAGACCGGAATGCGGGTGCGTGGAAAGCGTGGATATCGGAACTTATAATACCTGTAAAAACGGTTGTAAGTATTGTTATGCGAATTATAGTCAGGAAAGCGTTGTGAAAAATTGTAGTAAATATGATTTAAATTCTCCGTTATTATGTGGGACGGTTGCAGAAGAAGATAAGATAAATGAAAGAAGGGTAACTTCTCTAAAAGAGAAACAGATCAGCTTGTTTGACTGATAAGATTATCAGAGGCGGGAAGGGGCAGATGGAATGCAATTAACTATGCTGGGCACAGGACACGCTACGGTGACGGAATATTATAATACCTGTTTTTTGCTACAGGAGGAAGAACTTCAGGAAAATTTTCTTGTGGATGGAGGCGGCGGCAATGCGATCTTACAGCAGTTAAAAAAAGCCGGAATCGATTGCAACAGTATTCATCAGATGTTTGTCACCCATAAGCATATGGATCATTTGATGGGAATTCTCTGGATGATCCGGATCATCTGTCAGAATATGAGAAATGGAACCTATGAAGGGGATGCATATATTTATACTCATGAGGAAGTAGTGGGGATGATTTCTTCCATCTGCCGGATGTTATTGATGGAGCGTCAGGCTGTTTATCTGGGGGATCGGGTTCATTTGATCTCGGTGGAAGACGGGGAAAACCGGACGATCTTAGGGAAAAAAGTGACATTTTTTGATATCCATTCTGATAAAGCGAAGCAGTTTGGATTTTCTATGGAGTTTGCAGAGGGAGAGCGGTTGACCTGCTGTGGGGACGAGCCCTATCATGAATGTAATGAGGTTTATGTAAAAGGGAGCAAATGGCTGATGCATGAGGCTTTTTGTCTTTCCTCTCAGGCAGATATTTTTCGACCTTATGAGAAAAATCATTCTACGGTAAAGGATGCCTGCGAGACTGCGGAACGATTAAGCGTAGAGCATCTGATTCTCTATCATACGGAGGATCGGAATATCAAAGAGCGCAGGGAACTGTATCTGGCAGAGGGACAAAAATATTATCATGGCAAACTTTATGTTCCGGAAGATCTGGAGAAGATAACATTATAAAAATATCATCTAAATGGAGAGATGACATGCAGAAAGATAGTTCAGAATATCAGACAGTTGAACATCTATTTGAACCGGTATATAATAGAAAGTCGAGAATCCTGATCTTAGGCTCCCTGCCTTCAGTGAAGTCAAGGGAGAATCATTTTTATTACGGTCATCCCCAGAACCGTTTTTGGAAACTGATTGCGACGCTGTGCTGGCAGTATGATCAGCAGGAGAAAAGCGGGCTGCAGGAAACAGAATCGATGGTGACAGCGATCGTGCCGCAGACGATAGAGGAAAAAAAGAAATTATTGTACGATCACCATATTGCTATCTGGGATGTGATCGCGCAGTGCGATATTATCGGTTCCAGCGACAGCTCCATTAAAAATGTGGTTCCCAACGATATGCAAAAGATCTTAGATCAGGCGCCCATTGAAAGAATCTATGCGAATGGCGGCAAAGCATATGAGCTGTATATGCAGTATTGTTACCCGGTATGCAAAAGAAAGATTACAAAGCTTCCATCCACAAGTCCTGCAAATGCTGCGTTTTCTATGGACAAACTGTTATCGGCATGGAGTGTAGTCATACAAGAGAGATAAGGGAGAATTTTTATGGGATTTATAGAATTACTGTTGTTAGCAGTGGGATTGAGCATGGACGCTTTTGCTGTTTCCATATGTAAGGGGTTATCTATGAAAAAGGCATCAGTGAAAGGTATGATGATCTGCGGCGGTTGGTTTGGTGGTTTTCAGGCATTGATGCCTCTGATTGGTTTTTTGGCGGGCAGAATGTTTGCAGACGCAATTGCTGCTTATGACCATTGGGTAGCATTCGGTCTGTTATTCATTATTGGGGTGAATATGCTTCGGGAGGCATTATCAAAGAAAGAGGGAGAGGCAGAGAGCGGAGATCTGTCTGTAAAGACGATGTTTGTCATGGCGGTAGCAACTTCGATTGACGCTTTGGCAGTCGGCGTTTCCCTTGCGATGGCAGGTGATGTGAATATCTGGACGGCTGTCATACTGATCGGTTGTACGACATTTATCCTGTCTGCTGTCGGCGTAAAGGTGGGAAGCATCTTCGGCAATAAATTTGAAAAGAAGGCGCAAGCCGCAGGAGGCGTTATCCTGATGCTTCTGGGGATAAAGATATTATTGGAACATTTGGGAATTCTGGGTTAATTTCTTTCACTGATCTGTGATTGCTTTCATATGATATATAAAATGCTTATTGCATTACACATTAATATAAACTGATCAGGCTGTAAACGATATGTTTATGAAGCCGGGCTGCAAGCTGGCAGCAGCAGATGGAATGATTCACATCTGTGGGACAGCTGTGTGTTCCATAGGTGTGTTTTTTATGCCTTATTGTATATGGCAGTGGTTACAGGAACAATTAGATACATATCATTTGCAATATGGAGGATTCTTTTATGGCAAAAGAAATACCAACTACATTGGACGAAAATGAATTGATCAGGCAGATCTCTTTAGTGACGATGATAGGCAATATTGTACTTTGCGCATTTAAATTGTTTGCCGGTATTGTTGGAAAATCGGGAGCGATGTTATCTGATGCGATCCACTCTTTGTCAGATGTTGTGATCACCTTTGTTGCATTTTGGGGAGCTAAGATGTCCAGACGGGGAGCAGATAAAGAACATCCATATGGTCACGAAAGATTAGAATGTATTGCGTCCCTGATTTTGGGAGTTATACTTTTGGTGACGGGTTTGGGGATCGGAAAGGTTGGTCTGCAAATCATTTTTTCGGGAAATTATGAAAAGCTTATGATTCCGGGAGTGATTGCATTGGCTGCCGCGGTGATATCTATTGTAGTTAAAGAGGCGATGTATTGGTATACAATGCATTATGCAAAGATTCTCAACTCTGCAGCTTTTATGGCAGACGCATGGCATCATCGTTCGGATGTATTCGCATCCATCGGCTCGTTGATTGGTATCGGCGGTGCAATGTTGGGATTTCCAGTATTAGATGCAGTTGCGGGCGTTGTTATTTGTCTTTTTATTTTACGGGTGGCGTTTGATATTTTATTGGATGCCGTAAAAAAGATGTTGGATACTTCCTGCGGTGAAGAATATGAAAAAAAGTTAAGTGAATATGTTTTAACTCAGAACGGCGTAGTGGGGATTGATATGCTTCGTACCAGAATGTTTGGTAATAAGGTATATGTTGATCTGGAAATCAGCGTGGATGCGGATAAAACCTTCCGGGAAGCTCATACAATCGCAGAGAAGGTGCATTACAATGTTGAAAAGGATTTTCCAGACACAAAACACATTATGATACATGTAAATCCGACAGAACAGATTTCCTGAGATCCATTATAAGGAAATTACTTGTATATTAACGAAATTGGGGCTAATATTAAATTATATCAATATGTTGGAGGCAAGGGAGTGTACACGGAGCCGCAGATGGTTGCATAATATCCCCAGACTTGCCGTTAGATGTTAGTGCTGAAGAAAAATATGCCAAACAGCGGGTCTGAATAAAAGCCGCTGTTTTTATAGGAAAAATTCCCGAAAATATTTTTAAAAAAGAATTGATAAAAGCGGTAAAACGGTGTATAATATAAATGACAAAAATTAAGCATTGCCCGTAAGTAATCGGGATTGCTAAGCTATGAAGTGTCACGCAGGAGTCAAGAGGTGTGCATGGAGCTTTGGTGGTTGCATAATAACCAGACTTGACGTAGGCAGAAATGCTGAAAGAAAATATGCATAAGCGGTTCTGTTTTCAGAGCCGCTTATTTTATGTAAAGAGGTGCAAAAGTGGAGAATAATGACAAACTATACCAATGTGCAGATTCATATACAGGACTTTGCGATTATGAATACTGAATATGTCTGTACAATAACGGGACAATTATCAATAGAACTATTGGATTTGATGATAGTGGCTTCATGCATTTAGCAGGGTTGGAGAAGCTTACTGATTTAACGGCATTTTCTGATACAAGCAAAGGAAAGAGGTTTAAAAATGACATTTTCCATTAATTTTCTTATCTTATTTGGAGTGGCTTTATTATGCTGCGTGGTGGGATTCTATAAGTATGTATATTTTATATCCATAGGATATGGTATCGCTATAGCAGGACAGGGGATTGCAATGCTGATATTGTTCCGTGGGGATCTGACGCTGCCCGTGATTGCGCTGTGTGTACTGCTGATTCTGTACGGATGCAGATTAAGTGGTTACCTGCTGTTCCGTGAGATCAAAAGCGTAAGCTATCAAAAGCATATGAAAACGGAGATCAAGGACGGTTCTGACATGAAGCTTGGAATTAAAGTGCTGCTGTGGATTTCCTGTGGACTGCTTTATGTGATGATGGTTTCCCCGGTATTTTATCGGATCGAGAATCAGGATGTCCATGGGGACGTGGCATTTTACATAGGGATAGTGCTTATGGCCTTTGGTTTGGTATTGGAGTCCGCTTCTGATATCAGTAAGAACAGACAGAAGAAGGTTAATCCGAAAAGATTCTGTGACAAGGGACTGTTCAGGATTGTGAGATGTCCTAACTATCTGGGAGAAATGGTTATTTGGACAGGGGTATTGGTTGTCGGTGTTTCGTCATTTTGTACGGTTGGGCAGTGGATCGTTGCGGTCGTTGGCTATCTGGGCATTATCTATGTCATGTTCAGCGGTGCCAGAAGACTGGAGATCCGGCAGAATAAGAACTATGGCGACGACCCGGAGTATCAGGCATATGTGAAGAAGGTTCCGATTATGGTTCCGTTTGTTCCACTATACAGCGTAGAAAAATATAAGTTTTTAGTGCTTTGATTTTTGTCCTACAAGGTCGATCTGCCGCCACTTGCCCTGCCGGTAGCGGAGATAGGTCAGCAGCGCATTTAAAAGCCATGAGAACAGCAGGGAGAAAAAGAGAGCGTCAGGGTGTCCCTTCGGCCAGTCTTCCGAACTGTTCCACGCAGCAAGAAGATAAGCAAGGGGGACGCGTACTACAACCGTGGTGATAAGAGAAATTACCATGGTTGATAATGTATCTCCGGCGGCCCTTAAGATACCGCCATAGATTTGGATGATTCCCATAGCAATATATCCTGCCGCGAGGATCTTTAACCCACGTCCGCCCAGTTCTACCACATATTGATATACGATAGGATCTGTATTTTCTTCATTAATGAAGAAGGCGATAAACTGTTTGCCAAAAAGGAGCAGCGCAAGTACGATGACGGCTGAGACACAAAGAGTAAGGCAGAGCGCTGCACGTTCACCGGGTTTTAGTCTGTCTGTCCGTCCTGCGCCGATATTCTGACCGATATAAGTTGAGATTGCAAGTCCGAAGGTAAAAGCAGGCAGTACGGCAAATCCATCTACACGCATGATGGCAGTATTGATGGCGGGAACAAAGTCCGCCATTTGATTGGTCAGGCTCTGCACCATGACAAGCGCAAGGGAGAAAATACCCTGTGTAATGCCGGAGGGAAGTCCAAGTTTTAATATTTTCTTACAAACGTCAAATTTGGGGATTAGGTTCTTTTTTGTGATTTCTACGATATCTTTCATCTGAAGAAGACGGACGATACATAAAAGTCCGGAGACGCCCTGGGCAAGGATGGTCGCCAAAGCAACGCCCTGCACTCCCATGCCGAGACCGGCCACAAACCAAAGATCCAAAACGATATTTAAACCGGCGGAAACCAGCAGGAAAATCAGTGGATAAAGGCTGTCGCCAAGTCCGCGGAGGATACCGGAGACAATATTATAGAAAGCCGCGCCGATGATTCCCCAAAAAATGATCTGCAGATAGGCAGCCGCCAGATCATAATATTTTGCCGGTGTGTTGATAAGAGTAAGCAAAGGGCGGGAAAGCGGAACTCCCGCTGCCGTAACAAGTAGGGCGGCAGTAAAAACCAGAGTAATGGAAGTGCCGACGCAGATAGAAAGGCGTTTTTTATCCTTTGCACCAAAATATTGCGCAACAAGAATCCCCACGCCGGTGGAGATCGCGATAAATAATACAAGCAGCAAATTAATGATCGGCGCAGACACTCCTACTGCGGAAAGAGCATCTATGCCATTGTAGCCGTTGCGCTCTATAGAGCAATATTTTCCTACGACCACAGAGTCAACTGTGGAATAGAGCTGCTGTGCCAGATTGCCGATCAAAAGAGGGATTGCAAATTTAGCAATCACTTTTATTGGACTGCCAACAGTCATATCCTGAGCGCCAAATAGGGAGTTAAGATTTTTCGGCATTTGAAACCTCCAAAATTATGTAATATAAGCGATACTTATCAATAATAGCGATAATAAAAAATATTGTCAAGGCTAGGTGTTGATAGAATAGAAAAAGTGGTTTAAAATAAAGATGAGTGTATATGGCGTTACGGAAAGGCATGGTTATTAATATGGGCTTCTTTAAAAAATTATCTGCTATTATAACGGCTTTGTTGGCATTATTTCTTCTGTTTATTATCATATGTGCGTTGAATCCCGATCTTTCTAAAAGGATAGGGAGTTCTCTTTTTCCGAAAGAGGATCAAACAGTATCTTTGAGCAGCAATTATACGGACTTGCCGGTTCCCACCGTGGATGTCGTTTCAGCCAATGATACTGTTCAGGAGCCGGTTCAGACGCCGCTGTTTCCTGATTATAATGGGAATCAGAACGTAATCCCCAATGGAAATAACCAGCCTGCTTCTAATCAAACGCTGGACTGGGGCAGCACAGGAATAGCAAGAGATACTGCTTCCACTTATGTGGCGCCTAGCACGTCCGGTCTGACGATTCCAAGTACGGTAAGTGGCAAAAATGGGTATCAGCCGTTACAGGAAGAATACATACCAGTCAGCGACGCTCAGGCTGAGCAGATCCAGGATCAGCTTGGTACAGGATTTACTGGTGAAGGATTAACGTTTGATCCGTATTGGTATCCTTACTATGGTATGTTAGATGAGAGAGGGCAGCATATTTATTGCCAGATCTATGCCAATGCGAAAGAGCTGAACGCTGCATTTGTCCCGTTGGAACCGATTACGTCAGGTCAGCTGAAAAACGCACTGACCGCAGTGTATAACGACCATCCGGAGCTGTTCTGGCTGGATACGGCGTATTATAGTAAATATACTCCAGAAGGACAGTGTGCGGAGATTGGTTTACAATTTAACCGCACGGCGCAGAATCTGGAAAGTGCAAAATCCTCTTTTGAAGAAAGTGCGAGGGAGATTCTTGACAAAGCACGGGGATTATCAAGTGATTATGCGAAAGAAGTATATGTTCATGATGCGCTGATAGATAATACCACCTATAATCTTAGGGCGGAAATGAATCAGAGCGCTTATAGCGCGCTGGTAAATGGACAGACGGTATGCGCCGGATACGCAAGGGCATTTCAATATCTGATGCAGCAGTTGAATATCCCATGCTATTATTGCGCAGGTTATGCCGGAGAAAGACATGCGTGGAATATTATTGTATTGGATGACGGCTGTTATAATGTGGATACGACATGGGATGACGTCGGTGATGGCACTTATGATTATTTTAATAAAAATGATACGGATTACGCAAGCAATCACGTAAGACAGGAGCTTTCCGTGTATCTGCCACCCTGTAATGGGCGGGCATACCGCAATCTGGAAAAGCCGCCGCAGACAGCTTCATCGAATCAGACAACTTCGTCAAATCAGGCAGGAACATTAAGAACTTTGGCGGATGTCGGCGTATCGGAGTCGCAGGTCATTAAGGATATGGCAGTATATTATCAGAACTGCCATAATCAGATTTTGGCAAATGGAAAAGGGGATTATACCTTTTATAATGTGATAGAGGGAAGACAGCTGTTGACCAGATGGGAACAGGAAATAGATAATGGAACTTATAATGATGAATATATGACTGCAGTTATGGTAGAACTTGATGCCGGAGACTGCAAGATGCAGCTGCGGGTAGAGGAACTGCAAGGGGACAGATATCTGATCACGCATCAGATATCGATCAACTAAAAAGGAGAACGAAAATGTCTGAATTAAGCGAATCTATCAGAAAAAGCTTCCAAGAGGGAGACGATATCAGGGATGCGGGATTGACCGCACCGGAGGATATTAAGAGGTTTGATGATATTTTATATGGCAGTGATACAAAGTGGCAGCTTCTTGATGTCTATCGTCCAAGTGCTTCGGAAGGAAGGAAGTTGCCTGTGATCGTCAGCGTTCATGGCGGCGCATGGGTATATGGTGATAAAGAGCGTTATCAGTATTATTGCATGAGCCTTGCCCAGCATGGATTTGCAGTGGTGAACTTTACTTATCGTCTTGCGCCGGAATATAAATTCCCCAGTCAGCTTGAGGATACAAACAGCGTGTTTGCATGGGTTTTGGAGCATGCGGAAGAATATGAATTTGACACACGATACATATTTGCGGTAGGAGATTCTGCAGGAGCCCATCTTCTGAGTCTTTATTCCGCCATCTGTACCAATGAGGAATATGCGAAGAATTATGATTTGCAGATTCCGAAAGGCTTTGTGCCAACAGCGATTGCGCTGAACTGCGGCATCTATAATATGGATGATGCAGAGAAAAGGGAGGAGTTTACTTTTTCTATCATGGAGGACCTGCTTCCCAAACAGGGGACACCGGAGGAATTAAAGCTTGTTTCCCCGGAAAGATACGTCACAGCTCATTTTCCACCCACCTATCTAATGACGGCAAGCGGCGACTTTTTGAAAAAGCATACGCCATATATGGCAGAACGCCTGACGGAACAGGAAGTGGAGTTTGAATATCATTTTTATGGAAATTCTGAAAAGGTGTTGGGGCATGTATTCCATGTGAATATGAAGTTGGAAGACGCTGTCAGGTGTAATAAGGAGGAATGTGAGTTTTTTAAGAAATATATGAATGAAAAAGACTCTTGCAAGGAAACCTAAAATATTATAATATATTCTGCAGAAATAGTTTCATATGTTTTTTAAAGCACGGAGGTAAACTGTTCATTAGAAACGGTAAACCGGATAAGGCGCAGGTTGAGATACCTGTTTCTTATCCGGTTTTATTTTTAGGAGGATGAAAATGGACTTTTTAAAGGATAATATCAGATCGATCTACTTTAAGTATCTTGCTGCTTCCTTTGGCAGCACGCTGATAACGTCAATCTATGGTATTGTGGATATGGCTATGGTAGGGCAGTACCACGGATCTGAGGGTTCGGCGGCTTTAGCAGTGGTAGCGCCTATATGGAACATTATTTATAGTCTGGGACTTCTTATGGGAATAGGAGGTTCGGTGCTTTTTAATACTGCAAGAGGTTTGGGTGGAGATGCAGAAAAAAGGTCTAATGAATATTTTACCGTCTCACTGATAGGCTCAACGATTCTTTCGGTTATTGTGTGGCTAGGTGTCATATTCTTTGACAAAGAGCTTTTGACGATGTTTGGCGCAGAGGATAATACCCTTTTTCTTGCAAGGGAATATGTATTCCCGATTAAATTTGCCATACCGTTTTTCCTGTTTAATCAGATGCTGACGGCGTATATCCGCAGCGACAAAAATCCGACCCTTGCTACAGTGGCGGTTTTAGCGGGTGGTCTTTTTAATGTCTTTGGGGATTATTTTTTCGTTTTTGTTTGCGATATGGGCGCAAAGGGCGCAGGCGTTGCAACAGCAGCGGGTTCTGTGATTACCTGTGCAGTTATGCTTTTTCACTTTTTCAGCAAAAAAAATACGCTTCGGTTGACTGTGCCAAAGGGCCTTTTCAAGAAGCTGAAAGAGATTTCCATAACAGGATTTGCAACGTTTTTTATAGATGTTGCCATGGGTATTCTTACGATCATATTTAACCGCCAGATCATGAAATATCTTGATACAAACGCCTTGGCAGTTTATGGTGTTATCGTAAATATCAGCACCTTTGTACAATGTTGTGCCTATAGCGTGGGACAAGCGGCGCAGCCTGTGATATCTACAAATTTTGGTGCAGGAAACGGCGGACGTATTCGTCAGACCCTGCGTTACGCATTGGGAACAGCGGCATTTTTTGGTATATTGTGGACAGCGCTTAGTATACTGTTACCGAATATGTTTATTCGTATTTTTATGACCCCTACGCCTAAGGTCTTGCAAATTGCTCCATCGATCTTTCGGCGTTACGGTATTTCTTTTATACTGCTCCCGCTCAATGTTTTTTCTACCTATTATTTTCAGGCGCTTATGAAACCGAAAATTTCCTTTATAGCTTCCGTAGCAAGAGGAATGTTGATCAGCGGTATTATGCTGTATATACTGCCTGTTTTGGCAGGGGCAGATTCCATATGGTTTGCAATGCCGATCACCGAGTTGGTTGTTGCGGTATATACTTCGATCTATATTTTCCAATGTACAAAAAAATTGGCTTAATGTTATTTCATATCGCTGCAGCAACATTGCATAAATTTGTCCATTATTTTGGGATGCCCTTGTTTTTGGCATAATCCGTAAGAAATAAAAGAAAAGCAATGATAAGCAGTATAAATATGGTGAGGATGTCCCAGATATCTGCTCTTGGCTCGGAAAGCAGTTTTGATAATGTGACATTAATACAAATGTTTAATGGAATGGCAAGCAGAACACTGATTCCGGCGGCACGGAATTTTCTGGTGTGCAGACGGCAGGAAACAAAATATATGATCCAAAGGTATACAATGGATATAAGTGACATACGCCAGCCGATGGTGAATACTGCCGGTACATTGATCAGGATGCCCAATAGATAAAGATAGGGAATGAGAAAAATACTCAGTGCTATCAGACTTCCGGTGATGCCTTTTTTCCAAAGTATAACTATAGGAAAAGAGATAACATAAGTGAAAATGATAGAACTTAATGTAATGGTAGACCAAGTCAATTCTCCTGTAATGGCAACATCGCATATAGAGCAGATTACGATTCCAAGAAAAAGAACAACAGAATAAATGATGGCAAACAAAACATTTTTTTTGTTGCTGTTTTCATCTTTTCTTTTCAGAATCATTAAATTTTCCTCTGCACTTTGCGTATAAGCGTCCGTATCCATTCGTTCGCCGCTTAATAATTCATTCACTTTGATCCCTAATATTTCACATAGTTCCAGCATAATGGAGGAATCCGGCATACTCTTTCCGTTTTCCCATTTGGATACGGCTCTATCCGTAATGTTTAGTTTTTCTGCCAGTTGTGCCTGAGTAAGCTGCTGCTCCTTACGGCATGTGGCAATAAATGCTCCGATTTTGATCTGATCCATAATAATCCTCATTTCTGCGTATTCGTATTTTTATAAAAGTTTGAATTTTCTATATACAAGATTACAATTTTTTCATGGATAAGTATACAAACCAGTGGTTGAGTTGTCAAAAACCATTAAAATAGGTTATAATTTTACTAACAAAATTTAAGTTTGTGAAGTAGTTAAAAAGCAGAGAATATTTTTTAATGTATTAAGGAATTGCAAATGATATATTATATCTTTAGATTTTTTATTATTATATTGATATTGTTTCCGTTCTATCTGATCTTTCGTCGCCCGTGGAAGAAAGATTGGGAAAGGGAATGTGTGCTTGGCGTTTTTGTTTTATTTACTTTGGGGCTTCTTGTTCTTGTGCTGGAAGGGAATTATCAGAATCCTTTTCAGATGGTTCGATATGCCGGATGGCGGATTTCTTCCGGATATGGCATTAATCTGATTCCTTTCCGCACGATCAGAGGATATTTTCGGCATTTTATTTTTAGTATATTTATGGTGAATATTGTGGGGAATATCGTGATGTTCATTCCATGGGGATTCGGACTGCCTCTTTTATGGAAAAAAAGACAGTCCGTTCCCTCGGTTGTTCTTTTCTCTGCGCTGCTTCCGCTTTTCATTGAAACCGTGCAGCTTTTTATAGGAAGAAGCGTCGATGTGGATGATCTGATCCTAAATTTTGCAGGCGGTTTAATAGGCGGTTTTGGCTATTTACTTATCAGACACAAGATTGAGAAAGCGGATAGATTTTCCCGCTGACGCGTTCTATGCGTTCCTTTTTGCTCCTGCATTTTCTATGTATCTGCAGAATTTGCTGCAAATTTTCCGGGCTGCTATAATCTATTCAATGTTCATAGAGATGTTTGGAAGTTTAAAATGTCGGAAATAGACTCTTGACAAGAGGGTTTACAAGATGTAAACTCATGATAAAGGTTTACATCTTGTAAACCTTTGCGATTGATACAGATTAGGGTATAAGAACATCTGAGGAGGCAAGAATGATTATGAGTGATAAGAAATTGGGCGCTATAGAAGCCAGATTCGCAGATATGATATGGGAGAATGAACCGGTAGGCTCAGGAGATCTTGTGGCAATGTGCGCCAGAACATTGAATTGGAAGAAATCGACTACATATACCGTATTAAGGAGGCTGTGCGAAAGGGGAATCTTCCAGAACCGGGAGGGAATCGTTACATCCCTGATTTCCAGACAGGATTATTATGCGATCCAGAGTGAACAGTTTATTGAAGAGACGTTTTCGGGATCGCTGCCGGGATTTCTTGCATCATTTACCACAAGAAAAAAACTTTCTGAACAGGAAATAGAGGAACTGGAACGGTTGATAGAAGAGAATAGGAGGAGATAGCTATGTTGTTGGAAATATTGTCTAGAATCGTCAATATGAGTATGACTGCCAGTATCGTGATCATAGCAGTGCTCCTGCTTCGACTGGTGTTAAGAAAAGCGCCGAAAGTATATTCTTATCTGCTGTGGTTTATTGTTTTATTCCGGTTGCTTTGCCCGGTATCCATATCTTCCGCGGTATCCCTGATGGGGATGTTTGATACTCCGGTAACGGAAGATGGAGTGATCACCTATATTCCTTATGCAGACAATCTTGGACGGGAAATAACGGCGGTAAACTTTGAAATCATCCCTGACGGATTTGCTTCAGAGGAAATGTACGGGGTGGAAAAAATGGAAACGACATTTGATCTACGGGCGATCCTTGCTGTGACGGGAGGGACATTATGGAGTGTCGGTGTTGTAGTATTGCTTATATATAGCATATTTAGTCTGGTACGACTTAAAAAAAATCTGGTGGGTTCCGTGAAATTAGATGATGGGATTTATCGTGCGGATCATATTGTGACGCCTTTTGTTATGGGCATTATATATCCACGGATCTATCTTCCGTCTGATCTTACGGAAACAGAAAAAGATTATATTCTGATGCATGAAAAGCACCATATCAAAAGAGGCGATCATATCTTTAAAATATTATTTTATGTGACATTATGCGTATATTGGTTTAATCCTCTGGTTTGGGTCGCGTTTTATTTGTTTGTAAAGGATATGGAGATGAGCTGTGATGAGGCGGTAATGAACCATATGACGGAGGATATCCGTGCAGAGTATTCCAGTTCCTTATTATGTCTTGCAACAGGACGGCGCATGATGACAGGTGTACCGCTTGCTTTTGGGGAGGGTGATACCGGTGACAGAATAAAGAATATTTTAAATTGGAAGAGACCGAGAGTATGGGTGGCTTTGGCGGCAGTTGTGTTGGTTCTGACAGCAGTGGTCGTTCTTAGTACTAATCCAGAGGCATCTGATGGAAACGGGGAAGAGGTAAATGACACTGTATTTGAAGAAACTGAAGAAACGGGTGTATATACATCTGTAGAGGATGCTCTGAGGGCGGCAGTGATCAATTATAACCAGACCTATGCTGTTCCTGCGGATTTTCATTGCGCATCTGTAGCTGTTTTAATTGCCGTCTATGGACAGCAAGGAGACAATTTGTCGACGGTAGATTATTATGTCTATTCCTTATATAAAGATATGGATCTTAGCGAAGACGGTATAAGGGAACTGGTAACCGTTTCTGTACCGATGATCATCACGCTCACTACGGATGCGGATGGAGGATATCATATTGAAGAAGATGGTGTGACTTCAGTAAATGAATTCACAGGCGAGGATTATGAAAAATATATGGAGGAAAATTATCCGGAATTGAATGTAGCGGAAGGATCCCGGGTGCTTTCTAATCTGTATGAAAAGGTTTTATGCATGGATTGTCATGCCCAGGCGGTGGAATACGGACAGTTGGATACGGATGCCATTATAGGTGGACTGGTTGATTATATTGCAGAAGAACCGCTGGTATCATCGTCAACGCAGGAATATATAAGTCATTCGCCGGTGGAATATCGGGAGCTTATTTATTATGGAAAGTATACGATAGCCTATGCGGAAGCATACAGGCAGACAGGGGTAACAGATCTGAAGATGGCAATTTTAGATTGCGCAGAGGCGGAAATCCGTACGTATATTGAGAGAACTGATGAAGCGAAGCAGGAACAGAGCGAAAGTAATGATACGATTGCCGGGCAAGAACGGAACGAGCTGATGGAACTACAGGAACAGCTTAACGAGCATATTGCCATCGTTGAGCAGGAACGGAACGAGCTTAATTCACAATTGGAACAGATTGAAGGAATGATTGATATCACCGAGCAGGAGCGGAGCGCGCTGATTACGCAACTGGAACAGATTGACGAGCAAATTTCGCAATTGGAACAGTATGATGAGCTGATTGCCGTCACAGAGCAGGAACGAAACGAACTGATTGCGCAACTGGAACAGATTGATGAGTTGATTGCCATCACCGAGCAGGAGCTTAACAGGCTGATGGCACAAAAGGAACAGCTTGACGAACTCATTGAGGTGCAGGTGCAGAATAATATTCTTTTGGATGCCATGGTATGGCCGACGACGGGCAGCACCATATCCCAAGCCTATGGGAACTTGCAGAGATTTGACGGAGAAACCTATTTTTCAGACCATATCTGTATTGCAGGCGAGGAGGGAGATCCGGTCTATGCCGCTATGGATGGCGTAGTAGAAGAGACAGGATATACTGCGGATTATGGTAATTATATTGTGATTCTTGGCGGTGATGAAATCAGGACAAGATATGGATATCTTAAATCAGTTGAAGTTACGGAGGGGACACAGGTCGCAGTGGGGGAAGAAATTGGAACGGTAGGAAGAACCGGAAGAGTCACCGGCAACTGTCTGGGCTTTGCCATAACGGATCATGGTGTTCCCATAGATCCGTCAGGCATTGCAAGGTGACTGATGGTATCTTAATTTATCTATTTACATATGGCAGGCAAAGCGGACATCATATATATCTGACATCCTGCTTTTTCAAAAGGCAGATGCCGATACAGGAGATGATTATCCCTATGGCACAGCATAGAAGCGGCATAAAGTGACCGTGCAAAAGGCTTCCGGCATAATCAATATGATGTTCCAATGATGCCATCTCTTCACTGTCCATGCTTGATAAAAATATGCTGGCACACATCCATATTCCCCAGAGGATCCAGTAGATGATTAGGCCAAAACGGATGAGGAGGCTGCCTAGGAACAGGCGTATGCCCAAAACTATGGCTGCAAATGCCAGCATCCAGAAGATGCCGGAAGAAAAGCTGCCAAACAGGGCTGTGAAAAACGGAAGTTCCGGTTCTCTGGAAAAGCCAGAATAGCATAAGGGAATCAGTACGCTGTTTTCCAATTGAAACAGGAGAAAGCAGAGGATATACAGGATCAGGCTTCCGAGGACGGTTTGGAACAATTCCGTCAGGATATAGTTTTCCCTTGTTGTACTCATGGATATGGCAAGTGTAAAATATTTTGTTACGGTAAAAGGACCGCTAATGATCCAGAACATAGCAACGGAAATCAGGGACATTGTACTGGCCAGAGGAAATACAGGCATATCGTGCAGTCCGCCCAGGATTCCATACATAAAGATCAGATTTAGAATCAGTCCGATAAGATAGACCAGTCCAGTGATGATAAGTAAGGAAACAAAGTTTTTTTGAGTGATATTCCAAAATTTTCTCATATTGATAACCATGCCTTTCCGTAACCCGCGAATTTTAATGCACTTTAGTGCTATACCGTGGGTACAATATTTGAAAAACGTATAAATTCGTTTATGAAAAATCTTTGATTTTCAATCTACATTCTGTCGATGGTCCTTTTGCCAAAAAGAGTTACGATCAGACCATAGAGAATCAGCATGCCTCCAATGATGATCAACCGGGAAGAGGGACCCGATAGAAATTCTGTCATCAGGGAGAAAGAGTTCAGTGCAAAAACAGCTATGCCACCATAAAAGATGACCAGGATCAGCATCATTTTTGCATAGCCGAACCGGCGGACCAGAAACCCCATCAGAATTCCCAAAGTAGTAGATAAGAGTTCCGAGATTACAAAGGACAGGATCATATCGGCAGTGATGGAGGTGGAAGCAATCATCTTCATGAGCAGAAAGACCGCTAAGCATTCAATTAAGAGCTCTGCTGTGAGAATATAAATGCTTAGATAGATATTTCTGCGGGTACATCCCATAGACAGACAAAAATCGATCTGGTATCTGATATACTTTTCGATCAGGGCGCAGGGGAGGATGGCCAGAATCGTTTCGAGGTATCCTATTATTTTTTCCGGCGAGTCATTGATAAATGTAGTCAGAAAGATACTGTAGATCAGACCACCCAATATAATGATGGAAAATATTTTACCCTGATAAAGACTGATAAATTGTATATGACGTTTGAGTCCTTCATTCATAATCTTATGCTCCTTTTAAAAATTAGTTTTCGTCTCCGCAAAGTGCAATAAATAGATTTTGTAAAGATACCGGCTGTACGGAAATCTCACCGGATGACTGGAATTCCTGGCCATTTTCCATCAGTACCGTAATGCCCTTGCTACGTCCGACCTTCTCAGGATGGTATGTTTTTAAACCTTTGACTGCCGTGTCAACAGCATCTTCCCTGCCGCTGATATGAACTGCCCTTGATAATAGGTCTTCTGTGTTTTCTATGAGAAGAATGGCGCCGTCTTTTAACATAATAACTTCTTCAAAAACGGGAGAAGCTTCATCAATAATATGTGTGGAAATCAGAAAAGTACGTCCGGTTTTTTCATATTCTTCCAACAGCAGTTTGTAAAACTTATCGCGCATGAAGACGTCCAGACCGGCAACAGGTTCATCCAGCAGCGTATAATCGGCTTTGCTTGCCAGCGCCAGAATGATGGTAAGCATGGATAGCATACCTTTTGACAGCTTTAGGATTTTTTTCCCCGGTTCCAGCTCAAAGGTTTTTACAAGACGATCTGCCATTTCCTTATCCCAGTGGGGATAATAAATGGAAGCGGCTTTTAAATAATCTTTTACTTTCATTGAGGCGATTGCGCTTTCCGCAACAGGATTCAATTCTCTGGAAAAGCAGATATGGGAAAGTGTCTGCTGATTTTCCCAGACGGTTTCTTCGCCTAACGTAATATCACCGGAGGTTGCGGGACACTGTGCGGCAAGAATGGATAAAAGAGTGGTTTTACCCGCGCCGTTTCTGCCGATCAGACCGTAAATCTTACCGGGCTCTAAGGTAAGATCGATGTTATGCAGAACTTCTTTTTCGTTATACTTTTTTATAATGTTTTTACACTGTAATGGCATGAGGTCTTTTGCGTTTTCCATGATGATCATTCCTTTCTTCTATACATATTTTTACGGCAGATACCATTATTTTTTATCTTCTTCGGCATGGATCATGCGGATCAGGTCTTCTCCGGTTATTCCAAGGCTGTGGGCTTCTTCCATCATGGCTTTGAAATAGCGATGGTAGAATTCTTCTTTCCGATGCTGCCTGATCTTTTCCTTTGCTCCGGAGGTCACAAACATTCCAATTCCCCTTTTCTTATATAAAATATTTCTATCTACCAGAAGATTGATCCCTTTGGCAGCGGTTGCCGGATTGATGGCGTAAAGCGCTGCAAGTTCATTGGTAGAAGGTACTCGTTCTTCTTCCAGTAGGATATCCCTGAGAATATCATTCTCAATCATCTCACTGATCTGCAGATAAATTGATTTTTCCTGTGTGAGAATTTCATTCATTACCAATCCTCCATGTCAGAGCAATTTTATTGCGATGACACGCGATGAGAAATCCGCGTAGGCGGTTTCTCATCTGCGATCAAAGCAATTTGAGGCTCTGACTCAAATTGCTGATTGAAAAATAAGATATCAATCTTATTTTTCAATCTAATCCTCCATGTCGCAGCTCTTCTGCGACTCTTTTTGGTTATTTGGTTCATTACTTGTGTAACTAACTATATCACCATGTATTACGGATGTCAACATAAAAATTTATTTTTCACTAAAAAAACAGCCTTATTGCTTTGGCAATAAGACTGTTTTTGCTATTTAATACCATTTTTATTCCATTTTATTGATGTTCTGTATCCGAGTTTTTCATACCATGAAGCTACGTATGTAAAGTGGATATAGCTATAATCAAAACCCTCTTCTTTTAATTTCTGGGTTACATGCTTTACCATGGTTAATCCGATTCCTTGATTGCGGTACTCCGGCAGTGTTCCCACGCATCCGGGAGCGCCTACTTTGATCTTTCGTCCATTGATATGATGTGTACCTTTATCATCTATGAGGCAGAAACTTGCAACTTCTCCATCTATAAAGCCGCAATATATTTTGCCGTTTTTATTGAAATATTGTACCCAGTCCGGATCCACCTTTTCTACTTTTTTCTGTATTTTATCAAGATCGCCATCGTAATATCCAAATGAAATGCTGCGATCCAAAAGTTTATCATATTTATGGATATCAAATTCGTTAAGAGGAAGAATCATCTCGTCAAATACATATTCTTCCGGCAGATTTTGAATGGACTCATTTTCAAAGAAATTTGGAAATAAGCTGTGAAACAATAATATATATTCTTGTTTATTCATAATATTATCTGGATTCCTTTCTATGTTCTATAAGGATATATAACACTCTGATTATACTACAATGTAAGAGAAATGAAAAATATCTATCCTAATTTTGTGCAAAAATTCCTTTGATGTTTCAGAAGAAAAGCAGTAAAGTACATATTAGAACGTGTGGCAGAACTGCGTAAATCCAGTTATCTGCCATGCGTTTTTTTGTTTGAAAGGAGACAGACATGGAAACAAAAAGTAATTCATTTTTAATGGAGGAGCCGGTGGGCAGGCTGATGGGAAAATATGCTGTTCCCTGTATTATTTCGCTTCTTGTGGGAGCTTTATACAACATAGTTGATCAGATATTCATTGCCAATGCCTCATATCTCGGCTCTTATGGAAATGCTGCGAATACAGTGGTGTTTCCGCTGACTGTGATTGCCCTTGCTATTGCGGTTATGGTGGGTGATGGCTGCTGTGCCTTTGTGAGTCTGAGCCTTGGCAGGAACAAGCCGGAGGATGCGGGCAGCAGCATGGGAAATTCCATCCTGCTCACAGTACTGTTTAGCGTTGTGTTGTGTGTTGTTTATCTTGCGCTCAGCACACAGATTATTGCGATGTTTGGAGGAACAGTAAATGAGGAGACTTTCCGTCACTCAAAAGAATATTTCTTCTGGATTTCCCTCGGCATCCCGTTCTATATGTTTGGGCAGGCGATGAATCCGGTGATCCGCGCAGATGGGAGTCCGAAATATGCCATGGTGTCAACGCTTGCGGGGGCTGTGGTCAACATCATACTCGACCCGGTTTTTATCTTTGTATTCAAGTGGGGAATGATGGGAGCGGCAGTTGCAACGGTGATAGGGCAGATTGTGACAGCGGTTCTGGCAATATGGTATCTTACCCATACGAAGATGATAAAGTTATCTCGGAAGAACTTTAAACTGAAAGGGAAGGTTGTGGGCAAGACCTTGTCCCTTGGAATCTGCAGTTTTTTGTCGCAGATATCCCTTGTGGCGGCAATGGCAGCCATCAATAACATGATCCGGAAATATGGTGCAATGGACGCCATATTCGGGCAGGAGCAGTATGCGCAGATTCCAATGGCGGTGGTTGGCATCGTAATGAAATTCTTCCAGATAGTCATTTCCATTGTAGTAGGCATGGCGGCAGGTTGTATTCCGATTGTGGGGTATAATATGGGTGCAGGGGCAAGTAGGAGAGTCAGGGAACTGTTTACGAAACTGTTGTTATCGGAAGCCGCAGTGGGTGTTCTGGCACTTATTATTGTAGAGCTTTTCCCGGCCGGACTGATCGGCATATTTGGAGCTGCCAATGAGAGCTCCTACTATACAGACTTTGCGGTCCGGGCTTTTCGGATTTATCTCTGTATGGTGGTGTTTGCCTGCGTAAATAAAGCGGCATTTATTTTTCTGCAGGCCATGGGGAAAGCTATTGGTTCTACAATGCTCTCTATGGTCAGGGAGATTGTGTTTGGTGTTGGGTTTGCAATTCTTTTGCCGATGTTTTATGGACTGGATGGGGTTTTATACTCCATGCCGGTATCCGATATTTTGACATTTATTATTTCTGTTATTGTCATCCGGGCGACGTATAAGCAGTTGGATGACAGCATGACAAAATCCAGGAAAAACCCAATTACAGGAAGTCTATCATTTAGAAATCAATTAAATGTTGACAAGTAATTGGTAGAGGATAAAATGGTACTAGGTATGATTTCAAATGGAGAGAAATCGTAATATCAAGATTTTCTGGTGGGAGAAGGAACGTATGAAAAAAAGGATATTAAGTATTTTGACATATTTCTGTCTGATGATGGTAATCATAGGCGGATGCGGTGCAGATAATGAAAACTTATCTGGACAGTCAGACCGGGAGGAAGATACCGAGGAAGCTGGTGAGAGTTTATCTGAAAGTTCAGATCCGGAGAAGGATACAGAAGAAGAAGAAGTCAGTGACAGCATATCGTCAGATATGGCTTCATCTTCGCATCAGCCAGTTTTCCATTTGATCTATCAAACGACTTATAATGCAGACGGAAGTGTTGCTTCGTGGAACGAACATGAATATGATGCAGATGGAAATAAGACGAGCTTCATGCGATATAATGCAGACGGTAGTATTGTTTTGTGGTACGGATATGAATATGACGCATCAGGAAATGTGATAAAATGGACGACTTATAATGCAGACGGCACTGTTGTTTCCTGGGAAGAATATGAGTATGATGCTTTGGGAAATGAGATCAAAATTACGAGTTATGATGCGGACGGCAGTATTATTTCCTGGGAAGAATATGAATATGATGCAGATGGAAATCAGACCAGATGGACAAGTTATAATCAAGACGGAACTGTTTCCGAATGGGAAGAATATGAATATGATGCGTCAGGAAATATGATTAAAGAAACAGGATATATTAGAAGCAGCTTTGGTAGTGATATTTGGAAGGAATGGGAATATGATGCAGCTGGAAATCAGATGAGCTACATGCAATATAATGCAGACGGCAGTGTTGCTTCGTGGTACGGATATGAATATGACGCATCAGGAAATGTGATAAAATGGACGACTTATCATGCAGACGGCAGCGTTACTGACTGGAGAGAATTTGAATATGATGCAGCTGGAAATCAGATTAGATATACGGATTATCATGCAGACGGCAGCACCGGTGGTTATAGCGAATATGAATATGACGCATTAGGAAATGAGATCAAATACACAACTTATCATGCAGACGGCAGTATTTCCAAATGGGGCGAATATGAATATGATGCGTCAGGAAATCTGATGAAAGAGACGAGTTATGCTACGGGTGATTTTGGGGGCGAAAAGGAATATGATGCAAATGGAAAACTGATCAAACAGACGGTGTATAGTCCAGACGGCAGTATTTTCAGTTGGATTGAATATGAATATATGGAGTTTGATAATTAAATAAAAATCAGGGAGGAAGAATTCACCAGATAACGATTAATGAAAAAGAAATAACGCTTGAAAAAGCAGACCAGATCTTATGGCAGATTGATCTGGTCTGCTGCTTTTTTACCCGACGAAAACATTTTTGCAGCTTCATTTTTAAGGTTAGGGAGACTACCGCCTTGCAATACGGATTTTCTTTATAAAGATGATTTTTATTGTTTGTTTTATTCCGTACCATACCGCTAAGGCAAGAACCTGCTGCGCCACTCCCATCAGCCAAACCTCTATTGCGTTTTCTGTTGTCACCGGGAGAGATTCTTTTGAGGATTTTCTGTTAGTATCTTCTTTCTGTTGGCTTGGGTTTTGAACAACAGATTCTATGGATGTGTCAGTTCCCTGGGAGTATGATTCCTGAATTTCCTGTTCCGAGCTTGTAGAGGATTTTTCTCCGCAAAAGGTGCAATAGAAGGAGAAAGATGCGATAAATAATAGTGTAATAAATTTTCTGCGCATATGTGATATCCTTTGTTAATGTATTATGAATTAATTATACCCCCAATAGATGTATTGTCAATGAAAAAATTCGCTATAAGCGAACATAATATAACAATAGTTTGTGTATGCATTAAGAAAAATCGTATAGAATTTATTACAAATAGTAAGTAATCAGAGGAAAAAATAATGTCTGCTTCTGGCTTGAAAATGGAAATTGGAAAAAGAGTTCACGATTTTAGAACGGAACATCATTATACACAGGCGCAGTTTGCTGAAATGATGGATGTATCCGTCAATTTTTTGTCTGAAATCGAAAATGGGAAAAAAGGAATGTCACAAGAGACCATATGCAGATTGTGCAGTTATTGCGATATCTCGGCAGATTATCTTTTGTTTGGAACAGCTTCTAAAAATGCATGCGCGCAGAATCTTGTAGAAATAGCTACTTCTTTGAATATTCAGGATTTGGAATTGGTGATAGATTATTTAACTTCGTTGAAAAAAATAAAAGAATTGAACATTTGATGGCGTATGCGGTTTCAGGCAGTGGGTCAAGGTAGCCAAAAGCGGTTGTTTGTGTTATACTGACGGAATGGGAAACATGATGTAGACAAAGCCCACTGTTTATCTTGTATAATGAAATGGCATGGTTCCTGTAATGGAACATAAGGAGATATCTGTAATGGAAGACACAACAGTTGATATAGAGACGGCGCAAAGTGAATTGATCGGTAACGCCGCTGATCCTGCTGACTTCTGTGAACGTGTAGAAACAGAGCTTAGAAAGCGTTATCATAAAAAGCTGTTTTCGCCGTTTGCGAAGGCGATCAATACATACCAACTCCTGCAGGAGCATGATAAAGTTGCGGTATGCATTTCCGGCGGTAAGGATTCCATGCTGATGGCGAAGTTATTTCAGGAGCTGCAGCGGCATCGGAAGTTTCCATTTGAACTGGTGTTTCTGGTTATGGATCCGGGGTATCGAGAAGAAAATCGCAGGATGATCGAGCATAATGCAAAGCTTCTTGGGATCCCGATCACAATATTTGAATCCGAGATCTTTGATGCGGTATATGAGATTGAAAAATCGCCATGTTATCTTTGCGCAAGGATGAGGCGGGGGCATCTGTATCATACGGCAAAGGAACTGGGATGTAATAAAATAGCGCTGGGACATCATTATGATGATGTGATTGAGACGATCCTGATGGGAATGCTTTACGGCGGGCAGATCCAGAGCATGATGCCCAAGCTGCATAGTACGAATTTTGAGGGAATGGAGCTGATCCGTCCCATGTATCTGATCCGGGAGGCGGATATCAAGCGATGGCGGGATGAGAACGGACTACAGTTTTTACAGTGTGCATGCCGGTTTACGGAACGCTGCGCAGCACGAGGTGCCGATGAGCCTATGGAATCCAAACGGCAGGAGGTAAAAGAGCTGATCGCCCGGATGAAAAAAGACAACCCTTTTGTGGAATCCAATATCTTTAAAAGTGTGGAAAATGTATCGCTGGACACGGTGATTGCATATAAGAAAAAGGGAAAGAAGATATCGTTTCTGGATGAGTATGACAGTTGATAAGGAAAGGCATGGTTAATTAATAATGGAACAGGATATTAAACAGACGATCGCTGCTGCTGCTGCGGGGCTTAGCGGGAATTACCGGTCACAGGAGATCTTTGAAGTCAGTATCGGGGTAAAGTTGCCGAATCGTTCGGAGATCATCGAGGTGGTGGATGAGGTTCGCAGACTGATGTTTCCCGGATATTTTGGTGATGAGAATACGGCTTATGTTTCTCTGGAGAGTTTTGCGGGCAATACGCTGGCGGGAGTTTATGAAAAGCTGTTTAAGCAGATAAAGACGGCTCTTTTATATAAGATGGGCAGTAAGGATGAATCGCAGGAAATGCAGGAGGCGGAAAGTCGGAGAGAGGCGGACGCTGCAGACCGGGAAACTCATGAGACAGAGAAGCTGACGGAACAGCAGATCAGAAATCAGGCGGAGGATCTTACTTTGCAGTTTATCGGGCGTCTTCCGGAGATACAAAAACTTTTGTTCAAGGATGTGGAAGCGGAGCTGGCAGGGGATCCTGCAGCAAACAGTAAGGAGGAAATCATATTTTCCTATCCGGGAATCTTTGCAATCTTTGTTTACCGAATCGCGCATGAACTGTATCAGCTGAATGTTCCGTATATTCCCAGAATCATGACGGAGTATGCTCATGGCAAGACAGGGATCGACATCAATCCCGGCGCAGAGATCGGAGAGTATTTTTTTATCGACCATGGTACGGGTATTGTGATTGGCGAGACGACGAGGATCGGTGATCATGTGAAGATCTATCAGGGTGTGACGCTTGGCGCATTATCCACACAGAAAGGGCAGGCGCTTTCCGGAGTGAAGCGTCACCCGACGATTGAGGATAACGTGGTCATCTATGCCAATACGACGGTCCTTGGCGGAGAGACTATTATTGGCAGAAATTCCGTAGTAGCGGGCAATTCCTTTGTGACAGAGTCGATTCCGCCTGACACGAAGGTATCGGCATATCTGCCGGAACTGCAGTATAAAAGCAGGAAAAAAGATTAAATAGAATGATGTGGAGGTTTTTAGATGAGTTCTGAAAAAAAATACGCTGTTTTGATCGATGGTGACAATGTTGCCCCTAAATATCTAAAAGCGATTCTGGACGAGGTTTCGGATCATGGGGTGGCGACTTATAAGCGTATCTACAGCGATTGGACAGACCGTCTTCGTTCCGGCTGGAAACAGCCGATCTTGGAACATTCCGTACTGCCGGTGCAGCAGTACAGTTATACCACCGGAAAGAACGCTACAGATTCCGCGATGATCATAGATGCGATGGATATCTTATATACAGGAAATGTTGATGGATTTTATCTGGTGACGAGCGATAGTGATTTTACAAGGCTGGCTGCAAGACTGCGTGAAGCGGGCAAAGAAGTCGTCGGCATCGGAGAGGCCAAAACGCCAAAGGCTTTCCGCAGCGCGTGCAACAGTTTTAAGCTGTTAGAAGTAATCTATAACGATGAGGAAATGGAAGAGATCACGGCGAAAAAAACCAGTACACGGAAAACCAGCAAAAAGGAAAATAAACTGGAAGTGACTGAGCTTTCAGAGATTGAGAACGCTATCTGTAAGATTATTGATGAAAATTCTAATAAAGGCAAAGATACCTATATCGGCGAGGTCGGAAGCAAACTGACTAATAAATATCCGGATTTTGACGTACGTAACTATGGATGTACAAAATTAAGTACGCTTCTGGAAGATAAGATGAGTAATTTCATGCTGCAGAAGAAAAACAGCAGCACTGTGATTATGTTTAAAAGTACGGATATTGAGAAGGAAGATGTGGAGCAGGAGATCATCCATATCCTCAGAAAGCATGGCGGCGAATGTAACAATATGGCAATTATTAATGAAGGCCTGAAGGCATGGAATTCCAATTTCTCGGCCAAAAAGCTGGGATATAGCAAGTTTTCGGATTATCTACAGTCCTTTACGGAGATTCTGGAAGTAAAGAATAATGAGGTAAGATTACTAAAATAGGGGTAATCATTTAGTATCCCACACAGATTCCGCAGATGGCAAAAAAGTCTCCGGTACTGTCCTCGGAAGGTTTTAATTCAATCAGATGCGTTTCGGAGATATCATTTTTATAACATTCCACGTAGTCGCAGCAATTTCCCCAACCGCCGCTGTAATCTGCGTCAATTGTTGTGACACATATCCCGTCAACATAGACATCATATTGTCCGCTCATGCCGTCGGTCGTCTGGTAAAAGACGATGCCGGCTTCGCGGCTTGTGATCTCAAATGAGATCGTTCCGCCGATTGTAGTTACCCATCCATCTGTGTGAGACAATGCCGAGGGAATATTGGTAAGCGCAAAACCGTACGTAGCGGCAGGCGAAATATCCGAAGCATAAAGCAGGTCGGCGTTTTCATATCTTGACTTGGTCAGAGTAGCTTCTGTTACCACATATTCCGGGTAAGCAGTCGTATTGATTTCAGATAATACATTACAATAAAACTGGGTTAAAAGATGAGCAATTAAAGCATGCCCGCCATTTGCCGGATGAACGCCGTCCGGATTACCGACGTCTTCCCAGGAAAGAGTTCCGTTTTTCCTGCCTTCAGAAAGGACGGAAGCATAATTGATCGTGCTGACACTTAGTTTAAATGCCACCTGCGCATGTTCAGCAGCATAATTATAATCCTGTTCAGTGCCTAATAGTAAGGCAATCACGGCAGGCTCGCTATCAGATAAGAGGATTGCGCGCAAAAGACTTTCGTATGTTTCTTTGTTCCATGAACGGTAATCATTGACAGAAAATTCCGTAATGACTAAGTCAGGTTCATAGATAAGGACATCATCCTGCAATCTATGTACGCCAAGATAGGAGTCCGTTGCACCAATCCCTGCATTAATATAGTTAATCGTAGCGTCAGGAAAGGTATCTTCCCACCATTTAGTGGAAAGATAAGCATAGCAGGAAGTATCTTTGGGAGATGCGCTGGAGCCGTCGGTGATCGAGCCACCAATATAGGCGATCGTGATCTCTTCTCCATGGGCGGCGCGTTCCATAACGTTCATAAGGCGGTACAGGTTGCCGGGATTCTGGATGCCTGTATTGATCATTTCTTCAGTTACGGTCAGACTGCCGGTATCTGTGGGAGCAGCCATGGTGGTGATCAGATCAGGTGATACCCTGTTATCTGCGGAGGTTTCCGTCATATTAGCGGAGAGACTGTCTGCACCGGCACTGTCATTTTGCCCGAAATGACATCCTGAAAGGGTGGATATCAGGAAGATACTAAGGACGACAGACACGCTGATATATCTGACTATATTTTTTATCAGAAGAATACATTTCATAGGGAAACTCCTTTTCTACCGGCGTTTATTAAGTTCGTTCCGGTTGGTTGACGGGTTTAAAAAATGGCGGACAAACCTGCCCGCCATTCATGGATTCCTGTTTGGCTGATTATCTTACAGTAATGGAAGTAATATGGGGATTAGCGCCATTATACCAGTAAAGGAAACCTTCCATGCTGACAACATCGCCGATTTGAAGATTCTTAACAGCGGCATATACGTCCGTTGTATTATCACACAGATAAGATTCTACTACAAAGGAATAAGTTTCGCCATTGGCGGAAACATTGAAATAAAGATCATCGCCATCGGATCCTGAATTATCCCAGTTATACATAAATGCCTCTCCATTGCCGGCATCCTCTACGGTCATATCGGTGAAGGATACCAGTTCATTTTGATGAACGATCAGTTCATCTTCTACGCCAAGGATATCAGTTACATCCAAAGGTTTAGCAACGAAGTTGCCGTCAATGATCTCAAAAGTAGCATCCGTGATCTCAATCTCACCGGACCATTCGCTCTTATAACCTGTTACGCGGATTTTGGTGCCAACAGTCAATTTCTCATAGTCTTCTGCAGAACATGCCATTCCATAGATAAAGTAAGCGCCATCCTCATCCTGTGTATAGATGGTTGCTGTATCCTCCCACCAAGCCTGCTTTGCCTGTACATAGGTCTCTACAACGACCTGTGTATCCAGATCAGCAGCGATGTATTCCGCATACGTCATAACGCCCTCTGTAGATTCTTCTTCAGGGGTTGTTTCCGTATTTCCCGAAGCGTCGTCGACATCATTGCGATCTGTTTCCGTTTCAGTTGTTGCATCCGTTCCATTTCCGTCAGATGTGGGATTCTCTGTTTTGCCACATCCGCTTAACGCAACCGCAAGTGAAAGAACGGCTGCCGTCATCAGTGCTAAATAATGTTTTTTCATAATAATAACCATGCCTTTCCGTAACCTGCGAATTTGGGCCGCAGGCACAAATTATCTCCCTTTCTGCTTTTTGAGCATTGCATATATGATTATGACTCATATATGTAATAGAAAATCTTGAATATTCTATTTAAGATCTCCGATTTTCTATTTTTCCTCGTTATTTTACAAAGTTATAATGGATAAATCAATGTATTTTTCTACAAAAAATCAGTTCCTTTTTGGCTTCCTGTGTTCAAAGATGACATATATCAGGATAAAAATCCATATAACGGCAAGAGAAGTAAGCAGTATGACGGCAGTATTCGGAAGCGGACCAAGATCCGTTTTGGCATTTGCCGAGGCTCCTTCCTGATTCAGACGGTATAAGGAAGTGATATCACTGTATAGGTTTTCAATATACTGTTCGTCGATCGTTTCCCCACGGCGGACAGATTTTACGGTATTTTCGATCAATTGTCCCGCCGCATCGCGCAGGGAGGCAGAACCGTTAAATACGGGCGTTACAAAGGTATTGGCGGTATAGTCCAGCAAGAGCATGGAAGCTGCGATCTTAACATCATAATAGGTAGAGTTATCCTCGCCTCTTCTGGAAAGATAATCCTGATATTCCGCACTGTTCCGCGCGCGGGTAGTAACGGGGATATAGCCTTCCGTTTCGGCATAGGCGATTTGGACATCATTGGTCAGAAGGTACTGCGCAAAGAGCCAGGATGCCAGAACTTCCTGCGGATCGCTTTTGTTAAAAATACAGATGGAAGGACCTTGTGAGATCATCTGCGTATTTGCCGGATCAAATTGCGGAATCGGCATAACGACGGTTTCAAAATCCACTTTCTGGTCTTCGCTGATATCGGAAAGCGGGGCATCAGAACCCATCCATGTTGCACCGGCAGTAGAATCAATGGCGAAGATACACTGCCCTGCATTAAGAAAATTGGCAGGATAGCTGGAGATTTTAAATGTTGAAAACGCCCTGCTTTCTCCGTGCTCCGCAATGGTATATAAAAGGTCGGTCGTCGTGTCATTAAACAGCTCGATCGTTCCGTCTTCGGTAGAATATCCCGCGCCGCGCTGTTTTAACATCTGGATCATCATATTGTCCGTTGACTTATAGATAAAGGGGATCAGGACGTTCTGCCCGTTGACGATAAAGTTGCCGTCCTCGTCCTTTGCCATGGCGGCTTCTGACACTTCCCAGATAAAATCCCATGTCAATGTATTAGGAAGAGTATAGCCCAGCGCTTCCACATAAGTCTTATTGATATAGCAGGCTTCGGTAGAACGCATGTAGGGGATTGCGTAGTAAGCATCCTGAAAACGACATTCCTCCAAAAATTTGGACACGATTTCCTCCTGCGAGACGGAATTGAATAAGACCTCGCTGCCGCCTAATCCGTATCGTTCGTCGGTAAACAGATCGTCCAGCGGTACGACGGTATTGCTGCCCGTCAGATAGGTAGCGATGTGGTCGGGATAAGTAATACAGACATTGGGCGTCGTATTGGTTGCGATATTTGTAATGACGTCATTGTAAATGGTGCCATAATTCGTGTAAAGGCGCAGATTGACAGTGACATTGGGATAGATCTCCTGAAAATCCTCGATCGCCTGTTTATAGATATCGGTCTGTGTCTTATTGGTATCATTTTTGGCCCAGAAGGTGATCGTAATCGGCTGCGTGGTATCAAAGGTGTCCGGTATTTCAAAGGTATTTGCTTCCTGAGAACCGTGGCAGGCAGTCAGGCAGAAAATAAGGATCATCTGAACCAGCAGGAAATAGAATTTTCTTGTTTTCATTATCATGGTGATCGTTCTCCTTTTTGGTCTTTATCCCTTGGTTCCGCCTCTGGATACGCCGGCCATGATCTTATCGCGAAAGATCAGGAACAGCGCCACCAGTGGTATGGAGATGATGACGACAGCAGCCATCATAGCAGGGATATTCTCCCTTCCAAAACCGTTTTCACGGATCTCTTGGATACCGTTGGAAACCAGATAATAATTCTCATCATCGGTGATCAGACGCGGCCATACATAGGAATTCCAACATTCTATGATCTTTAGGATGCCGATGGTGATCAGTGTAGGGCGGCAGATAGGGATCAGTACTTTAAAGAGATATTTCAGATCCGAAGTTCCGTCGACTTTGGCTGCATAGTAAAGCGCGTCCGGCACCTGGGCAAAATTCTCCTTTAAAAGGTAGATATAAAATACCGAAGTGACCGAAGGCAGGATCAGCCCTAAGAAGGTATTGCGCATATTGAGATTGGTAATGGTTGTAAAGTTTGTAATGATCACAAGTTCATTCGGGATCATCATCAGGGAAAGAAACAGTGTAAACAGAGTGTTTTTTCCTTTAAATTGCAGCCGGGCAAACGCAAATGCCGCAAGGGTGATCACAACCATCATGATTGCCGTCGTTGCAAGGGTGAAAATCAGCGTGTTGGTCAGATAGCGGACAAGGGGAACTTCCGTAAAGGCGCTGATATAGTTTTGAAAAGTCGGCGAGGTAGTAAAAAATTTCGGTATATATTCGGAATTGTATTCCCCATAGCTTTTAAAGGAGGTCAGGATCATCCAATAAAACGGAAAGAGAACAACGATCCCCCAGACCGCCAGAAAAAAGTAAATTACCGTATGGACCGCTTTGCTTCGGGCAGCGGCAGAACGGGCGGTATTATGATAATTGGTGGGTTGGTTTGTCCCGATACCACTCATATACAATCTTATCTCCTTTCAAAGTTTGTATTTTATCAGATGTGCATCATTGACAATTCATCGCAGGCACGCTTGCGCTGCGCGTCGCACGCAGCGGCACCTAACATGCTAAAATACAGCATGTAAGTGCCGGCGGCTCCCCAGCACCTGCTTATGAATTTGTCAATGCTGCACAATTTAATTCCTACTAAAAAGAGTTACGCAATTTCCTATTTGTATTTCATAGAGTGTCACAGTTATACATAATAGGTGTGCTTCCGGCTCACCAGCAGGTTGATGCAGGTAATGGTCAGCACGATGGCAAACAGAATGATGGCAGCGGCGGACGCATAAGACGGATAGCCGCCGCTGTCGCCGTAAAGCATGTCATATACATAGCCTACGATGGTATTCATCTCGGCAGCATTCAGGTTAGTGCCGAATAGGGCAACCGCATTGCTGTATTCCTTGAACGCTCCGATAAAACCTGTGATAATCAGATAAAAGATCGTTGGTGAGATCATGGGGAGCGTAATCCGCGTGAAGGTGCGCAGGCGTGAAGTTCCGTCAACTTTTGCGGCATTGTAGTAATGCTGATTGACAGAAGAAAGCGCGCTGGTCAGCAGTAATATCTTAAATGGCATAACGACCCAGATGATATAAAAGCACATCACAAACATTTTCGCCCAGTAAGGGCCGTCGATAAAATCCACGGAAGAGCCGCCGAACCAATTGATCAGCAGATTGATAAGACCATCCGAGTAAGCGGTCTTTTTAAACAGGATCATAAATACCAGACCGACTGCCAGAGTATTGGTCACATAAGGTAAAAAATAGATCGTCTGGAATAAGTTTCGCAGAGGTTTGATGGAACTGATCCCTACAGAGATCAGCAAGGCAATCCCGGTTGACAGGGGTACTGTAATGATTACCATTAAGAAGGTATTTCTGACCGCTTGTAGAAAATAAGTATCATGCAGGACATAGGAAAAATTGTACCATCCGACGTCAAAAAAAGTCTGGGACGCAAAATTGTATCCCTCCTCAAAAGAATAGATCAGGACATCGATCAATGGATATACCATAAAAATTCCTAAAAAGAGGATTGCCGGCAGCAGGTAAAGCCAGCCTTTAGAGTTGTTTTTGCTCATATTTTCTCCTTGTTTATCTGCTTTTGGTTTAGAAAGCAGGGGGTGTTCCGTATTTAATATGATTTACCAGATCTTTGATCTTGCCAACGTTCATGTACAAAGTATCTTCACTGAGATGTTTTTTCGCAAGTGATTCTAAGATACTTGGCTTTGCCGCGGCATCAATTACGATCGTATCTATAAAGTCGTTCATATCAAGTTTTTCATTGAGCATGATATTTTCAAAGGAACATTCGTCACGTCCCCAGAGAAGAAATAATCCCTTTTGCATATAAAGACGGTCAAACTGCTGGGTTGCGTCAACAAAAATCGGCATATCCACGCCGCGGTTCATATCGGTGGACTCTTTATCAATATATTTCTGTAACCATTCATAAAGGTATTGGTTATTGCGGATGACCTGACTGGATAGTTTCCTGCGATCTTTCAGCATCTGCTCGTATCTGCTCTTGTTAAAGATAAATACTTTGCCGTCGCAATCCAGATATCTTCCCTTTGCGTCGTGACAGGCAAAGAACAGCGCCACATCAAAGGAGTAGGAAAAATCCAGCATACGTGTAGGCAGTGTAAAATGCTGCGCAATTTCGATACAGGTTAACTCATCAAAATTAAACAGATGCTTCATCTCGTCTACAAAGCGGAACATCTGGCTGTCCGCAATAGCGATATGGTCGCCGCGGAGACCGGATGGGATCAGGACAAAGTCGCTGTTTGGCTGCCCGCGGAAGACAATGACATCGCCTCGCCCGTTTAACTGCTGGATATATTCGTCATAGGTTGTTGCTTTGTTCATGTGATCACGTCATTCCTTTAGTATGTTGTCTGGTTTAAAAATGAATGCGATTGCCGGTTTCTTTGTTAAATAACAATACTTTATGCGGCTTTAGCGAAAAACGGACTGTGGCGCTGTCGGGATCGATTTCATTGTCCGCGTCAATAATGGAGCGGATGTTTGGATTCTCACAGGCCGGATGTGTGGAAACTACGCTGATATCGCGACCCATCACTTCGACTCTGACCAGATTGCAGCAAAGAGCGCCATGTTCGTCCGGGATAAATCCTTCCGGGCGGATACCGACGGTCACCTCCTGATCGGTAACACCCGCAACATTTAAAAGCGCGGTAGGTGCTGACTGGTTGGAAGCGCAGTCCTGAGCGATATTTTCTGTAAGATAAAGTTTGCCGTCTTTCACCCTGCCCTGAAATATATTGATCGGCGGCGTGCCAAGGAACTTAGCGACAAACAGATTCACAGGATCGTCATAGATATTCTGAGGTTTGCCGATCTGTTGGAGTTCGCCATCTTTCATGACAACGATCACGTCGGAAATACTCATGGCTTCTTCCTGATCGTGTGTGACGAAGATCGTTGTGATGCCTGTCTCTTTTTGAATCCGCCGGATTTCTTCCCGCGTCTGCAGGCGCAGTCTGGCGTCAAGGTTGGACAGCGGCTCGTCTAAAAGAAGGACTTTTGGCATTTTCACCATGGCGCGGGCGATGGCGACGCGCTGCTGCTGACCGCCGGAAAGCTCGCTGGGCTTTCGTTCCATCAATTCCTCGATCTGTACCAGCTTGGCGGCGTCAAGGGTGCGTTCGTTCATCTCCTCTTTGGAAAGCTTGTCCGATCCTTTTAGATTCTGCAAAGGGAAGATAATATTCTGTCTGACAGTCAGATGAGGATAAAGCGCATAATTTTGAAAGACAACGCCGACGCCTCTGTGTTCCGGAGGAAGTTCGGTTACGTCGTCTTCGCCGAAGAAGATTTTTCCTTCTGTGGGTTCTTCCAGACCGCAGATCATAAACAGCGTAGTACTTTTGCCGCAGCCGGAGGGACCAAGCAGCCCGACCAGTTTACCATCGGGGATTTCAAAACTGAAATCATTGACGGCGATCACATCGGCGCCTTTCTTATTGCGGTTGGGAAATTTCTTCGTTAAATTCTGTAATACGACCTTCATAGCGTGAACCCTTATCCTTTTATATAAATTATCAAATGTTTGGTATGTAATATGGATCTCATCGCGTGACATCGCGGCAATCTGCCTGACATAGATTAATATGATTATTGTCCATTTGCTGTCTTTGTATGCGATAAAATCTGCAGTCATTATTATAGCTTACAATAAAGTGGGAAACAAGAGTTATTTGTCAGAGAAAGCCTTGACAATCCTGCGCGGCATTGCTTATAATATGGGTGCGATAAAGGCGATGACGAAGACAGTATCTTATGATGGAAATCAATAGTGTGATCAAACGCGCAGCGAGCCGGTGAGGGTGGGAGACCGGTGAAAGTAGATCATAAGGGAAGATCACTTCCGAGCTGCAGGCTGAAAATTAAGGTAGGCTGTGCCGTGTGTGCCGACGTTACCGGCAGGCATATGAAAGTCCTGTGCATGACGTGGGGACGGAGTATGAGCGTAACAGGTGGTTATGGGTATGATCTCATCCTTTTACGGGATGAGTTTTTTTTGTTTTAAATATTGTGCCTGCAGCATAGCACTAAAGTGCATTAAAATTTGCAGGTTACGGAAAGGCAGGGGTATTGAGATGTATAAGAAAGTTTCTACCGATCTGAATTTTGTGGAGAGGGAAAAAGAAGTTGAAAAGTTTTGGAAGGACAATGATATTTTCAGGAAAAGTATCAAGAGCCGCGAAGGTTGTCCCACGTATATGTTTTATGATGGACCTCCGACAGCCAACGGCAAACCGCATATTGGTCATGTGCTGACCCGTGTTATCAAAGATATGATTCCGAGATACCGTACTATGAAGGGATATATGGTTCCCCGAAAGGCGGGCTGGGATACCCATGGACTTCCGGTAGAGATTGAAGTAGAAAAGCTGCTTGGCTTAGACGGCAAGGAGCAGATCGAGGAATATGGATTAGAGCCTTTTATTGAAAAGTGTAAGGAAAGTGTCTGGAAATACAAGGGTATGTGGGAGGATTTCTCCGGCACAGTGGGATTCTGGGCGGATATGGATGATCCATACGTTACCTATCATGATGATTTTATAGAATCAGAATGGTGGGCATTAAAAGAGATCTGGAATAAAAACCTTTTATATAAAGGTTTTAAGATCGTACCGTACTGCCCTCGCTGCGGGACACCGTTGTCCTCTCAGGAGGTGGCGCAGGGGTATAAGGATGTAAAGGAGCGTTCTGCGGTTGTACGGTTCAAGTGCAAGGACGAGGACGCATATATTCTGGCATGGACCACAACGCCATGGACACTCCCGTCCAATGTTGCCCTCTGTATGCATCCGGATTATGAATATGTCAAGGTAAAAAGCAATAAGGACGGTCTTACCTATTATATGGCGCAGGCGCTGGTTGCGCAGGTGCTTGGCGATGATGTAGAGGTGCTTGAAAGCTATCGTGGAAAAGATCTGGAACATAAGGAATATGTTCCTCTGTTCCCTTATGCGGATGATGTCGTTGCTAAACAGGGAAAGAAGGGATTCTATGTTGTATGTGATGAATACGTTACGCTGACGGATGGTACGGGCGTTGTTCATATCGCGCCGGCATTTGGTGAGGACGACGCTAACGTAGGAAGAAAATATGATCTGCCTTTTGTCCAGCTGGTGGATGGCAAAGGTGAGATGACAGAGCCTACCCCATGGGCGGGAACCTTTGTGAAAAAGGCGGATATGCCGATCTTACAGGCGTTGGAGGATGCAGGCCTTTTATTTGACGCGCCGAAGTTCGAGCACAGCTATCCCCATTGCTGGAGATGTGATACGCCGCTGATCTATTATGCGCGGGAATCATGGTATATCAAGATGACTGCGGTAAAAGATCAAATGATTGCCAATAACAATAAGATTAACTGGATCCCGGAATCTATCGGAAAGGGACGTTTTGGAGACTGGCTGGAAAATCTGCAGGATTGGGCGATCTCCCGAAACCGTTATTGGGGTACACCGTTAAATATCTGGGAATGTGAATGCGGTCATATGCACTCTGTGGGCAGCAGAGCAGAACTTGCAGAGCTTAGCGGCAATGCGGAGGATGCGAAAGTTGAGCTGCACCGTCCGTACATTGATGCGGTGACCTTCCCCTGTCCGAAGTGCGGTAAGACTATGCACCGGGTGCCGGAGGTGATCGACTGCTGGTTTGATTCCGGCGCGATGCCGTTTGCACAGCATCATTATCCATTTGAGAATAAAGAGTTGTTTGAAGCGCAGTATCCGGCGCAGTTTATTTCCGAAGCGGTTGACCAGACAAGAGGCTGGTTTTATTCTCTGCTCGCGGAATCAACACTTTTGTTCGATTCTCCATGTTATCAGAATGTTATTGTGCTTGGACATGTGCAGGATGAAAACGGGCAGAAGATGAGTAAATCGAAAGGAAATGCAGTAGATCCTTTTGATGCGCTTGCGACACATGGAGCGGATGCGATTCGCTGGTATTTCTATATCAATTCTGCGCCGTGGCTGCCGAACCGTTTTCATGCGGGTGCAGTAACAGAGGGGCAGAGAAAATTTATGGGTACTCTTTGGAATACCTATGCGTTCTTTGTCTTGTATGCGAATATTGATAACTTTAACGCCACGGAATATCAGCTGGAATATGATAAGCTTCCGGTTATGGACCAGTGGCTCTTGTCCAGATTAAATACGGTGGTCGGCGAGGTTGACAACTGTCTGGAGAATTATAAGATTCCTGAGGCTGCAAGGGCTTTGCAGGATTTTGTAGATGAGATGAGTAACTGGTATGTAAGACGCGGCCGTGAGCGTTTCTGGGCAAAAGGAATGGAGCAGGATAAGATCAACGCTTATATGACGCTTTATACGGCGCTTGTAACGATTTCCAAAGCGGCAGCACCGATGGTACCCTTTATGACAGAGGAGATCTATCTGAATCTGGTGAAGAGTATTGATAAAGACGCTCCGGAAAGTATCCATCTTTGTGATTATCCGGTGGTAAATCAGGAAATGATCAATAAGGAACTGGAAAAGAATATGGACGCAGTTCTTAAGACGGTTGTCCTTGGACGGGCGGCAAGAAATACTGCCAATATCAAGAACCGTCAGCCCATCGGGACGATGTTTGTAAAAGCGCCCTTTACTTTGGATGAATTTTATCAGGAGATCATAGAAGACGAGTTAAATGTTAAGAAAGTGCAGTTCACGGAGGACGTCAGGGAATTTACTTCCTATACCTTTAAGCCACAGTTAAAGACGGTGGGACCAAAGTATGGCAAGCAGCTTGGCGGTATTCAGAAGTATCTTGGCGCGGTTGACGGCAATGCGGCGATGGATCAGTTAAAAACGGAAGGCGCTCTTGTCTTTGATGTGGATGGCACAGAGATCAGGCTTGCCGAAGAAGATCTGTTGATCACAATGGCGCAGAAGGAAGGATACGTGGCGGAAGCTGACGGCGGCGTAACGGTAGTCATGGATACGAATCTGACGGAGGAACTGATCGAGGAAGGCTTTGTATATGAGCTGATCAGTAAGATCCAGACCATGAGAAAGGATTCCGGATTTGAAGTGATGGATCACATCAGGATCTCCTTTACCAATAATGATAAGATTGCGGCAATTGTAAAGAAAAATCAGGACGCAATCATGGGTAAGGTGCTGGCAGATGAAATCTTATCGACAGACTGCTCCATCCATAAAGAGTGGAATGTCAATGGCGAGAAAGTAATGATTGGCGTAGAGAAAATGGTGAATTTTAACAAATAAGTCCTGCGATTCCCATGAGTTATTTACAAAGTAATGCTTGCAGAAAATGTCGCACATAGTGTATAATTATGATTCGTATAAATTACTATAAACGAATGAAATTTTAAAGAAGCAAACGGAGGTAAGCATATGTCAAAGAAAGCAGTACCTGCTAATACGTCATCCGGTATCACGATCCGTGATTCCTTTGACAAGGAACTTTTTAAGAGAAGCGTACTTTACAATATTAAGACGCTTTATAGAAAAACACCTGAAGAAGCAACAGACCAGCAGATTTTTCAGGCGGTAGCATATGCGATAAAAGATCAGGTCGTTGATATGTGGCTTGATACGCAGCAGCAGTATGAAAAGAAAGACCCAAAGACGGTTTATTATCTGTCTATGGAGTTTTTGATGGGTCGTGCTCTCGGCAATATGATGATCAATATGAAGGCATATAAGCCAGTTGCAGAAGCGCTGGAAGAGTTGGGACTGAATCTGAATGTTATTGAGGATCAAGAGCCGGATGCAGCGCTTGGTAACGGCGGTCTTGGTCGTCTGGCAGCATGTTTTCTGGATTCCCTTGCAACTCTTGGGTATTCGGCTTATGGCTGTGGTATACGTTACCGTTACGGTATGTTTAAGCAGAAGATTCGTGATGGATATCAGATAGAAGCGCCGGATCACTGGCTGGAGAATGGCAATCCATTTGAGCTGCGTCGCCCGGAATATGCCAAGGAAGTAAGATTTGGCGGATATGTCAGTGTTCGTGTGGATGAGAACGGCAGAAACAATTATTATCAGGAAGGTTATCAGGCAGTACGCGCGATTCCCTATGATCTTCCGATTGTTGGATATGGCAATGGCATCGTAAATACGCTTCGTATCTGGGATGCGGAACCCCTTGACGTATTCCGTTTGGATTCCTTTGATAAGGGCGATTACCAGAAGGCGGTTGAGCAGGAGAATCTTGCAAGGAATATCGTAGAGGTTCTTTATCCGAATGACAATCATTACGCAGGTAAAGAGCTGCGTCTGAAACAGCAGTATTTCTTTATTTCCGCGTCAGTGCAGGAAGCAGTTCAAAAATATATGAGAACTCATGATGATATTAAAAAGTTCCATGAGAAGGTGACCTTCCAGCTCAATGACACGCATCCTACAGTTGCTGTAGCAGAGTTGATGAGGATCCTGATGGATGAATATTATCTGACATGGGAAGAAGCATGGGATGTGACGACTAAGACCTGTGCTTATACGAACCATACGATTATGGCGGAAGCTTTGGAAAAATGGCCCATAGAGTTGTTCTCCCGTCTGCTTCCCCGCGTATATCAGATTATTGAGGAGATCAACCGCAGATTTATTCTTGATATTGAGCGTAAATATCCTGGTAATCAGGAGAAGGTTCGTAAGATGGCGATCATCTATGACGGACAGGTGAAGATGGCGCACCTTGCAATCTGCGCGGGCTATTCTGTTAACGGTGTGGCAAGACTGCATACAGAGATCTTGAAGAATCAGGAACTGAAAGACTTTTATGAGATGTTCCCGGAGAAGTTCAATAATAAGACCAATGGTATCACACAGAGAAGGTTCCTGCTGCATGGCAATCCGCTGCTTGCTGATTGGGTAACGGCTCATATCGGTGAGGATTGGATCACGGATCTTGCAAAGATCAAGAAGTTAAAGGTTTATGCGGATGATGAGAAAGCACAGCAGGAGTTCATGAATATTAAGTATCAGAACAAGGTAAGACTTGCTGCATATATCAAAGAGCATAATGGTGTGGAGGTTGATCCCAGATCGATCTTTGACGTACAGGTAAAGAGACTTCATGAATATAAGCGTCAGCTGTTAAATATCCTTCATGTAATGTATCTGTACAATGAATTGAAGGAACATCCGGAGATGGAGTTCTATCCGAGGACATTTATCTTTGGAGCAAAGGCAGCCGCAGGCTATATGAATGCGAAACTGACCATTAAGCTGATCAATTCCGTTGCAGATGTAGTTAATAATGATGCTTCCATCAACGGTAAGATCAAGGTTGTGTTCATCGAGGATTACCGTGTGTCCAACGCAGAGCTGATCTTTGCGGCAGCGGATGTGTCTGAGCAGATTTCTACGGCAAGTAAGGAAGCATCCGGTACAGGTAACATGAAGTTTATGTTGAACGGCGCACTGACCATTGGTACGATGGATGGTGCCAATGTGGAGATCGTAGAGGAAGTCGGCGAGGAGAATGCATTTATCTTCGGACTTTCTTCCGATGAAGTCATCAAATATGAAAACTTCGGCGGTTATAATCCGATGGAGATCTTTAATAATGATCCTGACATCAGAAAAGTATTGATGCAGCTGATCAATGGTGCATTTGCGCCGAATGATCCAGATATGTTCCGTCCGCTGTATAACTCCTTATTGAATACGTTAAGTACTTCTAAAGCAGATACGTACTTCATCTTAAAGGACTTTAAGTCTTATGCGGAAGCGCAGAAGAAAGTGGAAGCCGCGTATCGTGATGAGAAGGGCTGGGCGAGAAGCGCGATCCTGAATACGGCATGCTCCGGCAAGTTCACATCCGACAGAACCATCAAGGAATATGTGGATGACATCTGGAAACTGGATAAGGTTACGTTGCGGAGGAAATAATCATTTGATAATATGTTACTCCATGAAGAGGGACTGCGGCAGTGGTCCCTCTTTCCAAAATATAAGGACCAAATGCGATTTCTGCAGGATAAAGGGCAGAGATGCTTTCTACAAAATATAAAAGAAATGGAGACGAGACTATGATAAAGTTACATGACAGTGGCGCGTATCTGGTAAATGGTACGGAGCTTGTGGCTGATACGCCGGAGGCTGCACGGATCATTGCAGATAAGACCGGAAAGACGGTTACATGCGAGGATGCTAAAAAAGAAACGATTGCTTACGGTATATTAAAGGAACATAATACGTCAGATAATATGGACAAGCTGAAGATCAAGTTTGATAAGCTGACCAGTCATGACATTACGTTTGTCGGGATCATTCAGACTGCCCGTGCGTCAGGGCTGCAGAAGTTTCCGGTTCCGTATGTGCTGACGAACTGCCACAATTCTCTGTGCGCAGTTGGTGGTACGATCAATGAAGATGACCATATGTTTGGACTGACCTGCGCCAAGAGATACGGAGGAATGTATGTACCGCCTCATCAGGCAGTGATCCATCAGTTCGCAAGAGAAATGCTTGCAGGCGGTGGCAGGATGATCTTAGGCTCGGATTCTCATACCAGATATGGAGCGCTCGGCACCATGGCAATGGGCGAGGGCGGTCCTGAGTTAGTGAAACAGTTGTTAAATCAGACTTATGATATTAATATGCCGGGCGTGGTGGCAGTTTACCTGACGGGAGAACCGGTGAAGGGCGTTGGTCCTCAGGACGTAGCGCTGGCGATTATCGGCGCAGTCTTTAAAAATGGTTACGTGAAGAATAAGGTAATGGAATTTGTTGGTTCAGGTGTGGAAAAGCTTTCTGCTGATTTTAGGATCGGCATAGACGTTATGACGACGGAGACCACCTGTCTGTCTTCCATCTGGCAGACCGATGAGAAGATCCGGGAATTTTATGAGATTCATAAGCGTCCGGAAGATTATAAAGAGTTAAAACCCGGAGATGTGGCATATTATGACGGCGTGATTGAATTGGATCTGTCAGAGATCAAGCCGATGATCGCAATGCCGTTCCATCCCTCCAATACTTACACCATTGATGAACTGAATGCTAATCTGATGGATATTCTGGATGACTGTGAGAAAAAAGCTCTTGTCAGTCTGGATGGCGCTGTAGACTTTACGTTAAAGGATAAAGTACGCAACCATAAGCTTTATGTAGAACAGGGCGTGATCGCAGGCTGTGCAGGCGGCGGATTTGAGAATATCTGTGCGGCAGCGGATATTTTAAAAGGAAGCAGCATAGGACCGGATGAATTTACATTAAATGTTTATCCCGCATCCATGCCGGTTTATATGGAACTGATCAAGAACGGTTGTGCCGCGACGATCATGCAGACAGGCGCGATATTGAAGACGGCATTCTGCGGTCCCTGCTTTGGCGCGGGGGATACGCCTGCCAATGGCGCGTTTTCCATCCGTCATTCCACAAGAAACTTCCCGAACAGGGAAGGCTCTAAGCTGCAGTCCGGTCAGATTGCGTCCGTTGCTTTGATGGATGCGCGTTCGATTGCGGCAACTGCTGCAAACAAAGGATATTTGACACCGGCGACAGAGGTGCCGGATAAGATCGGAGCTTATAAATACTTTTTTGATAAGACAATTTACGATAACCGCGTCTTTGATTCTAAGGGAGTGCCTGATCCGACAGTCGAGATCAAATTTGGTCCGAATATTAAGGATTGGCCTGCGATGCCCGCGCTTCCCGAAAACCTTCTGCTTCGTGTGGTTTCCGAGATTCATGATCCGGTGACTACGACTGACGAGCTGATTCCGTCCGGTGAGACGTCCTCTTATCGAAGCAATCCTTTGGGACTTGCAGAATTTACATTGTCCAGAAAGGATCCGGAATATGTAGGACGTGCCAAGGCGGTACAGAAAGCACAAAAGGCCCTGGAAGCCGGAGAATGCCCGAAGAGCGCATTGGAAGGCTTGTCAGAGATTATGGATGTAGTGAAGGCTTCATTTGAAGGTGTCAATCACAATACGCTGGGAATCGGTTCCACGATCTTTGCGGTAAAACCGGGCGACGGTTCTGCAAGAGAGCAGGCTGCCAGCTGTCAGAAGGTGCTTGGAGGCTGGGCGAATATTGCGAATGAATATGCGACAAAGCGCTACCGTTCCAACTTGATCAACTGGGGTATGCTGCCATTTGTCATTCCGGAGGGAGATCTTCCTTTTCAGAATATGGATTATATCTTCCTGCCGAAGATCAAAGAAGCAGTGGAGAATAAGACGGATAAGATCAAGGCATATGCCATAAAGGATGGCAAGACGATAGAATTTACAATGACCCTTGGCGACATGACAGACGAGGAGCGTCAGATCATATTAAAAGGATGCCTGATTAATTATAATCGTGTATGATGCACTGCGGATCAGAATCGACGGGTAGTCAATAGTCTTTTTATGCTGTTTGAAAAAAATAGAATTAATTATTTCCGCCCTGTGACCGATATAAAGGTTACAGGGCGGTTCTTACGGAGTAGGGGCTGCTTCCTGAATAACGAATTCGTGCAGGGACATGATATGAAACATGATCAGTTTCATATGCATCCGCGCCATAGGTGTGTCATATGCCGGTGACGTATTTTATGTTGGAGACATAAAGATGCAGGTCTTGGATCAGACGAAGGATAGCGGGGGATTCATACGGCAGATCAAAGGAACTGCCGTGGATCTTTAGAGTGGAAAATATCGGAGCAGGAAACGTGAAGATCCGGGATGAGTGAGATGTCCGCATGAGGGAAGGAAGGAAATATGATCATTGGTTCCAGTAGTGTACAGATGGGATCAGCAAGGAAGTATGAAACAAAAGAGAAACAAAGACAGACGGCATGGATCGCAGGCGCTAATGCACAGAAGGCGGGCAGCGTCAGCGCAGTGGTTGGATTTGTAGGACAGCAGACGACGCTGAGCATGGGAAGATGGAATAAAAACGGCTATTTTATCGATATGCTGAAAAGTAATGCTCAAGATGGCGTTACGGCTGAGATGGAGCAGTCCATGTTAGGGCGTAAGGGACAGATCACATCAGGAAATATCACTTCGATGGAAGATCGTGTTTCGATGAAACAGATCAGAGAGCATGCGCTTTTTTATCTGTTAAGGCATTTGAATAACCTGATGAGCGGACGTGTCAGCAGAAGCGGACAGGGATTCGGAGCGGAAAGTTATAATATGTCCGGTAATGCAGTGCAGATCGGTACGATCCAGAATGAGTATTCCTATGAAGAACAGGAAAATACTGCATTTTCTACAAAAGGAAAAGTAGTAACAGCAGATGGACGGGAGATCGAGTTCAATCTTGATTTGGAGATGAGCAGACGATTTGAAGAATATTATTATAAACAGAATGATATCTATGCTTATACTCCCAGTCAGTCCTCCAATCTGGTCGATCCGCTGGTCATCAATCTGGACAGCAATATCGCAAATGTCAGCGATCAGAAATTTATGTTTGACATTGATGCAGACGGTATTTTAGACAGCATTTCACAATTAAATTCCGGCAGCGGTTATCTTGCTCTGGATAAGAATGGCGACGGTATAATTAATGACGGATCGGAGTTGTTTGGTACGAAATCAGGAAATGGGTTTGCTGATCTGGCAGCTTATGACGACGACGGCAACGGCTGGATCGATGAAAACGATGCGATCTGGAGCAAGCTTTTGATCTGGACGAAGGATGAACATGGTAAGGATGTGCTCTATCATTTAAAGGACAAAGGGGTAGGCGCGATCTGTCTGGAAAGCGTTGATACGGAGTTTTCTTTGAAATCATTAAAAAATAATGCATTGAATGGGAAAATCAGAAAAACAGGCATGTTCTTATATGAAAATGGTATGGCGGGTACCGTACAGCATCTGGATGTGGCAAAGTAGCTATGGTTATACAACTAAGGCTAATTAGTCATGACAATTCAGCCATGAGAAATTTTCCATTATAATGCATCAGGTTGATTGTAACATTTTATATGGTAAGGTTATATTATAGATATTACAGAAGATATTTTGAATATGGAAAATGAAATTATTTAAAATGAAATTTTATAAAATGCGAAAATTAGCCTTACGAATTCCTAATAAACAATTTGAATGCGTACATAAAATGATACCGGTATTAAAACTAACCGGTGTCATTTTTTGTGTTGTCCTGTTTTTGCCTTATATTATAACTGTCTTTGGAAGAGGAATCGATGAGGCGGAGAAACTGCCTGTGTTGACAGGTCCGGTGATTACCATCCTGACAGAAAAAGGAACGCAGACCATACCGACGGATGAATATCTTTGCGGTCTTTTGGCACAGTATTATGATAAGGGCTATACAAGGGAAGAGTTAAAAGCACTTTCTATTATATTAAGAAGCAATTTTTTGTATAATCTGGAAGCTGGAAAAAATTTTTATGATATATGGTCTTATCAGGAACGCAGGGAACATTGGGGGCAAAATTTTCCAAACTATGAAAAAGAGATCAGAAATATTATTTCAGAAACAACAGGAAAAATTCTTTTAGAAAATGGAAAAATAGAAGAAATTACCATATGTGATTTTTCTCATGACGGAAAGGATTGTGAATCAATTTTGCAAACTAATTATGCTGATTATGCAATCTATCAATACTTTTGAATAAAGCGGTGCATTCGGGTAAAAATATCTAATGACAATTGATTTGGAAGATGTCAATGGACATCCGATGGGATGTCCATGGAAATCCCATGGAATTAGGTATTTAAGGAGGATGCAATGAAAAAAAACAGGAAGTCCGGATTACGGAAAGAACGGATTATCATGCTTGCTGCGTCAGCGTTCATTTTAACCGCGTTGACGATGACAGGAATCTATGTTAATCAAAGGAATACACAGGATAATGATCAGAATCGAATTGATCTGAATGAATTAAATGAAGAAATACAGAATCAAACAAATGATATAGCAGACCAGATCGCTGGACTTCAGCCGCAGAATCCGGTCAATCCATCGGATGATCTGGATGTAGAGATCAACTATGAAGAAGCTAACACCAGTGATGTAGTATTGCCGGTAGAGGACCGGACAATGTTAGGACAGGACGTAGAAGAGGCAGAAAATAACTGGCTTGATATTCCGGAAGAAGATATCCTTCCGTCTGAAATTGCTTCAGGTACCCCGAGGGAGACTGTGGAAAATCGGACGTCCGCACCGGAGATCACGCTGCATTTTTCAGAGTCGGATGAACTTGCTTGGCCGATTGTCGGCAATATCCTTATGAATTACAGCATGAATCAGGTTGTTTATTATAAAACGTTGAACCAGTATCGTTATAATCCATCTGTTGTAATTGAAGCAACGGTTGGACAGCCGATTACGGCTGCAGCGGATGGAAAGATTTTATCTATTAGGGAAAATGTTGAGACCGGAGGAACCATCGTATGTGATCTTGGCGACGGTTATCAACTGACTTATGGGCAATTGGAAAATTATGCGGTTTCAGTAGGCGATTATGTGGAAAAAGGCGATATTCTAGGATATGTTGCGGAACCCTCGATCTTTTATTCGGAAGAGGGATGTAATGTATATTTTAAGATGACAAAGGATGGAGTGCCGGTGAATCCTTTGAATATCATGCAATAAAGTGTAGATTGAAAAATAAGCTCGATAGCTTATTTTTCAATCGCAAATTTGTGCCTACGGCACAAATTTTGCGGGTTATGGAAGGGCATGGTTATTATTGTGAAAAATATATCTAAGGCAGTAAAAAACACTGCCTAAGATATATTAAGTTTCACACCAAAAAACGCAAAGCGAACTCGTTCGCTTTTAAACAGCGTTTTTCATGTTGATTTGAGTTGCAGTAGAGCTGCGGCATGGGAGAATAGTATGATTTATATAAAAAACGGATTGCTTTATACAATGCAGGGTAAGTCGGGAATTGGCGAAAAGCGTGGAAATATACTCATTAAGGATGGTAAGATAGCGGCGGTAGGGGAACAGGAACTCCTGCCGCCTGATTTTGAGGGCGAGATCTTAAATGCCGAAGATTGTATTGTCATGCCGGGAATCATAGAAGCACACTGCCACATGGGAATTACAGAGGAAAAGAAGGGGATGGAAGGAGACGATTGTAATGAAACAGTAAATCCCGTCACACCGTATCTTCGTGCGATCGATGCGATTAATCCCATGGATGCCGCATTTGGAGAAGCAGTCAGGGCGGGTATCACCGCGGCGATGATCGGACCGGGCAGTTCCAATGTTGTAGGCGGTCAGTTTACCTTTATAAAAACCTTCGGCAGGCGGATTGATAATATGGTCGTAAAGGCTCCAGCGGCAATGAAGGTGGCATTTGGAGAGAATCCTAAGGTGAACTATTCCGGTCAGAATAAAATGCCGTCAACCAGAATGGCAATTGCGTCGATGCTTCGTGAAGAGTTGTTTATGGCAAAGCAGTATATGATACAGAAGGAAAAGAAGACGGATGATTTTCAAGAAGATTATCGTTATGAATGTTGGCTTCCGGTATTAAAAAAAGAAATCCCATTAAAGGTACATGCTCATCGTGCGGACGATATCTATACCGCGATCCGTATTGCTCAGGAATACGATCTGGATATCACATTGGACCATTGCACGGAAGGACACCTGATCGCAGAGGATATTTCTAAAACCGGTTATCCAGTTATTTTGGGACCGCATCTGGCAAGCAGGAGTAAGATAGAGATCCAGTATGCGTCTTTTAAAACAGCAGGTATTATGGAGAAAAATAATATACTTTTGGCAATTACGACGGATCATCCGGTTTCGTTGATCCAGTCGCTGCCCTATTGTGCGGGATTGGCGGTGAAGGCAGGACTGTCCATGGAGGAGGGACTTCGGGCGATTACAATCAATCCGGCAAAAATATGCGGAGTCGCAGATCGAATGGGTAGTATTGAGGTGGGAAAGGATGCTGATCTTGCAATTTTTTCCGGCAATCCGATGGAGATATTTACGGAGACATTCTATACGATCATTGACGGTAGGATTGTGCATCGAAGAAAAGATGTGGTAATATAAGCGCAAAAGCAGCGCTTAAAATAAGCGCAAAAGCAGCGCTTAAAATAAGCGCAAAAGCAGCGCTTAAAATAAGCGCAAAAGCAGCGCTTATTGCAAATTGCTTCGCAATTTGCGTTATTGTAAGTAATTATGGTATAGTATACACGAAAGCAATGATGCAATAAATAGAGTGAAGCATTGCGGGTAAGAAAAGCATAAACAACGAACGAAAAAAAGAAATTAATAAGCCCTCATAGGGCAAGAGGAAAGTAATGGAAATAGAAAACAAAGAGCGCGCCCTTCTGGTAGGGGTGTGTCTGCCAGAGGAAAAAGATTTTGAACTATCCATGCGGGAGCTTTCGGAGCTGGCGAAAGCCTGTGATATGGATGTGGCAGGCAGGATGGAACAGAAGATGGACCGCCCTGATAAGGCGTTATACATAGGATCCGGGAAGGTATATGAGGCGTTGGCTGCTATGGAAGAGTTGAACGCCGATCTGATCATATTTGATAATACGCTGTCGCCCACGCAGATCAGAAATCTGCAAAATCAACTTCATTGTCCGATCTTAGACAGAACGTCGCTGATTTTAGAGATTTTTGAGAAGCGGGCAAAGAGCAGAGAGGCGAAACTGCAGGTAGAGATTGCAAGACTGCAGTATATGCTGCCGCGGTTGGTTGGCATACATGAAGCATTATCCAGACAGGGCGGCGGAGGAGGAAGCCGCGCCAATAAGGGTGCCGGTGAAAAGAAGCTGGAACTGGACAGACGTAAGTTGGAACACCGTCTGAGCGAGCTTCGCAAGGAATTGGCACAGATCAAGAAAGAACGGGTGACGCAAAGAAAGAAGCGTAACGAAACCGGAGCTGTCAGGGCTGCGCTAGTGGGCTATACGAATGCAGGAAAATCTACTTTGATGAATACCATGCTTAAGCAGTATTACCGGAAAGATGCCATGGCTTCAGAAAAGCTTGTTTACGAAGAGGATATGCTGTTTGCAACCTTGGATACTACAGTTAGAAAGATCAATCCTCCGGATCATCAGCCGTTTCTGCTGTCGGACACAGTCGGCTTTATCTCTAAGCTGCCACATCATCTGGTAGAAGCGTTTCATTCTACCTTGGAGGAAGCGATAGAGTCGGATATTTTGCTGCATGTGATCGATTTTTCGGATATTAACAGGGATGATCAGATCAACGTAACGTATCAGACATTGGAGGAACTTGGCGCAGGGGATATTCCGGTGATCTATGTTTATAATAAAGCGGACTTGTGCATGGATGAAAAAACGCTGCCTGTCATCCGCGGCAATAGGATCTATATGTCGGCCAAGAAGGGCATTGGATTGACGGAACTGCTGGATCTGATGGAGAAGACGCTTGCAGACCGTTATCAGTCGGGAGAGTTTTGCTTCCCTTATGATCAGGGCGGGATCGTATCTTATTTGAATCAGAGCGCAGCTGTAGAGGAGGTTTCCTATGAGGAGCAGGGCGTAAGGATGAAAGTGCGGTTAAGAGCAGAGGATTATCAGAAGTATAAAAAGTATTTAGTATGAGTTTGAAGGTTATGGAAAGAAATGGAGGGTTATTATGGCGGAACGTATGACAAGGGAACAAATCAACAACGCTTATCCCAATCAGTATGTGGCTTTAAGGAATCCGGTCTATACATATGGGATGTTACAATCGGCGGAGGTTGCATATACGGATAATAATGGACTGATGTTGTGGTTGAGACAGGTGATGGAACAGGGGATCGTCATTTGGTATACCGGCGACAATCCGCCAATATTTATGGATATGATGTTTATATTTTAGAGAGACGCTGATGAAAGAAATGGTTCTATAAAAGATTTTGTAGCAAGATAGATGATATAGGAGGGGAGCTCATGAAAAGCGATGTAGTCATTATTGGGGCAGGACCGGGTGGAATCTTTTCCGCGTATGAACTGGTAAAATTAAATTCGGATTTGAAGATTACGGTGCTGGAAGCAGGTAATCCATTGGATAAAAGGAAATGCCCGATTGATGGGAAGAAGGTAAAATCCTGTATCGGCTGTAAACCTTGTTCTATTATGAATGGGTTTGGCGGTGCCGGTGCCTTTTCGGATGGAAAATATAATATAACAAATCAGTTCGGCGGAACGCTGTATGAGTACATAGGGAAAGACCGTGCGATCGATCTGATGAAATATGTGGATGAGATCAATCTATCCCACGGAGGCGAAGGGACAAAACTGTACTCAACGGCAAATACGGAGATCAAGAAGCTATGTCTGCAAAATGGTCTGCATCTGTTGGATGCGTCTGTGCGTCATCTGGGGACGGATATCAATTATGTGGTGCTGGATCATATATATCAGGAATTGAAAGATAAAGTGGATTTTCGTTTTAATGAGGCAGTGAAGAGTGTCAAAAAGACCGATGGAGGTTATCAGGCGGAGACGGAAAAAGATACTTATGAGGGGACTTATTGCATCATTTCCGCAGGGCGAAGCGGCAGTAAATGGATGGAAACGGTGTGCAAAGAATTGTCCGTACCAACAAAATCCAATCGTGTGGATATCGGGGTAAGAGTGGAACTTCCGGCGGCGATATTTGCCCATCTGACGGATGAACTGTATGAAAGCAAGATCGTTTACCGTACCCAGCAGTATGGGGATCTGGTCAGAACCTTCTGTATGAATCCCAAAGGCGCTGTGGTGAATGAGAATACAAATGGCATTGTCACAGTCAACGGACACAGCTATGAAGATCCGGAAAAGCAGACGGAAAATACTAATTTTGCGCTTTTGGTTGCAAAGCACTTCTCCGCGCCTTTTAAGGACAGCAATGGTTATGGAGAGAGTATTGCAAAGCTTTCTAATATGCTGGGTGGCGGAGTGATCGTCCAGAGATTCGGTGATTTGATTGCGGGAAAGAGGAGTACGGAATCACGTATCAAGGAAGCGTTTATTACGCCTACATTGAATGCTACGCCGGGGGACTTAAGCCTTGTTATGCCCAAGCGTATTCTGGATGGCATCATCGAGATGATCTATAAGTTAGATAAAATTGCACCGGGTACTGCCAATGTAGATACGCTATTATATGGTGTGGAAGTGAAGTTTTATAATATGGAAGTTGAGATCGATGAGAATTTAGAGACATTTCATAAGAACCTGTTTATTATAGGCGATTGCAGCGGTATTACCCATTCCCTGTCCCATGCGTCTGCAAGCGGCGTGCATGTGGCGCGGTATATTGCAGGGAAAGTATCTGTCTAAACCGCACATAAAGCAAAGGAGAAGTGCGGTCATGATACAAAGCCAAAGAGGTTACCTTAACAGAAATCAGATAAAATACATCGTCATTATCGCTATGTTTATCGATCACATTGCATGGGGATTTGTGGATGCCAGAAATCCATTTCTCGGCGGAGTGATGCACTTCATCGGGCGTCTTACCGGGCCGACAATGGCCTATTTTGTGGGCGAGGGCTACCGCTATACAGGAAATGTCGTTAAATACCAGCAAAGACTTGCTTTCTTTGCCCTCATCTCATGGTTTCCGTTTGTATGGTTTGAGTATGGGCATCTGCCCTTCTATTTTGAGCAGGGGAAACTTATGTTCCTTCCTTTTCAAAGCGTTATTTTTACACTCTTTCTCGGCCTTACTGCAATCAGGCTCTGGGAGAAGGAAAAAAAGAGAAAGCCGTTTAAAATAATCGGTATCATCCTGCTCTGTCTGCTCGCCTGTATAGGGGATTGGGCTTTCATGAATGTACTGGGATGCCTGTTTGTTCATGTATATCGGGACAGACCCAGAGCAAAGTGGACAGCTTTTACGCTTACCTTCCTGCTCCCGAATGTCTTTATCATAATCCTGGCTGGGTTTGAACATATGTGGTTCCAGTTCGGCGTGCTTCTTGTTCCCCTGATGCTGTATTTCCTCTATAACGGACAGGGCGGCAACAAGGCAAAGATACACAAATGGTTTTTCTATCTGTTTTATCCAATACATTTGCTTATATTGGGGCTGTTCAGGTGGGCTGTTCTTTAATAAGAGAGGACAGATTTCGCAAACTAGGTATTATTTGCATTTTTCATAAGAATTGTAGGTTATAAGTGTTTAATAACTTTCGGGTTGTCGGACCGTAAAATTGAAATTTGTAGGTGAGATTATAATGAAAGAAATACTGAAGTGTAGAGGAGAGCTTGTAGATATAAACGGTCATAAAATTCATATATACAGACGTGGAGATATAAATAAGCCGAAGATTGTACTTATGGCTGGTTCAGCAACGGTTGCTCCCATTTATGATTTTAAAGTTATCTACGAAAAATTATTGGATTATTTTAGAATTATTATAATAGAGAAATTTGGTTATGGATATTCGGATATTTGTGATTATCCAAGTGATATTGATACAATTGTTTCAATACAGAAACAAACATTAGATTTTATTGGAGAAAATGGTCCGTTTATTTTAATGCCACACTCAATGTCTGGATTAGAGGCACTAAGATGGAAACAAAATTATCCTGATGATGTAAGTGCAATAATTGGAAATGATATGGCTACTCCATTGACTTATAGTATGTGGACAGAAGAAAAAGTTGAAAAAAAAATAAGTTTGATGAGATTTGCAACAAAATATAAGTTAAATAGTTTGTTATGTTTATTGAACAATCGTAGCTTAACTAAAGCTGAAATAAGACAACATAAATTATTAAGAAAAAGAAATGCATTTAATATCTGTTATATAAATGAAGCTAAGGAAGTATTAAACAATGTAGAATTAGTACGTAAAACTGGATATCCAAAATGTTCAGCATTATTGTTTTGCTCAAATGGAAAATCTTTATCAGAACATTGGATAAAATGTCAGAAGGAATTTGCAACAATACTTAATGCTAAATTGATTATTTACGATTGCGGTCATTATATTCACCACTATAAGAGTGAAGAGATTTGTAAAGAAATAATAAATTTTGTAAATTCATTAGAGAGTTCAATTCCAGTTTGATGAGTGCGAATCGGAATTTGTAGAGGCAGTGTTAATATGATACACAGATTTAAATGCATACTAAAAATATTTTTTGGTTTGATGATTGTTCTGACAGCTATTATTGCATATCGTAATTCGTTTGATCATTTATATGAATTAACATTTTTATCTAGTTTTACATGCGGATTGGTGTTTTTGACGGATGGAATATTAAATTGTGTTTTAAGCAAAAAAATACCTACAATCATTTTTCAAGCGCTTATTGTTGCAACTAATGTTGTTTTCTGTACCTGCATTTGGACATTATTAGGGCTTCATACATTTAATTTCAGCGGAGCGTTTTCCTTTTTACATGCGATTAATCCACCTGTATTTTTACTGTTATACTTGTTTACTACACGATTGGAGATTAGAAGTAAGAAAGAGTATTTGATAAGGATATTTGCGTCACCCGTCATCATAATGGGATATCTTCTGTTTGATATCATAAGATACTGTGTTACAGGAAATTTGGTTTATGGCTTAATTTCTACTGAACATCTAACAGTAGTGTCTGTCCTATTGATAGGAATTGGTTTTTATTTTTTAATGGCATTTATGGCATATGGTTTACAAGAATTAAAGCTTTTTATTCAAAAAAAATGTGATGCTCATGACTAAACTGAAGAATGAATATGAAAATCAGATAAAGCGATAACTTCCAGTTTATAGGGGTATGCAGGCTGACCCAGATAAAGAAATGTTTCGGTATTTTTTTAAAAGGAGCAAGATGTTTTTTATTCATTTTCGTGGAGAAGACAAGACTTCCATGAAAGATATAGAAGAACATATGAAAGTAGGAGACGGCTATGTATATTAATAAAAAACTATATTTAACTTTAAAAATCGTTGCAATTGTCGGGATGTATTGGTGGGGTTCACTGTTATTTCAGTTTTTTGGAATATTGCTTGGCGATCTTTTTGCAGACTTTGCCGAGGATTCAATTTTTACAGGCTTTGCAGACGATACGTTTTTTCAGATCAAAATGTATATTTGTCTGTTTTCAATTTCCATTCTGCTTTTTATCGTGCATTTCTGGCTCAATAAGCGATTGGCTAACGCCAATATTTATAACAGTCTTTTTGTCAATGATCCGGACGGCGTCATACAGCTTCCGGTGCTTTCGCGGGCAATGGGCAAAAAAGCGTCTGAATTAAAGAAAGATATTATTTATTTGATCAAAATGAAGATTCTGAAGAATTGCAGGTTCGGGAAGGACGGTAACTATGAGAATATCGTACTTTTTAAGGACACGGGTTCCAAATCTTTGGACGGAGGGGAGATAAAAGCCGTCTGCTCAAGCTGCGGAGGAGAAACGATGGTCAGGATCGGGTATGTGAAGAGCTGCCCCTATTGTGGTTCTAAGCTTGATACCTGAGAAAGAGGAGGATGATAACGTATGTATCTTAATTCTGTTAAATTTTGGCTCACATGTATTTATGCAGGTGGAGCGACTCTGTCTTCTGTGATCTTGGGTTTGTTAGGGTTGGTGATCAATTTTAATGATCCCCATTTTTATGACATTACGGTTCCAATTATCATTGTTTGTGAGATGGGTGCATTTATATTATTTTGTTTTTTCTGGGATGCTATCAGGGCATATAGGATCAGCCAAATATTTTCAGAGAGTGAGGATGGTTTGCTTGTTATAGAAGAGGTTGCGAAACAGTTAAAAATGAAACATTACAAGTTCGTCGTTGTCTTTCACCGGCTCGTCGGGAAAAGGTTGCTGCAAAACTGTTCCGTTTTTCCGGAAGATCCCACCTGTATTATTCTGGCTAATGAGATGTACGACATTCGCTCTAAGTTCATCGTTCACCGCTGCAAGAACTGCGCCGCGCCGAATACCCTGCGTATTGGGTTTGAAAAAGAATGTAAATACTGCGGAGCAACTATATTATAAAAGAACACAATTTTTTCACATATTAATACAGACAAACTTTTCCCGTTCAAAGTTATAGAAAAATTTTCCATAAATCATAGAATTCTGAATCGTATCTTAGATAAGAATACCATTTAAAATTGAAAGGGTGGTTATTTGTGAAACGTTATTTTATATTTCTTGGAGCAGTGTGCCTGATTCTCGCATCTTGTGCCAATATAGAGGATAACGCTGCAGAAACGGATAACTCTGAAATATGGAATCAGGAGAAAGAAACCAGAAGTATTACGCTGCGGATGGGACAGAACTTAACTTAAATATGCGTTGGGTCGATAGCTCAAATTTGCTGACGGCGGATGACATTTATCTTTTAAGTTACCGCAGCGGCAATATTTCGCGTGTTGACTCATATAGGATAATAATTGAAAATCAGGAACAGCTTGATTTTGCTTTGGAAAGATATGCCCTTGCTTTGCCGCCTGACGGTTTGAACGAAGATGAATTATGGGAATTTGGTTCAACTGCTATTGCAGAACCATTTAATGAAATGATGGAAAATTACCCTATTGGAGATTATAGTTATGTGGTGGAGTATGAAGGAGTGAATCATGGCGGATATGCTGCTTTGCAAATTGGTGCGTTATTTGTAGATCATGATAATTTGTATTTTGTTCCAACGGTAAGTAATGCGCCATCCGGTGATTATGGAGAAGCCTTTCCTGATGTGATGGATGGTTTCTGTTATATGGCTGCCATTCCGAAAGATACACTGATGAATGAACGCTATGACGGTTGGACATATCCGGACAGAAATGATTTGTATCAGGATATTGATTTCACCTATTGGGTGAACTATACCTATTCTGATACAACAAAGCTGTATCAGATATACGGTGATACGGGATATATCGTACAAAGCAGAGAAGAACTGCAAGCGTTAGTCAATATGGCGCAATCAAATGGAACGGAATTTTATTTCAATCCTTATGTCGATTTTGACAGAGCGGTGCTCCTGATTAGATTCTTTGAAAGCACTTATGCGTTGCAAGGTCGTTCAAGAGCTACGATTACAATCGAAGGCAACGATATTAATATGGAATATGGCACCTCCGGCAGCGACTGTACAGGTTTGGCGTATGCGACGATACCGTTAAGGTTTCTTCCGGATACGCTTACCGCAGATTGGCAGTCCCCTCCCGATGGATTAAAATATAGATAAAGTGATTGCTCAAAGTATTATCAGTATTGTAGAAAGGAACCAAAATGGGCATTATAGGATATATTGTAATTGGAATCGTGATTTTATTTGTGTTGCTGATGTATGTTTTATTTTTATTGGCATACCTTGGTACTTCAAAAAGTTATAGAGAAGCAATAAAAACAGAAGCAATCATTATTGAAGATTTAGGAGATATAAAATATGCAACAGGAAATGTTGTTATTGGTGTACCAAGATTTCGCAGGTTTCATAAGTACAAAGTTTCGTATTCGGTCAATGGAGAAGAACACGTTGATGATGTAGAGCTTAGAAATAGAAAATTGAGTGTAGGGGATGTTACGGAGGTTCGATATGATATTTCAAAGAAAGGAAAAGTTAGATTAGAGTCAGAAGCATATCTTTGCTGGACAAGGGAAATGGCAGTTGGCTATACAGGTGGGTTAATCCTTGGCGTTGTTTTAAGCATATTAAAGGTGAAGGGTATAATCGAATAAGGTTTTGATGAAAGGAAAGAGGTGATAATTGTGAATGATGAAAAATTAGAAGGCATTAAAGTAAATGAATACAGTTTTCTTTGTAATCATGCTGGCAGGAAGCATGATATGCGTTGGAGGAATTAAGAAGGTGAAGTTGATGTCAGAGACTTTCAGATTGGCAGAGACGAAACGATATGATCATTGTATGCCGGTTAAATAAAGTGTAGATATGTTTGGAGGTAAAAATGAAAAAGTGGGTTATTGTGCTTACACTAAGTGTACTTTGCAGTATGAGTGCATGTAGTAATAGAAATGTAAACAATATATCAGATTCAGGTCAGAATGATGTTGCAAATGGAGTTTCAGACGAGTCAGGTTCTGGTGTAAATGTTGATGATAATACAGAAGTTAATGCAGATGAAGATGAGGAAAAAATGCAAGTGGATGAAAATAATAGAATTATAATAGCTGAGGCGGTTGGTATAGAGGAAAATGATAGAGAGATGCGTTTTATATTGAGTACTCTGGATACAATTGGTGCGGGTCAGATACAAAGTGCAGAGGCAGCTGAAGAAGACGGAGAAAAAGTGATAAATATAGTTGCAGAAGATGGCACAAATTATTGTATTTATTTATCTGGCAGTGGAAGTGTTGAGGCAGTAAAAAATCTTGATACCGGAGAATGGGTTGTTAAATCCGAAAGATGATTTTGGCAGCAGCGGAACTGTGCAACACAAGGTCATAAAGTTAAAAGACACTCTTTTTTCACATTTTACATATAGACATTTCCTGTCAAAATGAATATAATAAGTAGCGGACTACATAATTAAAGTAGCACGCTACTTTTTTCTGGGAGAAATTGCCATGGCGCAAACGGAAGAACGGGATATCGGTTTTTTGTTTAAACAGATCAATATGCAGATTAAAAAGGGAATTGATAAAGCTCTAATGGAGTATGATCTGACTACCTCGCAGAGTCGGGTGTTGTTTTTTATTTATTTTCGTGAAAAAGATAAGACTTCCATGAAAGATATCGAAGAACATTTGAAAGTGACGCATCCGACAGTCATCGGCATCGTAAAGCGACTGGAGGAAAAGGGATTTGTAACCACGGCGTCAGATCCGGAGGATCGCAGGGTAAAGCTGGTTACAATTACGCAAAAAACGACGAAAATGATAAAAAAGCTGGATCAGGGTAGAAGAAAAATGGATGAAAAGCTTTTGAAAGGATTTACAGAGCAGGAGACGAAAGAACTTCGGCGGATGCTTTCCATGATAGAGGATAACCTGAGGGAAGCAGATTGAAAAATCAAAGAGTTTTTCAAAACCGAATAAATTCGGTTTGCAAATATTGTGCCTACGGCATAGCACTAAAGTGCATTATAATTCGCAGGTTATGAATAGGTAATAGAATGTGCAAAATACAGGCATTCTTCGCACAGATTTGAGTCGCAGCAGAGCTGCTGCATAGGAGGTAGAGTGAAATATGCTGAAAACATTAGCCAGACAGATCAAAGAATACAAATGGGTATCCATCATGACGCCGCTTTTTATGATTTTAGAGGTGGTGGCGGAGACGTTGATTCCGCTGCTGATGGCTTCGATCGTAGATAACGGCATCAACGTGAAAGGCGGCGATATCAACCATATTTATAAGATGGGCGCATGGATGATCCTGCTTGCTCTGGGAGGACTGCTGAGTGGTATTTTGGGCGGTGTCTTTGCGGCAAAGGCATCCACCGGATTTGCAAAAAATATCAGGAAGACTATGCACGACAATATCCAGCGGTTTTCCTTTTCTAACATTGATAAATTCTCCACGGCGGGACTGATTACAAGACTGACGACGGATGTGACAAATATTCAGAATGCTTATCAGATGCTGCTTCGTATGTGCTTTAGGGCGCCCTTTACCATGATCTTTGCGATGACCGCGGCATTTTTGATCTCCCCAAGGCTGGCAAGGGTTTATCTGATTGCGGTTGTTCTGCTTAGTATTGTGCTTGCATTCATCATTAAGGGTGCAATGAAATATTTTAAACAGGTATTTGAGAAATACGATGATCTGAATGCAACGATTCAGGAGAACGTCAAGGCGATCCGTGTGGTGAAGGCATATGTTCGTGAGGGACATGAAGAAAGCCGTTTGAGGAAAGCCAGTGAGAATATCTACAAAATGTTTGTAAAAGCAGAGAATCAGGTCATACTGAACTCCCCGGTCATGCAGTTTACCGTATATGTCTGCATCCTTTTAATCAGCTGGATGGGCGCTCATATGGTGGTGACCACGTCTTTTACTACCGGTGAGCTGATGGGGCTGCTGACTTATTGCATGAATATATTATCGAGCTTGATGATGATTTCTATGATTTTTGTTATGATGTCCATGAGTATTGCCAGTGCAGAGCGTGTGGTGGAGGTCATTAATGAGGAACCGGATATCGTGAATCCCGAAGCTCCGATCATGGAAGTGAAAGACGGCAGTATTACATTTGAGAAGGTTGATTTTACTTATAATAAGGATAGAAGTGGAGAACCTGTTCTCAAGGATATTAATCTGACGATCAGGTCAGGTGAGACGGTGGGCGTCATCGGCGGTACCGGAAGCGGAAAATCCAGTCTTATGATGCTAATCAGCCGTCTTTATGATGCGTCAGAAGGCTGCGTGAAGGTCGGCGGCGAGGACGTCAGAAAATATGATCTGGAGGTACTGCGGAAAGAGGTGTCTGTTGTTCAGCAGAAAAATGTGTTATTCAGCGGGACGATCTTAGAAAATCTTCGCTGGGGTGATAAAGAAGCTTCTGAGGAGGAGTGCATCAAGGCGTGTAAACTGGCATGTGCCGATGAGTTTATTAAGGCGATGCCGGAGGGATATAACACCTATATTGAGCAGGGCGGAGTCAATGTGTCCGGCGGTCAGAGGCAGAGGCTTTGTATTGCAAGGGCATTGCTGAAAAAGCCTAAAATATTGATTCTCGATGACAGCACCAGCGCTGTCGATACGGCGACGGACGCAAAGATCAGGAGAGCGTTTGCGGAGGAGATTCCGGGGACGACGAAGTTGATCGTCTCTCAGAGGATCTCCAGTGTGGAGCATGCGGACCGCATCATAGTCATGGACGATGGAAGGATAGACGGTTTTGGAACCCATGAGGAGCTGCTGCAGCATAACGAGATCTACCGTGATGTATATGAATCCCAGACCGGCGGCAGCGGTGATTTTGATGAGGCAGGAGGACAGATATAATGGCAGAGGAAAATGTAAAAGAAGTAAAGCCCCCAAAGGGTGGCGGACCGATGGGTCATGGCAGGAGAATGATGGGACCCAGACCTAAGATCGAAAATCCGGGAAAGATCTTTAAGCGGGTGTTAGGTTATGTTTTGAAGAACTATGCGGTTCAGCTGGTCATTGTAGTAATCGGCATTTTTGTATCTGTTTTTGCGCAGGTAAAGGGTACGCTGTTTTTAAGAGAATTGATCAATGGTTATATTGAGCCGCTGGTGGGCAGCGAAAACCCTGATTTTGGAGGGCTGCTGCGGACGATCCTTATAATGGCAGGAATCTTTCTGCTTGGGATTGCAGCGACCTATACCTACAATAAACTGATGATCTATATCACCCAGGGTACGCTTAGAAATCTTCGTGTTGAACTCTTTACCAAGATGGAGCGACTTCCGGTGAAATATTTTGATACCCATTCCCATGGCGATATCATGTCGATCTATACGAATGACATTGATACCTTGCGGCAGATGATCAGCCAGAGTATTCCACAGCTTTTATCCAGTGTGATTATGATCGTCAGCGTCCTTATCAGCATGGTGATCTTAAGTATCCCGCTGACTGTTCTTACGCTTGTAATGGTAGCTGTTATGATGTTGACGACTGCAAAGGTGGCAGGAAAAAGCGGCAGTTATTTTGTGGAGCAGCAGAAGAATCTTGGTATTTTAAATGGACAGATCGAGGAAATGATGGAGGGGCAGAAGACCGTTAAGGTATTTTGCCATGAGGAAGAGAGCAAAGAGCAGTTTGATAAGATGAATGAGGCGCTGTTTGTCAGTGCGAATCGTGCGAATGCCTTTGTCAATATTCTGGGTCCGGTCAATATGCAGTTAGGGCATTTGAGTTATGTTTTATGCGCAGTTGTGGGCGGCGTCCTTGCGATTAACAAATTCGGCGGACTGCTGCTGGGCGATCTTGCAGCTTTTCTAAACTTTAATAAAAGCTTTAATATGCCGATTAGTCAGATCAGTCAGCAGTTTAACAGCATCATTATGGCGCTGGCAGGCGCGGAAAGGATCTTTAGGCTTCTGGATGAGGAACCGGAGACTGATGAAGGTTATGTTACGCTGGTCAATGCAAAATACGTTGACGACCCGAGGGGCGTTCAGGGATCCGTTCTTACGGAAACGGATGAGAGGACCGGTATCTGGGCGTGGAAGCACTATCATAAAGCGGATGATACGACAACCTATGTGGAGCTGAAAGGCGACGTTGTGTTCGATGATGTTGACTTCGGATATAATGATGAAAAGATCGTCCTGCACAATATCAAGCTGTTTGCAACACCGGGACAGAAGATTGCTTTTGTAGGATCGACGGGCGCAGGAAAAACGACAATTACGAATCTGATCAACCGTTTTTATGATATTCAGGACGGTAAGATCCGTTATGACGGGATCAATATCAATAAGATCAAAAAGGATGACCTTAGAAGGTCGTTAGGGATCGTATTGCAGGATACGCATCTTTTTACCGGAACGGTCAAAGATAATATCCGTTATGGCAGACTGGATGCAACGGATGAAGAAGTGGTGGCTGCAGCTAAGCTGGCCAATGCCCACAGCTTTATTATGCGGCTTCCGAAAGGATATGACACGGAGATCAAGGGAGATGGCGGCAGCCTGAGTCAGGGACAGCGGCAGCTCCTTGCCATCGCCAGGGCTGCGATCGCGGATCCGCCGGTGCTGATTTTGGATGAAGCGACAAGCTCTATCGATACCCGTACGGAGAAGCTGGTACAGTCCGGCATGGATCGTCTGATGAAAGGAAGAACGACATTTGTAATCGCACACCGTCTGTCAACTGTCCGTAACAGCGACTGTATCATGGTTCTGGAACAGGGACGCGTCATTGAGAGAGGCACTCATGACGAACTGATCGAAGCGCAGGGAAAATATTATAGTCTCTATACCGGCAATAAAGCAGTGGCGACACTAGTGTGAGAAGAGTTACTAACTGCTCACACCGAGAAATGCCACGCGAACTTGTTCGCTTGGCATTTCTCATCTTGATTTGAGATTCTACTGAAGCCGATAGTATCAACGGTAAATATCAAAGATAAATTCCGCGCTCTTTTCTATCGCCTCTGCTGCAGTTTTAAATGGCGACATCTGAAATACATGCCACATTCCCTTAAAGGTCTCAAAACGGACAGTGGAATGGAAGGATAAGATACGTTTATATAACAGTTCGGAATCACTGTAAAGGATTTCGTTGGAACCGACCTGAATATAGATCGGCGGAAAATTCTGATAATCTCCAAATAGCGGCGAGATCAGGGGATCAGTCAGATCCTGCCCTTCGGCATAATTTTTAGTGACGGTTTGCATATACTCCGGTGATAAAATGGGGTCCGCATCAATCTTTGAGGTATGGGATCTGCCGGAAGCGGTTAAGTCCGTCCAGGGAGAAAAGAGCAAAAGTCCGCCTGGAAGAAAACGATTTTCTGATTTTAGGCGCAAGGATAGAGAAAGCGCAAGATTACCGCCTGCCGAATCACCGGCAAGGATAATGTCTTTGGCACCATAACCAAGCATCATCAGATAATTCCATGCAGTCATGGCGTCTTCCGTAGCGGCAGGATAAGGATGTTCCGGCGCTAAGCGGTAATTAAAACAGAATACATCTAAAGCAGAAGCTTGTGCCAGCTTGATCGTAACGGATCGGGCATAGGTGCAGCTTCCTGTCATATAGCCACCCCCATGGCAGTAAAGGATCACCCTGTTCTTTGCATGAGGCCAGTCAGGGCGCAGCCATTCCGCGTACATACCTTCCAGATCAACAGGTTCTGAAACAATGTTTTTCGGCAGTTTATTTAAGGCGGCAATATGCTCCTGTGTCTGCCGCTGTTTTTCAACATCCGGTTCTTCTATCAGGGAGTGTACTTTTCTGATCATCTGCATTAAATTTTGATTTTTGGGTTTTCTCAGCGCCATATGACTTCCTGCCTTTTTGCTCAACAATTTTCTTTAAAGTATCAAGTTGCTTTCATATACTTGCATTGTATCAGCAAGAATTGGAAAAAACAACTATTGCACCAGTTTTCTTAAGATTGGTACTTTCAGTATAAGCGCAGCCGCAGATACGGACAGGACAGCTGTGCAGACTGTCAGGAGTGGAATGGACAAAACCGGTGTACATAGGGAAGTCTTTAAGCCGACGCTTTCCAGAAACAGAATCGCCAGCGGATGCAAAAGGTAAACGCCAAACACAGTGCCTGCCAGAAAGCCAAATATTTTTCCCGCTTTTTCTGAAGCTGCTATTTTCCCGTCAACAGACTGCCCTGCCACAAAAAGGGCTGTAGCAGTAAAAAATGTAGTCACAGAAAAGGGCGTGTTCAAGTGTTGGGATGTCTGCCCTGTGGCATGGGCGTCAAGAGTTCCCAAAACACATGCCAAAAGAAAACAGAACCCGCCCGCCGCATAGAGCAGCATACGCTTTTTCGCTGTCATCTCCCCACGCCAGTTGTGTAGGTAATGTCCCAGCACAAAATATCCCAGATATCCGCGGAACAAATAAAAATCGTTGTATGAAAAAAAATCTTTCAGCAAATATTTGAACTTAAAATCATAATGGAGCAGCGTCGGCACAAAGAGCGCAACCACAAAGAAGACAATCAGAAAGTACTGACAGAGCTTCTTTTCCGCGAATCCCTTTTTCATCAGGGGAACTGCCATATAAAGAATGGCAATCATTGGTAGAAACCAGAGATGGTAATAGCCCCGCTGCTGAATTAGTGCCAGCACCACATCATTCTTAATACTGTCAAGCGTGAAACTTTCTCCCTTTTCCAGCATGGTAATCACTTGATAGAACGCTTTCCAGATATAATATAAAACAAAAAAATGGATCGTTCTGTGTAAAAGCAGGGTTTTTAAATCCGTCTCCCGCTCCGAACGAAGGGCAAGCGCGCCGCTGATCATGACAAAGAGCGCTACGCCTGAAAAAGAAAGGCAGTTGAAAGCATTGGTTATGGCAAACGCCATGCTGCCTACCGTCAGATCTTCAATCCGTTGCGCCGAAATATGCACCATAATCACTAAAATTCCCGCTATTATGCGGACTAAATCCAAATATACGATCCGTTCTTTCTGCAAAATTACGTCCTCCGTTTTTTCGTTCGATATCAGTTGCAAGTTCGATTGGATATTCTCTGTTGCATAAAAAAGGTATCTGTTTCTCAGCACATATTCCCATAAAGAGCCGGTATTGTCAATAGCTTTGATAATATGCCGCATTTGCCTATACCGAATTTATTCGGATATAGGCAAGTAAGGCAGATTATCTTAATGCCTTGCAATAGATGATCCCTTAGAATATGCAGGACTTGCTTTAGATGGTGAAATTTGTCCATATTCTTAATTTGTCTGTTAGATGTTCATTTGCTATAATTAAAAAATGGAATAAAATTGCAATTTTCTGTGCTGACGCCATAAAAGGTATCTATTAAATTCGTATCTTTGATATAGATTATATATTGGAGGCTGATATTATGAGGTTGAAAAAAGTTTGTATTGTTTTGCTGTTGGGAACTATTGTTTTATCTGGATGCGATCAGCGAGATATTGCATCCAAACAGCGAGATATTGCATCCAAACAGGATGGAATAGATGAACAGGATGAAACTGACAGACAAGATGAAAACGATCATGTCTATTATTGTGATATAGTAAGTGCCAGTGTGAGCAAATATCCGGAACTTAATACTACGGATATTGCAATTGATAATTGTGGTTTTGGACCTATGATAGTGTCACCATATGCAAGTGTCGATGTAGTCAGGGCTGTAACACATGTTATCTGTGACACAGATATATCGACGTATTGTTATGGCAATCGTTTATATGATGACAATTATGATGATTTTACGGGATATGACTTTGAAGAAATATATGAGATTATACAGTCAAGAGTCGATGAATCAAGGCTTCAGTCTGATACATTTAACCAACAGCTTATAGCAAATTTAGAAAGTGATCCTGAAATTAATATTTCACCTTCTGGAGAATACTATTACATTCTTGATATGGATAATTTTGATGAATCAGCCATGGCGATCAAGGAGTCGGTTGACAGACAGTCTGAGATATTAGACTATGATATGCAAGACAAATATAATCTTTATTTTATTTGTGAGGGAAGAGATTTTACAGGAGGATACAGAGGACCTTCTTACGCAATATATTTAGATACATACTCTCCTGACAATAAAATATATGAATACTATTATTGGAAGTTTAAGAATGAATGGGTGGATATTTACTTTGATTTGTATGTATCATTGATTTATGATTACACTAAAATAAATGAAAAGCTGAGTGAACACACGGATTACAGACCCCAGTTGATCTGCAGTTCTAGTTCTATTCATTATCAAAACGATACGCCAGACATAAATTTTATTAACTTTAAATACAGAATGTGGAGTGAAGAATTTAAACCAGATGAAGCCATTGAACTTGCATATGAAGTATATACTAATGTTCGCAATGCCAATGAAGAATATAATACTTATAGAATATATGGGCTTAACATTGATATAAACAATTTTACAGAATATGAAAAGGAATATAATTCAGT
>JAIDPF010000092.1 GCA_029062895.1 Lachnospiraceae bacterium
TATTATAAATGTGCATGTTATTAATAAAATCAAATATTAGGTTTAGTAAAAATTTATTAATAAAACAATTAACAAAAATAATATATTCAATATATTAAAAAAATTATTTTATAAACATTATTAAGTGATAAAAGGAAAGGAATTTGCGGATGAAAAAACGAAAAAGCGCAATCAGGAGCAAGAAGGTAAGAACTATGGCGTTGGTTATGGCGGCAGTTATAGTATTAGGTTCTATCCCCTCCATACCAGCAAGAGCGGAAGACGAGTTATACCCCTATATGATCTTTGCCGCATCGGATGATGAGGGTGCGGTTACGTTTGTTGTTAATAATGCAGGCATTAACGGAAGCGTTGCTACCAACGGAACCATTGCCGTTACCGGGGGCAACTGCAACATCAATGGCACAAGGACGGAGCGTGCCGGAGAAAGCGGCGAGCCGCTTTTGATGCCGGATCTTCGGGAACGGATTCAAAATACATACTTTGCGGCAGGGACGGAGGCGCATGCGGAGGATTATGCGCTGGAAGAGATCAATATCAATGTAAATACCCCGATCGAAGGGGGCGGGGAGGTATCGCTGACCGGCAATATCAACTTAAATGCCGGAATCATGGCGCAGGAAGATATTGTACTTGACGGTGAAGTAAAGAATTCAGGGGATGTAGTGCTGTATTCCGCATCCGGCAACGTAGTCATCGACAGCACTAACGTGAACCTGAACGGTCTTGTCTATGCACCCTATGGAGAGATACGGATCACCTCTATGAATGTGAACATGAACAATGTGATCCTGATCGCGCAGAAGGTTACAATAGAGACTAACGGCATCAATGGCGGCATGAACCAGGGAATGGCGCAGTTTATCGGAACAGAATATAATGTAATAGGGTGTGGATCAGGAAATGACCATCCTGTGAATCCGGAAAATCCTGACCCAGTAGACCCGGAGAATCCGGAAATTGACTGGTCTGTGGATACGGACGGCGACGGACTTCCAGATGCGCTGGAGGAAGAAGTCGGGACCGACCCGGAAATGGTAGATACGGACGGGGACGGATTAAGCGATTATGAGGAAATATTTATTACATGGACTGACCCGATCAATCCATCTTCCGTACAGTCAGGCGTATTGGATGTGGATGCGGACAGTGACGGGGATGGGATTCCCAACCGGGAGGAACTTGATAAAGGATTAAACCCCGCAAGTGCGGACAGCGATTATGACGGTGTCTCCGATTATGACGAGCTTTATGTATATGGAACCGACCCGGTAAATGCAGACAGCGACGGGGACGGTATCAAGGACGGGGATGAGATCAGCCTTGGACTTGATTCCTTAAACGGGAGCACAAACGGCGTGCCGGATGGGGAATATATGATTCATCAGACAGTCGATGCGGACAGTGAAGCACTGGCAGAGATCAATACAGCAGCAAACCCCTACCGTCTTTCCATAGAACTGGACGCATCCGGATATGTGGAGGGGAATATCATTGCAAGGGAAAGTCCATATGCAGTTTCAGTGGAAAATGACGCAGTCCTTGGGATTGTTGCAGGACTGGAATATCAGAGCGGCATAGCGGAAAACGTGACGCTGCAGTTCGAGATCACAGAACCGTACCGGGAGAATGTATCAGGACTGTATGCGCAGTATTCGGAAGAAAATCAGGGAATCCGCAGGTTTACGGTATTCTGTTGGGTGGATGAAGTGAACATGATGGTTCCGGTTAGGACACAATATGATCTGGAGCATAACAGCGTCTATGCAGAAGTAAATAGATTCGGGACTTATTACCTAATAGATCGGGAATTATGGTATGAACAGCTTGGCATCATGCCCGATGACATGGAAGGACTGTATGAGAACAGCATACAGACGTATTCTGCCGCGATGGACAGCGGAGTGGAAGCCGTTGCCGCGGACAAGGAGGCTTATGCACTGATTAATGGGGAGTCTAAGAAGGTCTATCTGTACGGTGGACATATGTATGCAGTTTACGCTGGACCTGCAACATGGACGGAGGCGAAGGTTTACTGTGAAAGCCTTGGCGGACATCTGGTGGTGATTACCTCACAGGAGGAACAGGATTTTATTGAGGAATATGTGCTGACGGTGGACATTGCGCAAGGATACTGGATTGGCGGGTATTCGGAGAACTATCCGTATGACTTTAAGTGGGTAACGGGAGAGGAATTTGATTATGCCAACTGGGCAGAGGGGGAGCCGAATTTCTCAAGCGAGCTGTGTATCGAGATTTATGGAAATTATAACGGTTGGGACGGGTACTGGAACAATTGCCCTGTAAACATAACAAATAGCATTATCTGTGAATGGGAAGAGGAAAGTATGTCAGAGAACGACATAAGGGTGTATAATGCCTTGATATGGACTGCTTTGCCGGAGGATTTTGGACCAGTGTCCATTAACAATATGCAGGATTATGATGGAGACAGTCTCTTGGATGTAGATGAGATTATGTTTGAACATGAGTTATACGGCGGACCGGATGAGAATGGTGAGTATGAGCTTCCGACCCTTTGGGAGGTCTTTGCTTACGCAGTGGATCAAACCGGAGTACCACTGCCGGAGGAATGGGGGCTTGGATATTACTTATCGCAGCAACTGTTTGATACGAAGGTGGTACTGGTGCGTTCTGATCCGACAAGGATCGATACGGACGGAGATCTGTTTATGGACGGGTACAGCGAGGCAACGGCGCAGGACGGATACTATCCGTATGCGGATCCGAAGCCCATGATATCGGATGTCAGGATAACGTCGCTGGCAAATGACTATATCTCGATTGATTATGAGTGCCTGGGAAACGCGCAGGATTGGAGTAAAATAAATAACTACAATCCTGCATCTTATGGAGGAAACCAGTATTGGTTTGATATATATGGCACAACGGGAAAAGACATGATTTTTTGCAACGGAACATGTTCAGGAAACGATGTGCAGGAACGCGGCTGTGGGTTGATTGCTGCAGCAGATACGCTATTATATATGATGATCGGCGAAATAGGCGAAGATACAATGGTTACTTTTGAAAAGTCCGGTATTACAGTAGATATTAAAGACAGTTATCATAATATAGATTATGAGACATACATTGATTATGTGACGGGAATATCTGATTATTTTAAGATCACCAATCAGGGTGTTCCAGGAGCGCAAATCCCTTTCTTTGCAGGAAAAGGGACATTGGAGGATGGTGTCGAAAATGCTGGGCGTGCTTTGGGTTACAGATACGAATCGAAATGGGTTGGGATTAATGATGAGGAGTATAATTTAGAATTAATACGTGGAAGGCTTTGGGAAGATATCCCTGTTATCTTCTCATATATAGACATATGGCATATGCGACAACCAGAAAATGCGGAAAAAATGACGACTTATAGGCTAGAAGACATGGTATATGTATATAATGAAGAAGATTCAACAAATGGTCATTATATGACGATTACAGGTGTGATAGAATATAGTGAGGATGTAAAAGGTTTAGTTGGTCATAAGACGATGTTAAGGATATCTACTTTTGGATGGGAACGATATGTAGATTACGACTGGTACGCAGACCATGTTGGATATTTTTCAAATCTGTTGTATATTGGGGAATATTAACTGTTATCGCGCTTATTGGGGGAAGGGGAGAAAACGATGAAGATGGGAGTCGACCTTGTTATCATTTATATGATGATGATGTTTGGTCCATGGGTGTTATTGTGCCTCGGAATAATGGGACTTGTTTTAATTTCTTTTGGAAAAAAGGAAGCTCGCTGGGTAATAAAGATCCTTGGATCTGTAATATTATGTATCATATTATGGGCGTTTGTGAATGTTATAAATTATATTATTGTGTATGAGTCTATGTGGTATGGCATATGGCTGGCATTGTGTCTGACAGTTACGGTGGTCACGGTCATTGTCCAGTGGATCAATAAAAAGCTCCTTAAAAAGAAGCCGATCCATTGGGCAAAAAAATTAGCTGCATATGTAGTTTTTTATGCTATAACATTATTTGTTTTATGGAAGGGTTTAAAGCCATATTTAGAGCCATATCCCAGCAACTGGCTTGCAACAAATAAGGTATACCGTGAACTTGCGTATGAGTTGTATAATCTGGAACTGGATTGTTATGAATATGAGAGGATACATAAAGGTTCTGATGGAGAAATTGTTATTTCTTTTGAAGAACATTCATACCTTTCGGATCATATTTTGAGAAGGACGCTACAACAAAGGGATTATATAGTGATTAAAACTGCGGTTGAGGAATATATGGAAGTGAATGAAAGTTTCCAAGGAAACAAAATAAACCTTGATTTTCGTATTGGTGGTTCTGGAGGGCCTTTATGTAGTATTTATAATTTTGACCCCGAGACGGGAGAAATAGGAACAGAGGTACCTCGTTGGTTTGCTGAAGGTATTTATGCAAACAATTGTACGGAGTTAGCGGAATTTTATCATGATTTTTCGAAAATCAGCGCTAGCATCGAAACAATAGATGACATGCAGGAACTTGCAAACCTACGTAACCTTACCTATCTTCATTTATATGTTGGCGGTGCGGTTAGAGAGGATAAAGAATTAGAAAAGCAATATTTAGAAGAGTTAAATACATTATTACCGGATTGTGAGATTCATCTAAATCAATATAATATTGAAATTCGTCCCGCTTGGGAGGAATTCTCTGACTAAAAATAGAAATATAATTCTTTATCACATCAATGGTAAAACGACATCCAATTAATGCTTGCACATCACCAAAAAAACTTATATAGTATATATCAATAAATAATGATATAGACAGAGGCAGTTGACTCTGTCTATATCTGCCTAAAGCGGACTGGTCGTTAAAAAGGATGTATCACGCCACAGGCGATCTTGGTTCCGGAATTGCCGGAGGGCTGTGTGGTAAAATCATCAGGTTTTTCATGCACGATCACTGATTTGCCGATTACCTGAGGGATTGTAAGCTGTTCCGCATAGACGGTCATAAAGGAATAGCCGTTGCAGGAGAGGAGCGGCGGAAGATCGCCCGCGTGTTTCGGATGCGGCTGATTAAGAGGATTGTAATGGCTTCCGGTGTTGGCAAAATCATCCGAACAGTCGCCGTTTTCATGGATATGGAAACCATAAAAGGAAGGGTACTCTGTGGTTTCTGACGGCAAATGATAAAATTCCGCTGCGATCAGGATCCCTTCATAAGGCGTCTGATAGAAGCGGACGGTTCCTTTTAAGTCGGGATATTTGTTACTTCCGTAAACAAGGGCGAGCGCCTGCGGAGAGTTATCATGCATAAGATTCATGAAGTAATCATAACAGGGATAAAAAACCATGATTGTTCCTTAATAAAAAGGTTTGCTTATCTATATGCATTACGTTGCATAAAGGTGAATTTGTTTGCTTAAGAATATGTCGATGCTGCATAATATCATTTTCGTTATTGAAAGTTTTGCAATAACCTGTGCTTTAATATATAAGATAATTGCGAAAGAGTTATGTAAGCCTCATAGACAGAATTGTGGAACAAAAAATTATAAAGTATTTGTTTTACAAACGCCTAATTTAATATAAAAGAGAGGAGACGGAGTATGACAAGAAAAGAATTGGAAGAACTTTGCGCGAAGATGACATTGGAGGAAAAAGCGGGACTATGTTCCGGCAGTGACTTCTGGCATACGAAGCCGGTAGAACGTCTTGGCGTACCGGCAATGATGGTATCCGATGGACCGCATGGACTTCGTAAACAGAAAGACGAGGGCGATCATCTGGGTGTGAATGACAGTATTAAGGCAGTCTGTTTTCCGACCGGATGTACGATCGCAGCTTCTTTTGACAGGGATTTGATCAGGGAAATGGGAGAGGCCCTTGGCACTTCCTGTCAGGCAGAGGGTGTGGGCGTAATCTTGGGCCCGGCTGTGAATATCAAACGTTCTCCTTTATGCGGACGGAATTTTGAGTATTATTCCGAAGATCCTTATGTTGCCGGAGAGATGGCGGCAAGTTATATTGAAGGCGTACAGAGTAAGCATGTGGGAACCAGTATCAAGCATTTTATGGCAAATAGTCAGGAAACAAGGAGAATGTCTTCGGATTCCAGAGTGGATGAGCGGACGATGAGAGAGATCTATCTGCCCGCATTTGAAACGGCAGTCAAAAAATCAAAACCATGGACAGTGATGTGCTCTTATAACCGTATTAACGGAACTTATGCTGCAGAAAATAAATGGCTGCTGACAGAGCTTCTTCGGGACGAATGGGGATTTGATGGATTTGTTGTCAGTGACTGGGGCGCTGTCAATGACCGTGTGGCAGGAGTAAAGGCAGGGCTTGATCTGGAAATGCCGCCTTCCTTTGGAGTAAATGATAAGCTGATCGTAGAGGCTGTAAAAAACGGTACGCTGGAAGAAAAGGTATTGGATGAAGCGGTGATCCGTATTTTAAATATAATATACCGTTATATGGAGCATCGTGATAAGACGGCTGTATTTGATCGGGACGCGCAGCATGATTTCAGTAGGAAGGCGGCGGAGGAATCTCTGGTGCTTTTGAAAAATGAGGGCGTTCTGCCATTGAAGAAAGAGCAAAAGATTGTCATCATCGGACAGTATGCAAAAAAACCGAGATATCAGGGTGGCGGCAGTTCGCACATCAATAGTCATAAGGTATCAGGTATGCTTGATTTTGTGCAGGATATGAAAAATGTCACCTATGCCCAGGGGTATGATGACAGATTAGAGGAAGCTGCCGATATGGCTGGCGGTCATGCTGACAGCATCGATCCTAAGAGTGCGGATATAGCGAAGGCCTTATTAGACGAAGCGGTTCAGGCAGCAAAAGAAGCGGAGGTGGCAGTCATTTTTGCCGGACTGCCGGACAGCTTCGAGTCAGAGGGATATGACAGAAAGCATATGCGGATGCCGGACAGTCAGAATACGTTGATTCATGAAATTGCGAAGGTTCAGCCCAATACCATTGTGGTTCTGCACAATGGTTCTCCGGTAGAGATGCCTTGGGTAGATGAGGTCAAAGGTATTCTGGAGGCCTATCTGGGCGGTGAAGCAGTAGGCGAAGCGGAGTATAATATTTTATTTGGCAACGTCAACCCCAGCGGCAAGCTGGCAGAGACATTTCCGCTGCGGTTAGAGGACAATCCTTCGTATCTGTATTATATTGGGGAAGGGGATATGACGGAATACCGGGAGGGCGTCTTTGTGGGATACCGTTATTACGATACAAAGAAAATGCAGGTGCTGTTTCCGTTTGGACATGGACTGAGTTATACGGAATTTACCTATTCCAATCTCCGACTGGAGTGCGGCAGCGATGTAAAAGATCAGGTAAGCCGTCAGGGTGCGGTTGGCAATGTTGCTGCGGGAGACTTGAGTATCGATGGTATGCTCAGAATCAAAGATACGGATCGTCTGAAGGTGTTCATTGATATTACGAATACAGGAAAAGTGGAAGGAAAAGAAGTTGTCCAGCTTTATGTTGCCGACAAGGAAAGCTCTGTCATCCGTCCAATGAAAGAGTTGAAAGGATTTGAAAAGGTCAGTTTAAAACCGGGCGAGACAAAGACAGTACAGTTTACGCTGGATGCCAGAGCATTTGCTTATTATCATACGGAGCTGAAGGAATTTTTTGTGGAAAGTGGAATCTTTAATATTTTAGTCGGAAGCTCCTCCAGAGAGATCCATGGAGAAGGCAAGGTTTATGTAGAGGGAACCAGAGTATATAAACCTAAATATCATCTGAATACGACGATTGGCGATCTTATGAAGGATGAAAAAGCATCACGTATTCTCGCGCCGTTATTTACAGCCAGTACGTTAGTGGAAGTCTGTGATACGGATAGTGCGGAAAAGGGTGAAGAGGATTCCTTTACGGGATTGCAGGAGGCAATGATGGGGTATCTGCCGCTTCGCGGAATGGTAAGCTTTCAGGATGGATCAGTTGATTTTGAGAAACTTCAGAAGATTCTGGATCAATTGAACGAATAGAAGAAATAGGTCGCAGTAAAACTGCTCTGACATGGGGGATTAGTATGGAAACATCTGCGGTAGCGATATTGAAAAAGGGCGAGGGCAGACTGCTTAAGGCAGGAGGACTCTGGATCTTTGATAATGAGATCGACGCCATTAGGGGAACGTATGCCGATAGCGGTATCGTGGCGGAGGAAGCCGTGCGGAATGGGGGCTATTGTAATGGAGATATCGTGAACGTCGAAGATTTTGACGGGTATCCCATGGGGAAGGGCTTTATCAATTTAAATTCCAAGATCAGAATCCGCATGATGACCCGCGTATCAGATCAGAAAATTGATGAGGATTTTCTCCGGATGCGTGTGAAGGACGCATGGGAATACCGGAAGAAGACAGTAGATATCAGCAGCTGTCGCGTAATCTTTGGAGAGGCGGATTTTTTGCCGGGACTGGTGGTTGATAAATTCGCAGATGTGTTGGTGGTTCAGTCACTTGCGCTTGGCATTGACCGTTATAAAGAGACCATTATCGGGATGCTAAAAACGGCGATGACTGAGGACGGCATCACCATCCGCGGTGTCTATGAGAGAAGTGATGCCAAGGAACGTGAAAAAGAAGGTATGGCACGTGTCACGGGATTTCTCGGTAAGGAATTTGACACCAGAGTCCCGATCGTGGAAAATGGTGTGAAGTATATCGTAGATGTAAAAGACGGTCAGAAGACGGGATTCTTTTTAGACCAGAAATATAACCGCCTTGCCATCCAGAAACTGTGTAAGGATGCCAAAGTGTTAGACTGCTTTACCCATACGGGTTCCTTTGCGCTAAATGCCGGGATCGCCGGGGCAAAGAATGTATTAGGCGTGGATGCTTCTAAGCTTGCGGTAGAGCAGGCTGCGGAGAACGCCGCACTAAATGGACTTTCCGAAACTGTAAGATTTCAATGTGAGGATGTATTTGAACTATTGCCAAAATTGATCGAACAGGGCGAGCAGTATGATGTGGTGATCTTGGATCCGCCTGCATTTACCAAATCCCGAAGCTCTATAAAGAATGCCGTGAAAGGTTATCGTGAGATCAATCTCAGGGGGATGAAACTGGTGAAAGACGGAGGTTATCTGGCAACATGTTCCTGCTCCCATTTTATGGATTATGAGCTCTTTACCAGAACGATCGGCGAAGCGGCAAGGAGCGCTCATAAACGGCTGCGTCAGGTGGAATTCCGCACCCAGTCCCCAGATCACCCGATCTTGTGGTCAGCGGAGGAAAGTTACTATTTAAAGTTTTATATTTTTCAGGTGTGCAGCGCAAGTTTCCCGTGAATGTTATCATAAAATAGAATTGAAACATAAGTTTGATAATGCTATAATTTAGATTTGGAAAGTGATGGAAAGGCAGGGCAGTTTCTGTGGAAACGTACGAGATTTTCCGGGATTTGGCAATTATTATCTTAGCAGCTAAATTTATGGGAATTGTAGCGAAAAAATGTAAAGCCCCGATGGTGGTAGGTGAGATTATTGCCGGTCTGATCGTAGGCCCTTGTTTGTTTGACTGGGTTATAAGTTCCGATTACATAGCAAAGATGGCGGAGATTGGCGTGATACTGATCATGTTTTCCGCCGGTCTGGAGACGAATCTGAAGGAGTTGAAAAAATCCGGTCTGATTGCCTTTCTGGTTGCTTGTGCAGGTGTATTTGTGCCGTTTGTGGGAGGCGCTATTTTATATATGGCATTTTATGGATGGTCAGCGTGGGGGACAGAAGGCTTTTTCAAAGCATTGTTTATTGGTTCCATCATGACAGCGACTTCTGTAGGAATCACAGTAGAGTGTCTGCGTGAAATGGGATTCTTGAAAGGGAAGATCGGGCAGACGATCTTAAGCGCCGCGATCATTGATGATGTGATCGGCATCATCGTTCTGACTTTCGTGATAGGGTTTAAGGATCCCAGCTCCAATACTTTGCTGGTTGTGAACAACATGGTTGTCTTTTTTGCGGCTTCTCTGGTTGGCGGTTATCTGCTTTATCGGATCATGCAGAAGGTAGACGCAAGATATCCGCATTCGAGGAGGATTCCGATCATTGGTCTTGGAATCTGTTTTGCCATGGCATATTGTGCAGAGAAGTATTTCGGCATTGCAGACATTACCGGCGCTTATGTGGCAGGTATCATCTTGTGTAATATACGGGATGCGGAATATATTGACCGGAAGGTATCGATCAATAATTATATGTTTTTTGGACCGATCTTTTTTGTCACTATCGGATTAAAGACAAATCTAAGGGAACTGGATACCAGTATGCTCTGGTTCTCTGTCTGCTTTGTTCTTGTCGCAATGCTGACGAAGGTCATAGGCTGCGGTTTGATGTCCAAAGTCTGCGGTATCAAAGGGATTGACTGCATCAAGGTCGGCGTAGGTATGATGACGCGCGGTGAGGTGGCGCTGATCATCACACAGAAGGGACTCGCATTGGGAATTATTGATTCCTCCTATTTTACGGCTGTAATTTTATTAATAATTGTATCTAGTATTTTGGTGCCGATCCTATTAAAATATCTATATACGAAAGCGCCCGATCCGGTGGAACCCGCGGCGCAGAGTACATAGGATACAGTCCAATTTAATGGACACATAACCTGTTAATCTATCCTTATCAAACGGATAAGGGAGGTAACGGTTATGAAAGGATATTACATTAGTGAAGGATATATGGGATTGGTTGGTACGAAATATGTCCTGTTTGTAAATGAGGAAGAATATCTGGAATTTGTAAAAGAGCAAAATTTGAAGGTGGGGTAGCGGCATAAGAACATATTTGCCGCAGGAATGATTGCATATGGAAAGGAAACTTGATCATGAAGCTTAGTAAAAAGATGATTGCGGGAATCGTAACTGCGGCAGCATTATTGATCGGTATTATCGGTCTGTTGGTAATGATGCCAAAGGGTCAGGATTCCAAAGAGGAACAGGTGGCAGTGAATAGTGGGGAAACGTTGCAGGATGCCTCAGGGACAGATGCGGACGAGACTGTGCTGCAGGGTCAGGCGGCGGATGCGGCTTCCGGGCAGAGCAATGGATCTGATGATACCTCCGGCAGTGCGGAGACGGCGGATCCCAATGGCACAGCCGGACAAGAAAACACCTCAGAGCAGGTCGCTGTAATGGATCAGAATGGTACTGACGGACAGACGGTGTCAGACCAGACGATGGAAATCACACCCGCTCAGACCCCTGTGTCTGCTACAGGAACTCCGGTGGCGATCCATGGTAAACTGTCTGTCAGAGGCAGCGGATTGGTTGATAAAAACGGTAATGAATTTCAGATTCAGGGAGTATCTACCCATGGTATTGCGTGGTTCCCGGAATATGTAAATAAGGCGGCATTTCAGACGATCCGTGATGAATGGGGCGCTAACTGCATCCGTCTTGCCATGTATTCCGCGGAATATGGCGGATACTGCACCGGAGGCAGTCAGTCGGAATTGAAGCAGCTGGTGAATGACGGGGTATCTTATGCGACGGAGCTTGGCATGTATGTCATTATTGACTGGCATATCATGAATCAGGACGGCGATCCTAATACCCACAAGAGAGAGGCTTTGGCGTTTTTTGAGGAGATGTCCGCCAAATATGCGGATTATGACAATGTGATCTATGAGATCTGTAATGAGCCAAACGGAGGAACCCAGTGGTCTTCCATCAAAAGTTATGCCTTGGAAGTCATTCCGGTCATTAAGGCAAATAACCCCGACGCGATCATCATCGTAGGTACACCGAACTGGTCTCAGGATGTGGATGTCGCTGCCAATGATCCGATTACCGGATACAGCAATATCATGTATACGATTCATTTCTATGCGGACACGCACAGGGACAGTCTGCGGCAGAAGATGCAGACGGCTATTGATAAAGGACTTGCGTTGTTCTGCACGGAATTTGGTATCTGTGATGCCAGCGGTTCCGGCGCTAACAATATTACAGAGGGCAACAAGTGGATCTCTGCAATGGACAGCAATAATATCAGCTACTGCATTTGGAATCTGTCAAATAAGGCGGAAACAAGCTCGCTTATCCAGAGTGGCTGCAATAAAACATCCGGCTGGACAACGAATGAGCTGACGGAAGCCGGAAAATGGTATGTCGGGATTCTGGATAGCGGCGTGACGCCGGGTTCAACAGGTATTTCGTCTGATACGGGCAATAATAACAATAACGGTAACAACAATAATAATAACGGTAACAACAATAATAATAATAACAGCAGTACTCCGGCGGTTACGGCAAGTTCCGCCAATACGCAGGTTACCATTGCCAATTCCGGCGGCTGGTCAAGTGGAAATGGCAATTGTTCCCAATATACGGTAACCATTAAGAATACCGGCAGCACAGCGGTCAATAACTGGAAGGTTACAGTAAGTTTTGGCGGCAATGTGACACTGGATCAATCATGGAGTGGCAGTTTCTCGGCAAACGGCAGCAGCGTCACGATCACCCCAGTAGATTTTAACAGTGAGATCGCCGCGGGACAAAGTGTTGAGGTGGGATTTATCATTTCTTATTCAGGAAATGTAGGAACACCGACAGTGTCAATCGATTAGTGAATCACAGGGGCTGCCTTCCGGTAACCCCTGTTTGTTTCCTATGAAAGTAAACAAAAATTATCTTCTGTGGGGACATTCATGCAGACCGCAGGGACCGCAACCGGGTTTTTTCGGCGGAGGCGGAGGCGGACAGAATGGGCAGTTTCCACCGCCCGGCGGAGGCGGAGGAGAAGGTCTGGAACAGGATGGACAGGATGGTCCTTCCGGTCTTCCCCAATGGTCAGGTCGTCTGCCGTGAAACATATTATGAAAGAACATAGGAATCCTCCCGATGTCATTTTATAATATACTATGTAATATTTTGTCAAAAGGAAATAGTTCTATCTTAAAAAATGAAAGAATGGTATACTGTACAAAAGAAATTGAGAAACAAAAAACTGGTTATAATAACGTATGATCAGTCAAATTTAGAAAGGCATGGTAATTAGTATGAGTGAAACATGTGATCATCAGTGCTCATCCTGCGCTAAATCGTGTGAGGAACGTCAGCCGGGCGAAGGGAATCGTCAGGTGAAAAAGGTCATTGGCATTGTCAGCGGAAAGGGAGGTGTTGGAAAATCTCTTGTAACCTCCCTTTTGACGTGCGCTATGAAAAAGCAGGGAAAAAATGTTGCTATATTGGATGCGGATATTACAGGTCCGTCCATTCCAAAGGCATTTGGCATTAGAGAGAAAGCCAATATGAAGGGCAAAGAACTTTGCCCGGTTCTCACAAAGAGCGGTATCAAGGTGATGTCATTAAATCTTTTGATTGAGCGTGATACGGATCCTGTGATCTGGAGAGGTCCGATTTTGGCAAATTCCGTTTTGCAGTTTTGGACAGAGGTAAACTGGGGAGATGTGGATGTGATGTTTGTGGATATGCCTCCCGGAACAGGCGATGTACCGTTGACGGTATTTCAATCTTTGCCTTTAGCAGGTATCGTGGTGGTGACTTCGCCGCAGGAGCTGGTTTCCATGATCGTAGAAAAGGCGGTCAACATGGCAGCACAGATGAATATTCCTGTCCTTGGACTCGTAGAGAATATGAGTTATCTGGAATGTCCTGATTGCGGAAAAAAGATATCTGTCTTCGGGGAAAGTCAGGTGGAGAAGACTGCAGAGAAATATGGTATTCAGAAATTTGCAAGAATCCCGATCCTTCCGGAACTGGCAAAGGCATGTGATGAAGGCAGGATAGAGACCATTGATGGAGAATGGCTCGATCAACTGCTGGATTAATCCAATGCAGGAAAAGATATTATTTAGGAAAGAGAACATAGTATGACAAGGGAAAAAAGAGTATTTTTATATACCATCATTATCGGTTTCCTAACCCACGCGTTTCGGATGACCAATACTATGATCTGTTCAGATACGACAAATTATCTGAAAAGCATAGGGGTTACCTGGGTGATATCTTTGGGAAGGATCTTACTGCCCGGAGTGGAAAAAATTAGAGGGACAGTGGAACTGCCTTTTCTGATTGGGGTCATTTGCCTTGTCCTGATCGGCTGTGTTGCTGTTTTCTTTGTGAGGCTGTTTGATATCCAGGAGAATATATTTCTTGTGATTGTTGTGTGGATTCTTGTAGCTAATCCCGTTGTAACTTCTATTTTCGCGTATATGTATACAGCGGATGGATATATGATATCCTTATTGTTTTCCGTATTGGCGGCATACCTGTGTCTGAAGAAAAAAGGATTGGCAGGGACTCTGTTGGGTGGTTTGTGTCTTGCTGTTTCACTGGGATTTTATCAGGCATTTATATCAGTGACCATCATCATCATGCTCTTTTTCCTATTTCGGATGTTATATACTTCGGAATATGATATCAAAGATATCGGAAAGATGGCGGGAAGATGTCTTTTGAGCGGTGTGACAGGAGTTGCCATTTATGTGGTCGGAACCTTGATTGTTTGGAAAGTCGGCGGACACCAGGCGGCAGGCTACATGGGTATAGATTCTGCAGGCGGTACGGGAATACATGGTCTATTGCAGGCGGTAGTTGACTGCTATGTGGATTTTGCAAGATTTTATATTGTGCGATGGGAGCTGAACCGTTATAATGCTATGAATGTCTTAATGTTTATATTAACGTTGATCACATGGCTGGTTTTAGTGACTAAGAGGAAATTATGGAGAATGCCTGCCCGTGTGGCTCTTATGGCGTTTTTATTTCCGCTTATGCCGATTATTTGCCATATCTTTGAGTTTGCTTCGGCAGGAGTTTCTTATACTTCTACTTCCATGGAATACAGTCTTGCATTGATTTATCTATTGCTACTGATCATGTGGAGTGATATGCGGCTTTCTGTATCTACACAAAATACGAACATTGAAAAGCCGGAGGATTCCAAGGATGCCGCAGACTTTGTAGAGAGGGTTAGATGGACGGATCTGCAGTATTGGAAGAGACATTATCTTAGTATGTTATCGGTAGTGCTTCTACTGTGTATTTCATTTCATTTTACGGTGATTGCCAACCGTTCCTATTACAATATGAATAATGCGAACACGAAAATGGAAATGCTTCTAAACCGGCTTGTTATGAGGATGGAAATGACGGAAGGATATCATGAGGACATGGCGGTCGCTATCTACGGATCTTGTTATCAAACACCGGAATATGTTCCTGCTGCGCCGATGATGTCTGGTGTTGTTTCTAATATTTTTCTGACACAGGATAATGAATATATCAGTATGATGAATCACTATCTTTCGACAAGTTATAGACGGGCTGATTTTGAAACAATGTGTCAGATTGCGGCAACGGAGGAATTTGCAATGATGGAGTCATGGCCTTCGGAGAGTTCGATAAAGATAATCAATGAAACAATGGTTCTTTATTTATCGGATACGGATGTGGATCGGTATCTGCCGCAGGAAGAAGGAGAAGAATAAATGATCACTATCAGTTTATGTATGATCGTCAAGAATGAAGAAGGGGTATTGGCAAGATGTCTGGATTCTATTGCTGATTTGATGGATGAAATCATTATTGTAGATACCGGATCGACGGACAGGACGAAGGAGATTGCCCATAAATATACGGAACAGGTCTATGATTTTGCGTGGACAGGCAGTTTTAGCGATGCAAGGAATTTTTCTTTTTCCAAGGCTTCCAAGGAGTATATCTACTGTGCGGATGCTGATGAGGAGCTGGATGCGGAGAATCGTGAAAAATTCCGCGTTTTAAAGGAAGCAATGCTGCCGGAAATTGATATTGTGCAGATGTATTACGCGAATCAGCTTTCCTTTAATACCATCTATAATTATGATAAAGAACTGCGTCCCAAGCTTTATAAACGGCTGAGGGAATTTGTCTGGGAAGGTGCTATTCATGAGGCAGTTCGTCTGGATCCGGTGATTTATGACAGTGATATTGAGATATTACATAAACCGGAAGGGAATCATAAAGCAAGGGATCTGGCGGCGTTTGAGCGATTGTTTAAAGAGGGTACGGCGCTTAATAAGCGCTTGCACAGCATCTATGCAAAAGAACTGATGATCGCAGGGGAAAAGGAAGATTTTATTAATGCGTTTCCGATCTTTCAGGCAACTTTATCGGATGTTGGACGTGGAGAAGACGAGATCATGGAGGCATGTTGTATCTGCGCCAATACCTGCCTGATGACAGGGGAGGATTTGGGATTATTTCAATATACAACAAAGGCCATGGCAATGAACGGCTGTAGCGAGATCTGCTACATTCTGGGAGAGTATTATCGCATGGCAGAGGAACCGGAGGAGGCAGCGGTCTGGTATTACAATGCTGCCTTTGAGACAGAAAGTGTAATTAGTTTAAAGCATCATAAGGAACTGCCGCTGCAGGCATTGTCTGAGATTTACCGCGGACTTGGAAATATAGAACAGGCGGAGTATTATGAAGGATTAATCAATAACTGTGAATAGGGTTTTTCAGATGGCTGATCGCAGGATCATTTTTCTGTAGCGGATTTCTTATAATATTCATTTACCAGACTGCGGTATCCCCATTTCTTCATCATATCATAGGTGATCCGATAGTTTCCCTTATAATGTCTGCCTGTGATGCAGTAACGGATATATTCCTGCATATATTGATCGATCACTTTTAAGCGTCGGTCTGTGGTCAGGTTCGGAAAGAACCATTTATTCCAGCTAAATTCTTTGTCGTCGGGGCAGCCATACAGCTTATGGTTCATGGAATTGATAAAGCCGATTGCAGCTTTTTCGCTGTCCAAACCCTTCTTACGTTGCCAGCGGCGGAGACTGTCGGCTTTTCTTCGGATCCGGGCCTTCATTCGATATAATGTATGGTCGGAAAGGTCAACACTGCCGTTATCAAAGCGGAATCCGAGAAATTCAAAAGGTTCACCCGGAAGAGAAATAGCGACCTTGTCTTGATTGACAGATAGATGAAGATCATGGAGCATTTGAAACAGCGCATGTTTGCGTTCCTGAAGTTCAGCCTCTGTTGCGGCGAAGATCAGGATATCGTCTGAATATCGAAAGTATGGGATCTCTTTTTCCAAAAAATATTGGTCGATCTCCCGGAGGTGAATATTGGCAAGAAAAGGAGAAATAGGCACTCCCGCCATAGCACCATGGGCTTCATGAATGATCCTGCCGCGTTCTACCACCCGGTCTTCGGAGAGTATCTTTTCAAATAGTTCAAAAAGCATAGCGTCTTGTTCCTTTAGAAAAGAAAGCTGCTCTAAAAGTATTGAAACATCTATGGAGTTAAAATAATTACTAATATCTGCTTTCAGACAGTACATCTGATCAACATGCGGAATACTGCTGATCTGACGAACTGCATGCATTACCCCATGGCTGCGACGGAAAGAAAAACAGTTTTTCGCGATATAGGAATCATAGCGAAAAAGCTGAAAAGAAATAAACTTTAAGAAAATGTTTTCCTCTTCCGGAAAGGAATAGACGACTCTTTTCTTCGTGCTTCCATCTTTATTGATAATACGTTTTTCTGGAAGATGGATAGGGAAATTGTGCTGTTTCCATGCCTCGCACAGCGGCAGGTAATTTTTCCCCATTATAAAATCTTTGATTGATTGCTCCTCTGATCTGGTTAAATGCTGTTTTTCAATCTTATAAAATAAAAAATCCAGCCAGTTCTTTTCTTCTAAGGCCAGAGCGTAAATGGAATTTTGCATGAGGTCTCCTGTTATGTTGTAATAAAATTTAAGTAATGTTACCAATCTGCAAAATAAATATGCAAGTGTAGAAAATATAAAAAAGAAAGAGAAAAGGCTTTGAAGCAATAAAGCCATGCTTATTGCCACTGGACTGAACATACTCTGATCGCCCGCAAAATATTACCAAGGAGTATGCTTCATCCTTCACGGGCGCAGCCGAAGCTGCATTCCTCTTTCTTTTTTAACTAAGAAAACTACAAAGTACGTCATAGCGGCAAGCGCCGCATACCTATATATTTTAACATATATTGACATATTTTGCAAGTTTCGAGAAATCCGGAATTCTACATACACCTGCCCAAACCATTAAGGAAACAATGATTGAATCAGTATTTCTTTAGAGTTCTTCCAGTGAAGGATATGAGTCAATTGCTCCGGCAGATTGCACGCTGATTGCACAAAATTTATTTGCAAATTCCAACAGTGAATTCATATCAGCTTCCGTCAGAGATTCTATATTGTCCGGAGAAAATCCCAGTTCCCGAAGCTTCCACAAAAACGAGCCGATAAACCCATCGCCTGCGCCGGTGGTATCTACAGCTTTCACTTTTATTGCTGGTGAAAACGTATGATTGTTCCGGGTAAAAGAATAAGCTCCCTTGCTTCCGCAGGTAAATATTACAAGTTTGACGCCTTTTTCGAAAAACATGGGAAGCGCATTCTCTATCGTATCCGTGCCAGTAATAAATTCCAGTTCTTCATCGGATATTTTTAAGATATCTGTCATACCTACAAATTTCCAAATCACGTTTTTTAATTCAACCTTATCATCCCAAAGTTGAAAACGCAGATTGGGATCAAAACTAATGACCGCATTTTTCTTTCGTGCAGCTTCAACAGCTTTAATATGCGCCTCGCGCATGGGAAAATCTCCCAGAGATACGCTGCAAAAATGCAAAGCAAATGCATTGTCAAACCATTCCTGTTTGATCTGATCTTCATTTAAAAGCATATCAGCAGACGGCTTACGGTAAAAAGAAAATGTTCTGTTCCCATCCTTTGCAAGGCTCACAAACGCCAGCGCGGTATTGGCTTTTTCCGTATAACTGATGCAGGATGTATCTATACCAGCCTTGGCAAGGGTTCTTGTTATTTTATCTCCAAAGGGATCCGCGCCAAGCTGAGTAATAAGCCTTGATTTTCCGCCAAGTTTGGAAAATGCGCCGCAGACATTTGCCGGAGCGCCGCCTACAGCGGGAAGGAAACTATTCACTTCGTAAAATTCGCAGCCGCTTTTATCGGGTATAAAATCAATTAAAGCCTCTCCAATTGCAATCAGGGTATCATTCGCCATTTATACTAATAACCATTCCTTTCATTTTATATATTTCCGCATTGATTCCATCTGCCTTTATTCGTATATTTTCCTCATCGGGATAAAACCGGGTACTCATAACGTATCTTCCCCCGTCAAGATATACTTCAATACTCGACATATCCGCAATCATACGGATATCCCGGCATTGCTCTGTTCTGACGCGCCGTATCGTCCTGCCATATCCCATAGGTTGATTGTTAAAATCTATGCAAAACATATTTTCCCGAAGGCTTAATGTCAGACCGTTATTAATAACAATTTCAAAATCCCCATTGATCTGTGCGGTCAGATCGAAGGGAAGGGAAACCTTTTGCTCTCCTTTCAGTGTAATTTTTTCTCCTCTTAAAGAATCATATTCCCTCATCGGATTCTGAAGCAGAGTTCCATCTTCAAGTCTTGAAAGCTTTCGAGGTATTGTCAAGCAGTGCTGCCATCCCAGTGCAGTGGTGGGATTGGTATATGCAGAGTCACCGATGCCCATCCATCCAATTAAAATGCGTCTGCCATCAGGAGCTTCAAATGTCTGTGGTGCGTAAAAATCAAATCCGTAATCAAATTCTTTAAAATCTCTATTTAAAAAATATCCTGAAGAAAAAATATTCTGGTTTCTTTCGGTTTCCCGAGGAAGGCCCTGCGGGGAGATTCCTATATATCTGTGACCATCTACCATAAAACAATCCGGACACTCCCACATATATCCCATATCCGGTACATCATACGTTCTCACATATTCCCATTTATCAAGATCCTGAGATTGATAGAACAAAACACAACCCTTATCGTCCCGTGTCCGTGCTCCCAGAATCATATAATACATTTCGTTTTCCTGCCATACCTTAGGATCTCTGACATGACAGGAACAGTAATCCGGATAGTCGCTATTTCTGAGCACCACCTTTTTTTCGCTCATATGATGACCGTCGTTCGTGGTCACATGAATGACATTCGCGCCACGCCCGTTCAGAACATAATCATAATTTCCCTTTTCTTTAACATTCCCGGTGTAAAACAGATGCAGCATATCATCCCGAGCAATAGCGCTGCCGGAATATACGCCGTCCCTGTCTTCGGGAATATCGGGAACAAGAACTGTTCCCGTAAATTCCCAGTTGATCATATCAGGACTCTGGTAATGTCCCCAGCTTTTTTTTACGCCGCCATTAATATCGTCAGGCGCATATTGAAAATATACATGGTATTTTCCCTGAAACCAGCATAATCCGTTTGGATCATTGAGCCAGCCAACTGGTGGCTCTATATGGAGTTTTTGTCTCCATTTTATATTTTGTGATTTTTTATCCATACTTTTTTCCATGCTCCTTTCAGCCGCGTCATTTTATAATTTAGTATTACCGTTTGATAATTTTATAATTATCTCTTTAAATATATCAGATCTTCACCCATATTCAAAGTATCAGTTTTTGTCTTTGTCACAGTGGAATACTCATCCGTATTTGAAATGATTACCGGAGTAATGGTTTTATAACCCTTTTCTTCTATCGCTGCCTTGTCAAATGTGATCAACAACTGCCCCTTGCTGATTCTGTCGCCGTCTTTGATATGCGCCTCATAGAATTCCCCATTCAGTTCCACCGTATTGATTCCCACATGAATCAACACTTCGGCGCCATTATCAAGCGTCAGCCCTATTGCGTGATACGTATCGAACAGTGAACTTACAACACCATCTGCCGGAGCCACAACTTTACCTTCTGATGGTTCTATTGCAGCGCCTTCTCCTAAAACACCTGCCGCAAAGGTCTCATCAGGAACATCGCTTAGGGCAACTACCCTGCCCGTTAGCGGTGATGCAATTGTAATTTCCTTTTCGATAGATTTTTCTGCAGAAACGTCAGAAACATTTGCAGTTGCGTTTTTATTCTCCGTCGGAGTTGTTGTTTCTGTAGAGCCTTCTTCCACAGCATCTTTATAGCCAAAGAACCATGTCAGAAGAAATGCGACAGCAGCAGCCGTAACAATAACAGCAATATATTTTAGAGGTGCATGAAGATGAAGAAGTATTGCGAACAGACCCGTAACGCCGGTAGCGCTTGCACCAAGATGCATGATGGAAGCCATACATGCGCCGACTGCTCCGCCTACAGCGCCAAAGATAAATGGCCTTACGAATCTGATATTGACACCGAAAATAGCAGGTTCCGTGATTCCAAGCATACAGGAAAGGGAAGAGGGAGCTGCGATACTTTTTATTTTTTTATTTTTACTCTTCAAAGCCACAGCAAGGCAAGCGCCGCCCTGCGCCACATTTGCGGCGGAAGCAATCGGAAGCCAGTAGGTGTAACCATACTGCGCGATTTGCCCCATATCGATAACAGTATACATATGATGAACACCGCCGACAACTGTTGTTGAATAAATTCCACCCATAATAAAGCTGCCGATGCCATAAGGAATCGTAATCAGCTTCTGAACGAACCAGAGAACCCAATTTTCAATAGCAACAAATAACGGTCCAATAAAAGTAAATGTTAGAAGTCCGGCAACTAGCAGACTGACCAGTGGAGTTACAAACAGGTCTATAATTTCGGGAACTATTTTGTGTAGTTTTTTCTCTACGGTCGCAAGTATAAGAGCGGCCATAATAATCGGAATTACATGGCCCTGATAACCAACCATATTCACATTATACAATCCAAGGATGCTGAAGCTCTGTGCCACTCCCTCGGTTGAAACCGTATAAGCATTCTGTAGATTGGGATGAATAAGGAACATTGCAAGAACTGCGCCCAGATACGGATTTCCGCCAAACACCTTGGCTGCACTGTAACCAATTAGAATCGGAAGAAATGTAAACGCAGCGTTAGAAAGCATATTGATGACCTGAAACAGGTAGCCACTCTGATCAATTGCGATAATGTTGTTATTACTCATAAAGTTGAGGGCTTCCATAATACCCATAATAAGACCGCCGGCAACAATTGCAGGAATAATCGGCACAAACACATCGCCCAGAGTCTTGATGACACGTTGAAAAATATTGCCTCGCGCCGCCGCTGCCTGCTTCACTTCCTCTTTGGTAGCGGCTGTGATGCCAGCCGCGTTGATAAATTCGTCATACACCTTGTTCACTGTACCGGTTCCTATGATAATCTGAAGCTGACCGGAGGATTCAAATACACCTTTTACTCCGTCAACATTCTCCAGAATATTCTTCTTCACCTTGCTGTTATCGGCAATGACCAGTCTTAGTCTTGTTGCGCAGTGGGCGGCACTGACAATATTTCCGCTTTCACCGATCGCCGCCAGAATTTCCACAGCACATTTTCTGTAATCCATAATATTACTCCTTTCATCATGATATCAATTTCATTATCTTTCCATATCTTACTGTATCTTTCCAAAAATGGGATTTATTTCCTCTATTGATTTTGTTATATCATAAGTTTTCCCCAATTTATTGTTTTTTGACAGAGTAAATCTTTTTTATTTTCTCATACTTTCATTTTATCTTGAACAATAAAAAATATGTGAAAATATTAGAAAAACAATAATCTCTGCCGTAACTGGTGAAATGCTTGACCAAATGCAGAGGGAGGAATATAATCGGAACAAAAAAAGGTAGATATTTCATGGAAAAGATAAATAAACTAAGCGCCAACACCCTGAAGATCATTGCGCTGGTCACGATGACCATAGATCATGCGGGATTGCTTCTGATGGATAATTACAGACTACTGCGTATCATCGGCAGGCTGGCATTTCCGATCTTTGCTTATATGATAGCGGAGGGATGTCGATATACTAAGAATAAGAGGAATTATTTTCTTAGAATATTTTTGCTTGGTCTGCTCTGTCAGGCAGTATATTATATTGCGGAACGAAATGTGGATCAGGGAATATTAATGACGTTTTCAGTTTCCATTCTGCTTTCGTATGTAGTACTATGGGTAGAAAACAGAATAGGGGAATCATGTGAAGATACCGGTCTTGTTAATAAGATATTGCTGTGGCTTCTCCCGTTGGGTTTGATCATATTAACGGCGGTGATCTGCGGAGAGATCAGGCTTCTTCCGGGTGGGCGGTATATTTCATTTGATTATGGATTTTATGGGATCCTTTTGCCGGTGCTGATCGTCTTAGGCAGAGATAAGAAGCAGAGGCTGCTTCTGGCGGCGATAGGCATGACGCTGACTGCATTTTCTCTGGGCGATATTCAGTGGTATTCTCTTGTCGCGTTGCTGCTTCTGGTGTGTTATAATGGACAGAGAGGAAAATGGAACATGAAGTACCTCTTTTATATTTATTATCCACTGCATATGGCGGTTATTTACGGACTGTCGATGCTGATAGGATAATTAAAATAATCAGAAAAGGATGGCGGATTTCCTATGAGAGAGATATTGTACCGTATCGTAGAATGGATTGCCCAGTGTCACAATTATCTGTTAAAATTAAATGATGCTTATGAATATAATTTTTCTGATAAGCAGCTTCATTTTCTGGTGATCGGTTGCATCGGAATGCTGATTTTGCTGATTACATATCCGATTTTCCGGCTGCTTGCAAAGCATAAAATGTATCTGACAATCACCGGCGTTTACAGCTTTACTGTAATCATCGTACTGACCTTTGCCATAGAGATCGGACAGCGACTCAGCAACACCGGTACTATGGAATTTGCGGATATTATGTATGGCGTGATGGGATTCTTAACTATATTTGTGGCAGCGGCTATTGCAAAGGGCGTTTATCTTTTGCTAAAATACGTCATAAAGCAAATCAAAAAAAGTCAAAATACCAAAGATATCCCAATTTCTCAAAATGCAGACAAAGTAAATATCGAAAATACTCAAAATACCGACAGCATCAATGGGGATATCTGACACAATAGGAAGGGGAATGCCATAGTATGGCGAAGACGCAGGAGCAGAAGGAGAAAATAAATATTGTCATACTCTGTATACTGATCAATATCGTTGGTAAGTATGCGGCGGAACTGTTTCAGCTGCCGCTTTGGCTGGATGTGGTCGGGACTGGAGTTGCGGCGTATTTTACCGGACCTGTAGGTGCAGTCGTTACCGGTATAATGAATCATATCTTTTTTGTGTTTATAGATCTGACCACTCTGCCCTATATGCTGATCAGCATTACGGTGGGGCTTCTTATTGTATTTTGTGCCAGAAAGGGATATATGGAGAGCTTTACGAAGGTTATGATCTCCGGTTTTCTGGTGGGCCTGTTTTCCGTATTTTTATCCTTTGTGATCAATATACTTGTACATGGCGGCAAAAGCGACAATATCTGGGGCGATACTGTCTTTGATATGCTTCTATGGAATGGCGTTCCTGCCTACCTCGCTGCATTTTGCGGAGAGGCGCTGGTGGATATTATTGATAAGCAGCTCTGCATCCTGATTGCGTTCTGGATAATCCTGCTGATCAGGCATAATCGGGAGAAAAACGATGGTATGCTGGGGAAGCGTTTTGCTAAGTCTTTGACGGTGGGTCTGCTGGTGATGTCCATAGTTGTAGTATCCTTGTCCATATATAGCAGGAGCGGTTATGCTCCTGTAGCAGATATTTCGGAAGACGCAGGCAGTTATAATGAATATCTGGAAGGGACACCCATCATCTGGGAGGGAGCGGATGCTGCCGAACAGATTTTTGCAGGCAATTATGTGGAGCAGATATATGACAGCAGTAACGGCATGTTTTCCTCGGAGGCTAACGCGATCGCGGAGACGGCGGATGGTTATCTCTGGATCGGAAGCTATGCCGGGCTGACAAGATATGATGGAAAGAATTTTGAATATATTAGGGAAGGCGGACTTGCCAGCGTGACGGCGCTTAAGACCGATCAACAGGATCGTCTCTGGATCGGTACTAACGACGGCGGCGTGGCAAGATATGATCATGGAGAATATATTTATTTTACAAAAGCAGATGGTCTGCCTGCGAGCGCCATCAGGTCATTTGAGGAAATGCCGGACGGAACGATGTATGTGGGAACGACGGATCATCTGTGCAGGATCATGCCAAACGACCAGATCGAAGTGATCGAGGAGGGGATTTCCTATGTTAGTTCTATGGTGATACAGGGTGATATGATCGTAGGGATCACCAATGCGGGTCAGTTGTTTTTGTTAAAGGATGATCAGCTTATATCGACCATGGAGACGGGAAAAGAGGATGCCTATTACAGATGTATAGATCTGACGGCACAGGGGATTCTGGTGGGAACTTCGGCAGATTATATCGACTGCGTGGAGATTTCGGGGGATCAGCTTGTCATTACAAAGAAGATTGCGACAGGAGATCTGCACAATATTGCGTCGATCCAGTCTGACCGGCAGGGTCGTATCTGGCTGAATGCTTCTAATGGAATGGGTTATTTTGATCCGGAGGGGAAATTTTACTCCCATCGGTATGAGGGCTTTGACAGCTCGATCGAGTGCATGCATGAGGATTATCAGGGCAATCTGTGGTTTGCTTCTACGCGGTATGGCATAATGAAGTTAAGCCGTAATCGTTTTAGTGATATTTTTTCAGCGGCAGGAATCGGTCCGTCTGTAGTCAACGGCGTCTGTGAGTATGAGGATGCTTATTATTGCGGAACGGACAGCGGACTGATCATCATTGATCAGGAGAGCAGACAGGCAGTGAAAAACGACCTGACGGATACACTGGAGGGAGTGAGGATACGCTGCGTCTATGTGGATTCCAACAACTATCTGTGGCTCTGTACTTACAGTGAGTACGGACTGGTGCGTGTGGATGCAAATGGCAGGATGACTACTTATACGGTGGAAAAACAGGGTGCCACCAGCAATCGTTTCCGCTGTATTCTGGAGCTGGAAGATGGGACGATCGTTGCCGGCAATAACAATGGCATCAATTACATTCAGGACAAAGAAATCTTTGCAACGATCACCAGCGAGGATGGTTTGGAAAATGATCAGATCCTCTGCCTGATTGCGGGAGAGAACGGCGCGTTTTATGCAGGTACGGATGGAGCTGGTATCTATAAGATAGAGGATCAGAACATTACGAAACATATATCTACTGCCGATGGATTGTCCTCGGATATTATTATGCGTATGGTGCCTTATGGAGAGGGATATTTTGTTGTGGCAAGTAACGCTCTTTGCTTTATGGAACAGGATCAGGCAAGAGTTTTGAATACGTTTCCGTATTTTAATAATTATGATTTGTTGCTTTATGATGAAGACGCCTATGTTTTATCCAGCAGCGGCATTTATGTGACGGATGCTGGAAAGCTGCGAGATGGTGGGGAGATACAGTATAAGCTGTACAATTATACAGAGGGACTTTTGGAAGCGTTGATGGCCAATTCATGGAATTATGTGGATGAAGACGGCAGGGTATATTTTTGCACCAATCAAGGCGTATGCTTTTTCAAAGATCAGGAAGAAACTTTGGAAGGGGAACTGTATAAATTTGATATAGCGGAGGTTGCTGCGGATGAAGAAGGGATTACGGAGGATAACCATATCTACCGTGTACCTGAAAGCGCGGGCAATGTTTCTATTATGCCATCAATCAGAAATTATACGCTTTCGGATGTCAGGCTGCAGCTTTATGTCGAGGGAATTGATAATGCGCCCAGAACCTACAGCCAGCGGACGATGGAGCCGATTCAGATCAGCAGGATACCGGCGGGAACATATCATATCCGCTTAAGTGTGATGAGCAATGATGGAACAGTGGTTCTTCAGGAGAAGGATTATCTGCTGATCAAAGATGCGCATAGGTGGGAATATACTTCTTTTAAGGTCTATCTGATTGTCGTACTGTCATATACATTTATAACCGCTATATGGACGATATTGAATTTTATTAATATTCTGAAGCACAATCGAGAACTGGAGGGCATGCGGATACAGGCAAAGAATGAATTCCTGACCAATGTGTCCCATGAGATCCGCACGCCGGTCAATGCGATCATCGGTATGGATGAGATGATTTTAAGGGAAGATATTAATGACCGAATCGAAGAATATGCGTACAATATTCAGAGTTCCGGACAGATGCTGCTTGCTTTGGTTAATAATGTATTGGATTTTTCCACGATTGAGGCGGGCAGGATGTCCATTGCAATGGAAACATATCGGTTGGATGAGATTTTAAGTGATATGATCCATCTGTTAAGCTATCGTGCGGAGAAAAAGGGGTTGGAAATTCGGTTGGATGTGGATAAAGACCTGCCCCGATCCTTATGCGGCGATCTTCTCAGGATGAAGCAGATCATGTCCAACCTTCTGACGAACGCCATCAAGTATACGGATCAGGGATATGTAAAGCTGACGGCAGGGGGCGGGATCGTTGATAAAAATAAAACGGTTGTAAAGGGGGAAACTGCCCCATCAGAGGTACAGACGGCAAAAGAGGAATGGGAAGACACGGAGATATTGATGCTGGAGATCTCCGTGGAGGATACCGGTATTGGAATCAAGCCGGAAGATATGGATAAATTGTTTGACAGTTTTACCAGATTGGATCAGGAGAAGAATCATGCGGTAGAGGGAACTGGACTTGGGCTTAATATCACAAAAAAGCTGGTAGATATTATGGATGGAGAAATCAGTGTGGAAAGCAGCTATGGAACAGGTACGACATTTACAGTTCGTATCCCACAGCAGATCGTGGATAACCATCCCATCGGCAATTTTAATAAGGCGTACCTAAGGAGAATGAAGCAGTCAAAACGATATAAGGAGACATATACCGCGCCGGACGTACATATTTTGACAGTAGATGACAATGAAATGAATCAGCAGGTCATCAAAGGACTTTTGAAGGATACCCGGATACAGATCGACGCTGCCATGAGCGGTCAGGAAGCAATAAAGCTCTGCCGGGAAAGGAAATATGATCTGATCTTTATGGATCATGTTATGCCGGATATGGATGGTATTGTAGCGATGCACCGTCTGCGGGAGCAGGCAGATATCGATACGCCTGTGATTATGCTGACAGCCAATGCGACGACTGCGCAGGATGATTACCTTACGCAGGGATTTGATGACTGCCTTATAAAACCGTTCCTGCCGGATCAGCTGGAAAAGATTTTGCGGGCGTATATTCCTAAGGAAAAATTCCATTCGGAGTCAAAAGTTATGCCGAAACAGACTGATACAAAGCAAGTTGCGGATAAGAATACGGAACAGGAAGGAAGGCATATTGATCGGAAAACCGGATTGATCTATTGCAGCGGCAGTGAAGAGATGTATCAGGCCATCTTAGATACTTTCCGAAAGCAGAAAAACCGGTATCACAATGGGTTAAAGGGATATTTTGCAAAGAACGACTGGAAGAATTACGCAATCCTGACTCATTCCTTAAAAAGCACCGCATTGACCATCGGGGCAAAGTCGCTTTCCGAGCAGGCGAAGAGACATGAGACGGCGGCAAAAACGAAAGATGCCACAACAATCCGGGAAAATTTTGATGCGTTGCTTATTTTGTATGATGAAGTATTGGAAGAAATTGGAAAAATGATAGACTAAATCTTTATTATTTTCAAAAAAGAAGAATTTGGCAGAAAAAATATAAAAAAATAGAAAAAAATACTTGATTTCTACCCTAAAGAAAAGTTATGATACACATATGTTGATTCATTAAAAGATTTAATATTTTAAGGAGTTGAAAAGACATCATGGATAGTGAAAAGAAAACTTTATTAATTGCAGATGACGCAGAACTTAACCGCGAGATTTTGAAGCAGATTTTTGAAGGTCAGTTCAATGTGCTGGAAGCGGAAGATGGTGAGCAGACGATCAAGATACTGGATGAGCGTACAAACGAGATCTCATTGTTGTTCCTTGATTTGGTGATGCCCGGCAAGTCAGGTCTGGAAGTTATGAAGCATATGCATGAAAAAGGTTATATGAATACGATTCCTGTCATCATGATCACCGGCGAGGCGACTGCGGAGACGGATGAAAAAGCATATGAGTACGGTGCGTCGGATATTATTTATAAACCCTTTGACGCAAAAGTTATCAGACGCCGTACATTAAATATCTTAGAGCTTTTTGAAAACAGATTTCATATGGAGAGAAAGCTGGAGAAGCGTACCAAGGAGCTGATGGAGAGCAGGATCAAACTGGAAAAAAGCAATGAGTTTCTGATCAATGCTTTAAGTTCTGTAGTAGAATTTCGTAGTCTGGAATCCGGTGAACATATTAAACGTGTAAAGTTTTTTACACGTATTTTCCTTACATATTTGAATAAGTTTTATCCGGAGTATAATTTTTCAAAGGAGCAGATCAACCTGATCGTCAATGCCTCTGCGCTTCATGATATTGGTAAGATCGCGATTCCGGACAGTATATTATTAAAACCGGCAAAGCTTACCAAAGACGAATTTGAGGAAATGAAGAAGCATACGACTTATGGCTGTGAAATCTTAGAGCGGTTTAAGCAGGAAGACAGTGAATTTTATCGTTACTGCTATGACATCTGCCGTTATCATCATGAAAGATATGATGGAAACGGATATCCTGACAGAAAGAAAGGAGAAGAGATTCCTATCTGGGCGCAGGTGGTATCGATTGCGGATGTTTTTGACGCGTTGATCAGTATGAGAGTATACAAGACTCCATATGCGACAGATACAGCATTTCAAATGATTTTGGATGGCGAGTGCGGCATCTTTTCTCCGAAGATTTTGGATTGTTTCCAGATGGCAAAGGGTATTCTGTTGGAAACGTCTGAAAAGTTCTCATTTGCGGATTATGATTCGATTGATAAGGCTATGGATATGCCGGATCAATAATTGATTAGCTTGTAACAAGCTGATGGAAAGATCATAAAGGAAAATGTTATATTAGGAAAACGTCTGACCGTGGTCACTGACCGTGGTCAGGCTTTTTTTGTTTTCGTTTATTTTAGGAACAGATTCGACAAATTTACATAAAATATTACAAAATAGTGGATAAGGATACAGATGATGTCAAATTGTTTTTATGTGATTCTTGGAGTTGTCCTTTGCGTTCTGATCATATTCTGCTGTGCCGCTTATTGGAAGAGAAGGCGGGTCATCCATAAAGTCTGCTGTATGTGCATGGAGGAAAAATGCCATCTTTTGAATGATCTGGTGAGACCTTTTGGTTATTCTTATGTGGTATCGCAGGATATCTTCACAACGTGTATCGACGCCTGGCAGCGGGAATTTGGTTATTGCGATCTGTATGATAAGACGGCGGCAGGATTTCATATGATCATTGATTGTCTTCCCGTCTATTTTAATTATCGCGGAAGGACATGGATGATCGAATTCTGGAAGGGTCAGTATGGTATCAATACCGGCTGTGAGATCGGTGTCTACTATGCGGACGGTATTGTGGAAAAAGAACGGTTGGATAAGACGCTGTTTGACTGTGTGGATGATGAAGATATGCAGAAGCTTTCGTTTACGCTGTCAAAGAAGGGATGTGATCTTGCGCGGCTTACAGGAAGGCATTGGTGGCTAACGGCGTTTTCGATGGGAGAGTTTTCCAGACCTTCCGAACTGGTGATGGATGTCAGGATGACGCTGGCAGACTGCGAGATGGCGGAAGCATTTGTGGATGGACTGCATAGAGCTGGTTATGATAAAAGAATTTATCTTTCCGGCAATCAGGTGGCGTTTACCTTCAAAAAGGGTATCAAATGCAAAGGTTTGTTACGAAGGATACAGGCGTTCTTTGCTCAGGCTTGCAACCGTTTCTGGTGCCGGGTCTTTCGGATAGTGACCAGACCATTCCAGATGTCGGTCGACAGGGTGCTTTATCTGTACTTCTATCTTCCGTTTGTTTTCCGCAGGATGTTCCGGCTGAAACGATTTAAGGGAAGGAAAACAGGGGTCAGATAGCTGCAAGAAAGCAATGGAATTTGAAAATGAGAATGTTAATGAGAATATAGATCAGATTGGAGATCAAAGATGGGATATATGTCGCGTTTGAATAAATCCTTTGAGGGAGCCGTCAGGCTTCCTCTTTCGGACTGCTCAAAATATGTTGTCATCAGTGATTGTCACAGGGGTACGGGAACAACCAATGATAATCTGTTAAAAAATCAGAATCTGTATTTTGCCGCGTTGCAGCATTATTATCAAAACGGATATACCTATATAGAATTGGGAGACGGAGATGAATTGTGGGAGAACCGCAGTTTAAAGCAAATCATAGAGGCACATTATGACGTGTTCCGGCTGTTATACCTTTTCCATAAGAATCAACGTCTTTATATGCTATATGGGAATCATGATATGCAGAAAAAGAGCGGCAAATATATTGAAAAACAGTGCGAGGAGTATCGATGCCCGGAATATTACAGTGTAAAACGGGAAGATTCCGCCCTGAAAGAATATGCCGGACGGCAGCAGGATCTTGACAGAAGGGAATGTTGCGGATGCAAAAAAGGAGAATGTTGTCCGATTCCGCGGGATATGAAATATCATTCCGGATTGATATTAGAAAACTGTGGCTGCCAGAAGGCTCCGGATATCTATCTGACGCATGGACATCAGGCAGATCTGATGAATTCTACGCTTTGGAGAGTGAACTGTTTTCTGGTTCGTTATCTTTGGAAGCCGCTGGAGCATTTCGGAGTGCTGGATCCTACCAGTGCCGCCAAAAACTATACAGTCAAAGAGAAAACAGAACGCCGTCTGAAAAAATGGGCGGAAAGTACGGATCATGTATTGATTGCCGGTCATACGCACCGTCCTGTCTTGTCAGAGACGGAGAAGTATTATTATAACAGCGGAAGCTGCGTCCACCCGTATAGCATCACCTGTCTGGAGATCGAACATCTGCAGATCAGTCTTGTAAAATGGATGGTGTCTGCCAAACCGGATATGAGCCTTTATGTACACAGAAGCGTGTTGGCGGGACCGGTCACATTGAATCGGTCATAAAATCCTGCAATTTCAAATCAGCTAAACCTCTTTTTTGAAACATTAAATATTTTATTTTTGCTAAAAATTATTAATATAAGTTATATTAAAATTTTATTAAATATGCAATATAGTTATATTTATATTGCACGTATATAATATTTATATAAAAATGAGGGGGTATAGAGCATATGAATCAGCAAAAGATAAGGCCATCATGGAGACAGCGGACAGCCTCGCTTATGATTATGGTATTTATGGCGGGAATCCTTTTTTCGGACATGCCGTTAGTGTATGCATTTGAGGGCGTACCGGAGACGGAGGAACAGGTCAGCGCATCGGAAATAGAGGAGCAGATCAGTGTGTCAGAAGCAGAGGCACAGGTCAACGCGTCAGAAACAGAGGAACCGATCGGCGTACCGGAGGATAGGAGTTATACGGGAGAAGGCTATGAGGTTGACGCAACCGTGACAACGTACTGGGAAGGCGGCTACAACCTGTGCGTGACAGTGCGTAATACGTCGGAGGAGACGATACATAATTGGGGCATCCTGTTTGAGACGCAGGATAGTATAAGGGATCTTTATAATGCGGAGATATTGAGCGACAGAGAAGGCATGTACCTGCTGCGCAATAAAGTATATAATCAGGATATCCCTGTGGGCGGCAGCGTATCTTTTGGCTACACGGCGTATCACACAGAGGCGGCGGATGTCCCGGAGGAATATGCAGTATCCTCTATTGAGAAAGCAGTGGAGAGCGATAGCTTTACCGTCAGCTGTCTGGTCAGTGACGAGTGGGAAAGTGGCGCAGTAGTGCAGCTTATGATTGAAAATACATCAGAGAGGACGATCGAGGACTGGATTCTGGAGTTTGATTCCAAGATGCAGATCGAAAAGTTGTGGAATGCGGATCTGGTTTCTTATGAGGCGGGACATTACGTCCTGCGCAATGTCTCTTATGCCCAGAATATCCCGGCGGGGGAGATGGCTGTAGTAGGGATGCACCTGTCAGCTGCGTCGGGAATAGAGGGAGAGGCGCTTGAAAACGTCACGGTCAGGCAGATCGTTCCGTCCGGGGAGAGCGGATCAACGCCTTCGGATAATCAGGTATCAGACAATAATGTATCGGACAATAATGTATCGGATAATAACGTTTCGGATAATGACATTTCCGGCAATGAGATACCAGAGGGGATTATCAACCATCTTTCCACAGGCGGGGACGGTGGGGAGATCTATTATAAGACTGCTTATGAAAGCGATGTGGTCACCGCTCCCGACGGTTTGCCCTGTATCAGGAACCAGTTCCTGTTATCCGCCGACGACACGGTAGACTTTGCGGAGGTGGAGGCGTATCTGGCGCAGAACGGCGCACGGATCGTAGGGTATATCGAAGTTACCAATGACTATCAGGTGGAAATGTATCAGGATACGGATATGACAGATCTGCAGGAGCTGACGGAGCGGATCGGCGTGCAGGCATGGGTCAGGCATATCGGGCTGAATTACCTGTGGCTGGAGGAGGCGGAGTTTCGGACGACGGATCCGTGGTCTGAGTCGGGAAACGCAGCCCATGGCGAATTGATTACAAAAGACCCGAGTGGTCATAACTGGGGACTTGATGCGATCGATTATGTAGGGGCATTGGTAAATGCGGGAGTGATCAGCAGCAAGTTTGCTTCCACGTCAAGTATCACGACAGACCATCTGACTACGGTCAGGATGGGGATTTTTGATACAGCGTTTGATGAATGGCATGAGGATCTGGATGATAATTTTGTGTGGACATGGAATAATTTTAAACAGTATGAATGTGGTGATCATTCCAATTGCCCGGATCATGGGATGCATATAGGTTTAAGGGATGCATTTGAAGAACAGCTGGACAGAGAGGGAAGTCAGCAATTAGCGCATGGCACGCATGTGGCGGGGACTATGTGTGCGGAATTTAATAACGGTACCGGCATCAATGGCATCTGTATTAAAAACGAATTATACGGATATGCTTCTCATGGACCTGAACGGGCTATGCCGGAAAATAAGATTGAAGAGAGAGTGCGTACTACATTTGAAGCGGAATGTGGTTTTGGCGTGCTGATCACAAACCATGTCAAGGTGATTAATTACAGCATGGGAATTAGGGATGGTCTTGCATATGCGGCTTCCGTGGATACAGGGGAAGGAAGAGATAAGGCGACTGATTATTTAGATGTACAGTCCGGATATATGGAGGAGTTTCTTGGCCAACTGCTGGATAACGGATATGATTTTTTGATTGTTGTGGCTGCAGGAAACGGCAATGATAAAACATATTATAAATGTACTCCGACAGATAAATATATAGATGTATATATAGCTGGATATATTACGGCGGGAGATGCGCAGAGAGAACTTGCTAATAATAAAAATGCTGAAAAAGATTTAAACATTGAGTGGGATGTGAGTTTTGATGCTTCCGGAAATGTTGAAGCAAAATACAACAATGTATTTGCTTATATTTCCGATAACAGTGCCTGTTACGACCACATACTCTGTGTAGGAGCTATAAATTATGATATAAACGGGCACTATCCGATATCTAGTTTTAGTAATGGCGGAGGTCGGGTTGATATTTATGCTCCCGGAAATAATATTTACTGTACCTATCTGACGGGATGTGCCCAGTCTAATTATGAGTGGATGCTTGAGGATGAAAATAGTGATTATGGAAGATTAAATGGGACTTCCATGGCTGCGCCGCATGTGTCGGGTGTGGCGGGACTTGCTTATAATGTCTATCCTGATATCAGCGCCGCTGATCTGAAACAGATCATTAAAAATACTGCCCAGAATATTGATGGAGTCCATGTTTTAAACGCTGCTGATGTGATTGAGGCTGTCGTACAATATAAAGAAGCGGATGAGACACAGGAATATACGATACAGCTTCATGTAGTGGATGCAAATAGAAATGGAGTAAGGGACGCTGCGGTTGAGGTGCGCAGTTGGTCACAATATTGGTATAGGGTCTTGGGTGCGGCCATGACAATCAATGCGGTAGGCGGTACTGTAGTATACAGCGGAAAGACGGATGCGGCGGGAAATATCAAACTGGATATTCCATGGGGTAATTATTATGTGTTGGTGGATGGAGAAAATGTTAGTATTTATGGGTTCATCAAAAATGCGGAAATCAGATTCATAAAAGGATGGATTGATGTTGATGG
>JAIDPF010000093.1 GCA_029062895.1 Lachnospiraceae bacterium
TTCTCGTTGGCTCTTAGATTTGTATAAGAGACATAGATGTAATCATAAACTAAAGATCATTTTTGTATAACGCATATATAACAGGGAAGAATGAATTGGAAAACAAATTTTAAAAAAAATAAAAAAGCTGAAATGAGGAAATTTATGATACCTGATTTTGATGATGAAGATTTAGAAAAAATCGATCTAGGCTCTCCAATCACTGAATATGAGCCGGAAATATATGATGAGGACGAAGATTACAATATTCAGGATGATGAGGAAGAAGAGGTCAATTCCAATCTGTCAAAGATCGTGCAGATCATCCTCCTCTCCGCAATCGCTGTAATCCTGTTTACTTCTATCTTCCTTCTGGTACGCTGGCAGCGCGGCAGCGCGCCGGATGTTACGGATAATAACGGCAATCCTGCCTATGATGTGGAATCCGCAGATTATTTTGTACCGTTCAATCCCTCCGCCATCGAAGGCTACGTTGATGACGGCGAAAAGAATATCGTTATATTGGGCGACGACACCATTTTGCACGCGCAGGGCGAAAACGGGATTTCCGATCTACTTGCGGAAGCAACCGGCGCCAATGTCACCACGCTTGCGTTAAGCGGAAGCACTATCGCATTGCAGGAGCTTTCCTATACTCAGGAATACGCGGAGGACGCTTATAACTTATATTATATCATATCCGCTATCTGTGCCGGAGATATGGGAAATTATGATCTGCAGTTTTCCGCGCTTAATGAAATAGAAGATAACAGCGTTTATTATGATTACTGGGACAAATTACACGTCATCGACTTTGACAAAACAGATACCCTAATCATCTGTTATGGTTACTGCGACTATCTTGCCGGCAGACCATTGACCGCCGGCGACGTTTACAGTGGGCAGCCCTATGGGCACGAGAACGGCACTGCCGGTTCTCTTGACGACTGCCTGAAACTGCTCCGAGAGCGATTTCCTTATATGCAGATCATCATCTCTTCACCAAGCTATTGCTTCGTAACCGATGAAAACGGAGAAATGATCGGCGCAGATGTCTATTTCAATTCAGAAAGAGCCACAATGGGCGACTATGTACTCAATGCAAAAAATGCTGCGGAATCAAATCATGTTTCCTTTGTAGACAATTATTTCTTTGAACACTATAATTACGCAAACCATGAAGATTATCTGGAAGAAAATGGAGCTTTTCCCAACGAGGCGGGACGCCGCCTAATCGTTGCCCATATCATGGAATTTATTAATGAAAGCTAATACGGCATAGACAGATACGTGTAAACGTTACATATTTTCAAGTTCCTCACGCCGCTGTTCCCAGTCAATTTCCGTATATTCATATACCCGATAGACCCCGGATGTAAGCAGCAGCTGATAGCCGTTCTCCTCCGGGTCATTGAGGTATCCTTTTCTGGCATCCACAATAATATACCTTGTGTAATTGTAACGGCACTTTTCCGCCAATGCCGCAAAATCCACTGTTGGAGCATACATCAATTGATAAAATCCATTGGGTTCACTCCAATTTTCTTCCCATCTTTCCCTGCCATACGGCATTCGGAGTTCTATATCATACTGTCTGACAAATCCCAACAGTTCCGCCGGAAAGGCAGCATGCACCACGCCTTCGTCATATTCCTCCAGAAAATCAATGATGGTGATAATCTCCTCCGGAATTTGATAGATATTCTCTGTTTTTCTGAAATTAGGATTGCTCGTATACACAAATTCTCCCCCCAGCAGCAGGATCAGAAAGACCATGCAAAAGCCGGTCAGACGATGTTCCGCAATCAACTGTGTCCCTACATAGGCCAGTCCGATCCCCACCGGCAAAATCCACCACATTCTCCAGTAGGTTGTAGCATCTACATAACTGACATACGCATGATAAACCGGCGGCAGGAAGATAAGTATAACAATCTCCACGCTTCCATATAACAGGATCGTCCGAACCGTACGCTTTTTCTCTGCCAAAGCCAGATAGAAAAGGGAAACGAAAAAAAGCGCCATCAAGATACCCCTGCCGCTATACCTTGAATACACATTAAAAATCTCTTCCATCACTTCCATCCGGTCTTCCTCAGACCTCCAATCACTAAAGTTTCCAACTGTTTACCACAATACATAAATTAAGATATAAATAACGCACGGCAACATGCTGACCATCCCCGTCGGAATAACACTAAACCGTTTATTTCTCACAGCAATAATCAGCAGGAACAGGCCTTCTAAAAAACATAAAAGCAGAAGCCCCAGACTGCTCGCCAATGCCCCAACCAGATTCACCGCAAACAGCACTATCATCAGACGGGGCAACTTCGTCCCATATTCCATATCTTCATCCGTCCGTTCTACCTCCGTATACGCACAGATCCTGAGCAGAATATAAAACGCTGCCGGAATGGCGATATTGGCGAGTACCGACTTGCCCTGCCAGGTTCTTGTTACAAAGAATGTTTCATTGGTATAGATCGAATAACTGCCAAACAACTGCATCCCCACCATCAGCGTCATGAACACCGATCGTTTCTCCCGTTCATGATCCGGAAAAAGAACAGAAGCAGCTTTATAATAGATCAGATAAGTCAGAAGGATCAACGCAAGTGGAAGGATCATATGCGCCACAGCAGATGCATGCATATTACTTTTTCTAGAAAGGAATGCGATAAACATTGGAAAGGGTGCCAGCACATGTCTTGCATCGAGAGCCCCATAGCCGCCGACATAGGCATTTTCCAGATACATTGTATCCTTCTGCGCCGCAATCTGCGCATGCGCCACATAATAGGCGTCATCTCCATCCGGCGTGCTGATATAGATGGATAAAAAGAGTTGAAAACATACCAAAAAAATGAAAAATATCCAAGTAGCCCGTTCGCTTCCGCTCATCCTTCGCCATGAAGGGGCAAGAAAATATCCCCGGACAGACTCCCTACTGATCCCTACCAGCATGACGAAACACCCTGCCAGAGCCATAAAATACATAACAGTAGAAAACAGCCATGCCAGTTCAGACAACGACTGTCTCAATAACACCATAATACTTGCTATGATCTGGAAAAATGCCAGCATGAATATCCAGCCCGACAAATATACCGTACCTATTCTTTTCTTTCCCTCTTCCAGCAGATAGGATGGGAGTATCCCCGCCAGCATAGGAATCAGACACAGCCACACGATAAAACATACAGCCTGCTGCCATATTGACATAATACTGCTTTGTCCTTTCTCATCTTATAGATAGATATCCCGATTGCATATCTTAAGATTCTCCACGATTTTCTTAATATCAGCGGTGCTGTCTTTAGAACAGATCAATGTTGCATCCTTTGTATCCACAATGATCAGATCATGAATGCCAATGGCAGCAATCAATTTATCAGAGCCCTCTATAATACAGTTCTTCACATTTACTGTCATGGCGTTACCATCCACAACATTGCCGGAATCATTGACCGGCTTCATCCGTTCCAGCGACAGCCATGACCCCACATCATCCCAGCCAAACGTCCCTGGCAGAACGTAAATATTGTTTTCTTTCTCCAAAATTCCATAATCAATGGATTCTGACGGGAAAATTTCAAACGCGCCATTAATGACAGCTTCCTCGTCTTCCGTGCCAATCGCGTCCTCAATTTTCTTTAACCCTTCATAAATAGAAGGAAGCTTGTCCTCCATAGATTTCAAGATGGTGGAAACCTTCCACGCAAACATACCGGAATTCCACATATATTCTTCAGATTCCAAATATTCTTTTGCCTTTGTCACATTGGGCTTTTCTACAAATTTATCAACAGCAAACGCCCTACCCTTGATCACTTCCGGATTGAACTTAATGTATCCATAGCCCGTCTCAGGAGCATTAGGCGTAATCCCCAAAGTAACAAGATTTTCTCCCTCTTCGGCAATCTTGATCGCCTCTCTCAAAACGTTCAGATACATTCCCTTATACTTGATCTGGTGATCGCTGGGCAGCACCAGCATCACGGCATCCTCATATTTCCTGCTCATATATATGGCGCCAAGGCCGATACATGGAGCGGTATTGCGCCCTACCGGTTCACATAAAATATTCTCCTCCGGAAGTTCCGGAAGCTGCTCCTTTACAAGCTGCTTATAATCCTTATTGGTTGCAACATAAATATCCTCCAGCTCCACCAGTGGACGAATCCTCTCCACTGTCTGCTGGATCATTGTTTTTCCGTCTCCGGTAAGACAAAGGAACTGCTTCGGATTTTTTTTACGGCTTCTCGGCCAGAAACGCTCTCCCTTGCCGCCTGCCATAATCAGCGCTGTTACTTTCATACTAATAACTATACCTTTCCGTAACCTCATATTTCATTTTTGCCTCCATGCTGCGACTGTTTTTTAGGAGCAGCTAATGGCACAGGTTTTGGCGTAGCACAAAACCTGCAGGTTGAAAAACAAAGTTTTTCAACCTTATTATCTGCAAATACCGTCAAAAGATTCGGCAAAAAATAATATCTTTATATGATTCCCAAAATATTCAATAACGTAAGTACGATATTGATGGAGCTTAAAACAATTGCAATCACCGCAGCTGTCTTTACCCCTTTCACCCTTACAATCATCTGATTGTTGCGATCCTCGTTGCCAAGCGCCTGACGATCAATTTTTTCATTAACGACCGCCTGTACATTACGATAAACCTTTACGCTTTCCTTATGCATAAAGTCTTCCAGCGTTTTGAAGTGTTCTTCCAGAATACGCTGATTCTCAGCCTCTTTCTCCCTCGCTTCGGCCTCTTTTTGCTCCTTTTCAGGGTCTTCTTTTTTGGCCATCAGATTGTTGTTCATCCGCTGCATGAATTCAACAATTTCCCTATTGTCCTGCTTCAAGCCATAAATCCCCGATTCAAATGCTGTCTTTAAGCTTGTTTTGGTATCGTCCGTGGAGGATTTGAGATTACGTATTCCGGTATTCACCTCTCCAACGGCAGAAGAAATCTCTGACAAACCGCCACGAAGCTCTTCTGACACCACATCATGTACGTCGCTGGGCTGCGCCGATGTTTCTACCAAGCTGGCAATAGACGCCTGCATATTATTTATCGTCGTATATAGATCGCCTATGCCTTCCCTGATATCCGTCTGGACTCCCTGTATTGTCTCTTGCAGGCCGCTGATGCCTGTCATTCCGGTTTGGATTCCCTGCATACCCTCCTGCAGACTTTCCACACCACTCTGAATCCCCTGCATCCTCTCCTGCACACCATTGATTCCAACCTGAACCCCCTGCTGCACGTTCTCCTGCAGACCACTCATGCCAGCCTGCACGCTCTGCATACTTTCCTGCAGACCACTCATACCGACCTGTATCCCCTGCATGCTTTCCTGTAGATTGTTGATTCCGCTAATACCGCTCTGGATACCGCCCATGCTCTCCTGCATGCCGCCCATAGTTGAATAGATACCACTCATGCTTTCCTGCATGCTGCTCATACCGGCATAAACGCCACCGATGCTTTCCTGTACGCTACCCATACCAGCGTAAATACCGCTCATCCGCTCCTGCATACTGCCTGCAGCCGAATATACGCCATCCATCTGCACCCTTATATTTCTGACGTCTTCCTGCATTCCAAAAACTGACTCCCGAAATCCTTCTGTTGACGTCTGTACTTCTACCGCAGTATTTTGAATCTCCGCCGAAGAAGCTGCCAGCGCCTCTGCCGAAAGCTCCAGTTTCAGCATGGCATCCTTGATGCCCTGCGCCGTACTGCCCACAAGCTCTGTGGACTGCTTCAGTTCTTCTGTCGGTTGTGCCAGAGAAACGGCTAAAGATTCGCTAAGGGTCTTCGCAACAGTCGCATCCATATTATTCAGCGCTTCATTCAGGGCGGCTGTCACTGCGTCCGACATTTCCCTGGTTACCATCTCCGCGCTTGCATTCCCCTCCACTGCTTCCAATTGGAGAGTTCTTACCTTTTCAATGCTCTCATCCACAAGAGAATACATTTTCTCCGTAAGCTCCGTGTTTTTATAATTTAGCTTACGCATCTCCTGCAGAACCGCCTCATATGCTTCCACCTGTTCCTGAAGATTCTGCATCCTTGCAGCCTCCGCCTGTGCATTTGCCATAATCATCTCCTGCGCGTTATATCTCTGTGCCAGCTTATCCATAAAATTATCCATAATTTAAGAACCATTCCTTTCTCTGGGTTACAAAATCTGCATAAAACTAAGATTATTCTATCATTTTCAAAACATTTTTACAACCAAAAGTATCAATCTGTCATTTGTGCAAGTTCTATATTTCTTTTTCCAAAAAGCCTTTATTTTTTGTCAATTTAACACATTTTTAAAACCGTGTTCATATTTCGTTCATATATTTTGTTTATACTATTACTAAATCAATCAAGACATTAAGTAATTTTTTTCATAATATGCCTGGATACTTGCAAAAGTATCCGGGCACTCCTCTTTTTAGGGATCTTTATTTTCCGATAATTCGAATAAATATGCGCAGTAAATTGTATAAACGCACAAATGGCTGTTATCTGATAAAACGCATCAGTAACAGCCATTTCCTTATTTTTCCGAGCCAACGGAAAAATATCCACTCAATCAGATTTCCGTCCAGCAATCTCTTTCATCTTCACTCATTAGTTTTTGGATCTCCGTATTTAACTGCATCATCTGGTCATCCAGCGCAGATACCATAAATGCACATTCTACCAGTGATGTCTTAATATATTCCGGAGCCTTTCCTTCAAATTTATAATATATCTTATGCTCCAGACTTGCCCAGAAATCCATAGCTACTGTCCTAAGTTGAATCTCCACTTTTACATCTACCACACGGTTTGATAAGAAAATCGGCACCGTAACCAGTAAATGATAGCTCTTATAACCGCTTGGTTTCGGATTCGCAATATAGTCCTTGATACATAACACCTTGATGTCATTCTGTCTTTCCAACATCTCCGCAACACGGTAGATATCTGAAGTGAAGGAACAGATCACTCGGATGCCCGCGATATCATTCACATGCTCCACCATATTTTCAATTGTGGATTCCAAACCATGTTTTTTAAGTTTTTTAACTATGCTTTCCGAAGACTTTATTCTGGATTTAATATGCTCGATCGGATTGTACTTATGTACATGCTGAAATTCATCATTCAGAATCTCCAGTCTCGTCCCGATTTCCTTTAATGCCGAATTGTATACCAAAATTGCTTCTTTCCATCTATCAACCTCAGAATTCTGCGAGGGTCGAAATTCCATAACTTCACTTCCTTTTTGTCTGGTCACTGTTTGCATTGCTTGTTTCTAATTTGCCTCTCTCCGTATCTCTATCAATACTTTACAGTATCGCCTCCGCGTTTTATAGCCGTCCCTTTTCCCTATAGGCTGCTCTCTATATCCTACTTCCATTACTATTTGAGTAGATTATAGCATAAATCTTCCAATTTGTACAGATATTACAATAAATTCATAAAATTTACATATTTTTTAGTTATTATTCAATCGTTTTCTCTTAGTCATTATGATAAACTACTTATACGATAGTGCAATTTTACAATATAATCTTCAAAAATCGCATAAAAATTCAACAAAAGCTTAAGAAATGTCAAAAACAACGTTCGCGGAGGTCGAAAATGTTCAGATTATGGGGAAAAATTATAAAAGAAAACCGTTTACTCAAAGATACTGTCATTTGCAACGACGAAAACGACACACGCACTCATAAGATATTTCACGCATTAAACGAAGTCTGCAATCAGTTTGATCTCGGCAAACCCCTTTGGCTGGATAAAACAGCCAAAGAGTTTCAACAGTTTGCCAAAGCACGTTTTTATCAGGACAACTTTATCGAACAGATCGATTTTGATTATCTGGAGATCCAAGTGATTGAAGAAGACTAAAAAATCATTCGGATTTCCACTCATGTCGTTTCCATCTGTTTCCCCAGAAAATTCGCCGCCGTCTGTACCAGCTTCTTCTCCGTTCCGGTCATATCCGCCTTCTCTTCTGTCGCAAGCAGGATCACGGCACCGACCACATCCCCTTCACAGAGGATCGGGCAGATGATTTCCTGCTCATATTCCGCAGAACCGTCCTTATCAATATGGATAAATTCACGTTCCGCGCTGTTCGCCATGACGGTCTCCCTGCGGTCCAGTTTCTCTTCCAGCTCTTTGCTAAGATACTGTCCATGTAGCCCTTTGAAACCGCCAGATACTGCGATAAATTGATCTCTGTCCGCGATCACTGCGGTCATGCCGGATATCTGCGCAAGGCTTTCCGCATATTTTTTTGCGAATACTCCCATCTCCCCGATCGGAGAATATTTTTTTAGGACGATTTCTCCGTCACGCCCTGTAAATATTTCAATCGAATCACTTTCCCTGATCCTAAGATTTCTACGAATCTCCTTAGGAATTACAATTCTGCCAAGATCGTCAATCCGTCTTACAATCCCTGTTGCTTTCATAATGTATCTTTTCCTCCATTTACAAATATTTCTTTATCATGAATCTGCTTTTATCTCAGGTTAATTTTCATTTGAAGCAATTCATTTTGGTAATTCTAGTATCTGTAAACGGTGGCATTTTATACCTTAAAAATCATGCAACAAAATCTTACAATGTTTCATCATCAAAACGCGCTTCCATCACTCTGGCAAGCATATCTATCGCCCTATTCTGCCATGTTTCTCTCAAAACTGCTTTCTGATATCCGCTTTCCGCGATCTTTTCCGCCCGCTGCGGATCAAGCAGCAACTCCTTGATCCGTCCTGCTACCGCGCCGACATCCTCCAGCGAAACATACAACAGATCTTCCCCATCTGTAAACCGCTCTTCCAGATAGCTACTCCGATCCGTGACGCAGACCGCATGCGCCAGCATCGCATTGTTGATGCGGTCATGGGTGCCCGCCTTAAACCACGGCAAAACATTTAATACAAATTTGGCGTCCTGCATTTTGGAGATGCATTCTTTCGCCGGCGCAAAGGAATTCCGGTGAAAATATGGATGATCGTCCCAGCCAAGCAGTTCCCAGCCGCCTCCGTAAACCGTCACATGGATTCCCTGATCGATCAGCTGCCGCACCAACTCTTTACGATAAATATACTGCGTATTCACATCACAGAAGCGGTAGGTTTCGATCACGCGCCTGAGCAGTTCATCATCTGCCGACGCAGGGTCGCAGCCATCCGCCAAAACAGGAAAAGAAGCTGCCAATTCTTCCTGTGAGAGATTTCGAAAACATATTTCAATCGCCTCCTCAGCCGTAGAAGCCGTATGACCACTCAGATACAGCATTACTTTTTGGGAAAAGTCATCATTGACAGCATCGGCAACTCTTTTCAGGCTTCCAGCATACAAAACTTCTATACTGCGCCGCTCCCACGGGATCATTTGCTCCGTCTGAGGTTCCTCCCCTCCTAACGGCATAAAATAACTATGTTTCAATTCCTTATAAAAGCGTTTTATATAAAAGACATGATATGGGTCCATGCAGACCGGCACACATACTTTGGGAAGTCCGGGCAACGCTTCAAAGAAAAGATAAGGATGATCAAATAAAATATTCAGACACGGTACGCCCAAAAATTCCCATAGACTGCGCGTCTCATCAAACTTAAGCGACAGTCCGTCATTATCTATCGTCAGCACAAAATCCAGCCCATCCTTTACAAACTCCAGAAGATCATTCCCCGTCTCCCGAAACGTCTTCAGATCCAGCAGATAAATTTCATGCCCTAATTCCTCAAAAACTTTTCGAAAATATTCCAGCGTAAAGTTACAGATTTCCAGATATCCTTTGATGATAACGATCCTTAATCTCCGGTTTTGAAAGGAACAATCAACAGGAAATGAAGGCTGTTCTTCCCCCTCTGTCAACAACGAAAACAGTTCCTGAAGCGGTTCATATCCGGCATCCAGCTTCTTTCCCCTTTCCGTCCAAAAGAGAGCAAGCGGATACTTTCCTTCATAATAACACAGGACAGCTTCCAGATAACATAGCTCTGCATCATATTTTACCGCGGTCTTATGGAATGCCAAAAACAGCTCCCGAGCCTCCAACAGCCTGTGTTCCTGCAGCAGACGATGTAAAAGCGTTTTATAGTCCTCAATATATCCCATTGTTTTCTCCCTGTTTTTATCTGACTGTTTTTACTTGAATTTTGTCTATTTATTATAACGGCTAGAATATCAAAACGCAAATATCCCCTGCCCTTCAATTAAAGATTTCTTTTCACTGATTTACATTTTGTTTTATTCGTGTTACCTTATAGGAAATAAAAGAAAACAAATTATGGAGAATATTCATGTATAATGAAATTGCAAAACTGGTGCTTTATCATGATCTTGGCAGGGACAGCATTATCTGCAGGCTTGCCGACATCTACCGGGCATATGAGAATCAATCCGAGGAGCCGTCTTCTCTGGTCACACGCATCTATCAGGAGATCAAGCGTCTTCTGGATCTTGCGACGCAGTATGGTTTTGATGAGAATCTCTGGCACAATTATCTCGCCTATCTTCTTATCACGAATGAAAATTCCTTCAGCCTGACCTGTGAAAAAAACGGTGCCAGCGACGGAACGGTCAACACTTTTGCCAGAAAGGACTTTAAGATTTTTAAATCGTTATTTGAATTTGATTTTTCTTCCATTGAAAACGATTTGGGCATCGACTGTTTTTCCACCATTACAAATTATCATTCTATCCCAAAAAAGGAACAGATGTATAACCGGGAAGTCAGTGAAAAGGTAAAATCCATCAGCCGTCAGATCGAAAACGCAAAGGATGAAAATGAAATCTTTACGATCATTACGGATTTTTATAAAGCATATGGCGTAGGAATGTTTGGACTAAACAAGGCTTTCCGCATCACCAGAAAACAAGATCAGTTAGTCTTTATGCCGATCACCAACACGGACAGCGTCTTATTAAGCGACCTTGTGGGTTATGAATTGCAGAAAAAAAAGCTAATTGATAATACGGAAGCTTTTGTTCAGGGCAAAAAAGCCAATAACGTCCTACTATTTGGCGACAGTGGCACCGGAAAATCCACCAGCATCAAAGCGATCATCAATGAATATTATAATCAGGGACTGCGCGTGATCGAGATCTATAAACATCAGTTTCAGGATCTTTCCAGCGTCATCTCCCATATTAAAAACCGGAATTACCGCTTTATCATCTATATGGATGATCTTTCCTTTGAGGATTTTGAAATCGAGTATAAATACCTGAAGGCGGTCATCGAAGGCGGGCTGGAAACCCGACCGGATAATGTGTTGATCTATGCCACATCCAACCGCCGCCATCTGATCAAGGAAAGCTGGAACGACAAGAACGACATGGAGCACAACGGAGAAGTACACCGTTCCGATACGATACAGGAAAAACTCTCCCTTGCGCAGAGATTTGGCGTATCGATCTTTTATGCCAAACCACAGCAGGAAGAATATTACAACATCGTCCGTTTCCTTGCAGCAAAGCACCCTGAGATCATGTTATCCGATGCTGAGCTTTGCGCTAAAGCCACCCAGTGGGAACTTTCCCACGGCGGTATTTCCGGACGGACAGCACAGCAGTTTGTGGATTACCTCGCGGGACAGTGCCAATGAATCATTGCCGGCATCCCTATTTTGTAAAATGATATCATATAAAAAAGGAGAATCTTCATGGAAAAATCAAAATGGCAATATGTTTTTCTCACTCTTGCAGGAATGATCAATGCTTTTGGCATCACCGTGTTTCTTGCTCCGGTAAGATTATATGACAGCGGAATCTCCGGCACATCTATGCTCTTATCGCAGATTACGCCGAAGGCGCTTTCTTTGTCAGTATTCCTGATCGTATTAAATATCCCCTTGTTCTTATATGGACTGAAACGTCAGGGCAAGGAATTTACCATCCGCGCAATCTATTCCGTCGTCATTTATTCCCTAACCGCATGGCTGATTACATATGTTATTCCGGTGGATGTAAGCGACTCATCCCCTCTCGCAGGAACGGATCTTTTACTATGCTCCGTATTCGGCGGCATCATCTCCGGCATCGGAAGCGGACTCGCAATACGCTTTGGCGGCGCTATGGACGGGATTGAGGTTATGGCTGTGATCTTTGCGAAAAAAATCGGCATCTCGGTAGGCACTTTTGTCATGATCTATAACCTGTTGTTATATATTGCCTGCGGCATCATCATGCATAGTTGGACTCTGCCCCTTTATTCCATCGTAACCTATTTTGCGGCATTAAAAACATTGGATTTTATCGTAGAAGGTTTAGACCGCTCCAAGGCAGCCATCGTTATCACAAAGAAACCGGATGAAATCGTCAAGGCATTGTCTGAGACCTTTGAATGCGGTGTAACCATATTAGACGCAAAAGGGGGATTTTCCGGCGAATCCCGCTCTTTCATTTATTTTGTCGTGAACCGTTTTCAGATCGGCAGGATGCGTTCCATCATACACGGAATCGATTCCTCCGCCTATATCACCATCACCGAAGTTGCGGATATATTCAGCGCAAATCACGGCTAAAATCCTACTGCGGAGATCCAAGAATCCGTTCCGTAGCATCAGGAAGTTCCGTGATATCTGAAATGAAAGCAGTTCCCTCCGGCACTTTGCCAAAACCATATGCCGCATGCAGAAACTGGAGTTTTAATGGCGGCCGGAAGCTGCTTACCTCCTGCGCCGCGCGCATGGTCTCCGTATAGTCTCCCATGGTATCTCCAACATAGACCGCGCTGTCAATGCGATCACGTTCCATGACCAATCGGATATTATCGCCCTTCTGCAGTCCGGTGTTGCCATAACTTTCGATATCCTGAAAATAGTTTTCCATATGGTGGTATGTTAAAAACGCTTCGATATATCCCTTCTGACAATTGCTGACAATCGCAAGGAAATAGTTTTCCCGCAATTTTTTCAGCGTATCCTCCAGTCCATCAAACAGCCTTCCGCCGTTTCGCAGGATATAAGCGTTCTCATTGGCCATACAGATATCCATCAGTTCCAAAGCCCGCGGCTTCGACAGACCTTGAAAAAACGCATAAGCAATCTCATCCATGGGCATACCCATATAAGACTGCATCTTTTCCACACTGATCAACTCGTGAAAATCAGAAAACGTCCTGATCACCTCGTTCCACGACTGCACAACTGCTTCAGAAGAATCCCAAAGCGTACCGTCCAGATCAAATATAATTCCCTGTCGAAACATGACATATTTCCTCCGTATAAACTCTTTATCAGTATAATGAAATCATGCCGGGAATTATTGCAGGATTGTCTCCTTACCGCTTACTCTTCGTCGCGGTATAAAACCAACAATTTTTCAAATTCCGCACGCACTTCGGTAAACGCCTTCAGCAATTTGGGTGAAAACGTACCGGTGTGTCCGTTAATGATCATCTGGTACGCCCGGTCCGGTTCATAAGCGTCTTTATAAACACGTTTGGAAGTAAGTGCATCATATACATCCACCAAGGAAACGATCTGCGCCGCTATGCTGATCTCATCACCTTTCAGACCGTCAGGATAGCCATTCCCATCATATTTTTCATGATGATGTCTGGCAATGTCGCATGCATAATCAAAAATATTCTTATCATTTAGCTGAATAGCCTGTGATATAATTTCCTCTCCCTTAGTAGTATGAGATTTAATCAATTCAAATTCATCTTCCGTCAACCTGCCTGATTTTAAAATAATATTATCCGGGAGCGCAATTTTCCCGATATCATGGAGGGAGGAAGCCCAGCTGATCTGATCCAGTTTTTCGGGGGTAAGTTCATATTCCGGATAAAGCTTTATAATGCTTTTTCCGAGACACTGAACAAACTCGCGAACCCTTTTAATATGCTGCTTGGATTCCAAATTCCTAAATTCCACTATATTGCTGAGGGAATCAATCAAAATCTCATTCAGTTGGCTTAGCTTCTTCGCTTGCTTCTTTAATCTGTCATTCTGTTTCTGAATGTTATCATTCTGCTTTTTAACCACAACTTCCAGCTGCATTTTATAATGAAACCAGCCGACCGCATTGCTCACTACCTGCTTTATGACTTCCGCCTGATAAGGTTTTTTAATATAACTCACAATCCCGTATTCATAACCTCTTTTTTCAAATTCCCAAGAATCCTGTCCCGTGATCATAATAAACGGAATTTTATTCATAACATTTTTTTCTTTCAGGAATTTCATTACCTCAAACCCATCCATGACAGGCATCATATTATCTATCAGGACAACAGCAATCGATTGAAAATTACTGTTTAAAAGTTCGATCCCCTTTTTACCGTTTTCCGCCTCTAAAATTTTGTATTCCCCACGAAACAATTCCGCCAGAATTTCACGTTCAATGGTATTATCCTCAAAAATTAAAATTGTATCACGTTTCATAAATTCCCCCATTCCTTCTTTATTTAAACAATGTTACGATTACAACCCGATTGTTCCGGAGTTTAAAGACAACCCGGCTGACAACTGACGTCAGCATGTATTTGATATCGTTAATCACAATTATGCTGCCCTCGTATGCCTTTCCCCTGATGCAGACAGGCATAAGCATATTCTCGTCCGTCATATGAGCCAGCTTGGATACTTCAGCGTCCAGTTCAGCCAATTCCTGATTGGTTGCAACAATGGTGGCATGGACTTTCCGCACCATCTCTTCCGGGACCTCTCTCTTGGCAGCAACCAGCTGGGCAAGCTTTTCCCAACTCTTTTCCAGCGCAGACAGCTCTTTTACAAGCTGTTCCCTTTTTACGGCATATTCCGCCTGCTCCTTATCATACAGTTCATTTCTCCCGACTTCCAAAAGTGTTTTCCGGTGGGAACTATTACCCAGATTATAAGTATCCACTCCCTTTACGGCGCAGATCCGTCCACCAAGTAATAAGCCCTTGCTCCCCGAGATAATGACCCTGCCCATGGTATTGATGTTGCTGTTCATTATATAATTGGCCTTAACATTGCCCCTTGCATTGATATTGGCAGCCTCAAAAAAGCTTCCCGAAACTTCCCCGCCGGCGTCGATAAAGCAGTCCTGTTTGGAACAGCTTCCTTTTTTAATCATCACGTTCCCGCCGGCAATCAAATGCGCCGTCTCAACATTATGCTCGATGATGATGTCGCCGGTGGCTTTGATATACCCGCCGGAATAAATACTGCCGATCACATATACAGAACCATCCACCTCCAGCTTGCCCGTCACCGAAGTAACGTCTTCACGGACAATCAGCATATTGGTAATGATAATCCGGCCGTTGATATATTCAAATTTTCCATTTAATCTGGAGACATAAGTCACTCCATCAGACTCAATCTGGAATCCTTCCCCACGCAGAGGTTTCTTATCTTTTCCGTTTTCCCCATGAATGGTTTCCCCATAGATATTCTTTCCGTCAGTTCCTTTTCCCGCATGGTGATATAGTGCTATTTTCTCGCCTTTCTCAACCATTTCAAAAGCCTCGATATTAACATAATCCACACTGCCATCGGGAAGAGGCGCAGGGATCCGAGGCAAATCCAGTCTGACAAAAAACTCAAACCAGCCGTCCTCGCCCGTTTTAGGCGGGATTCCCTCGGCAATCAAAACTTTCTCATTCATCCGGTGATTTTCTATCAAATCAGAAATAGCGTCGTCTTTGATACCAAAGACGATTCCCCGCCTCCCCAGATCAAAATAAATATCTTCCTTTGCTACCGTATTTCCGGGTGTCCATGGGATATACGCATACGCTTTATTACCGTTGTTCTCCACTGAAATAACAAATTCTTTTTTTCGGTATGCCGCCAGATCCATGCCTTTCCCTTGTTCAACCGCCGTTTTGGGAATCTTACCATTAATAAGCTCTAAACGCTTTTCCCTCATATCTGTTGCGGAAAGGACAAGACTGCAATAAGAGGATACATCCAGACCGGCCTCCATCCCAAGGCGGATCTCTTTCATCTGCCAGTGACTATACAGGGCGTTGGCATAGACGGAGACATCCAGTTTCTTTTCCAGCCCCAAACGGATTTCATACATCTGCATCCAATTATACTTTGTGTCACAATAAGCGGAAATATCTAACTGCTCGCACAACCCTATCCGGATTTCATGGATTTGTGGCGCACACATTTCATCTTTCAGCCATTCATCAATCGGAATCTTATTCATCAGGGCCATCCGAATCTCCTCCAGAGAATCGTCCTTAAACCCTCTGTGAAGATAAGGAATAAGATCGATACCGGAATAGAGTGAAAGCCGGATCTGACGCATGGTATCATAGTTGTACTTCGGATGCGCATATAGGGAAGCATCTACCCCGTCCTTAAGCCCCATCCGGATCTGCTCCATCTGCAGCCAGTTAAATTCCGGATTTTCATACAGGGAAACATCCAATCCCTCTTCTCTTCCGCGTTCAATTTCCTGATCTTGCGCTTTCAGATATTCAGAATGTTCCATCATAGGAAAATGCAGTTCCTGCTGTTGTTTCCTATCAGAATCCAAGTTACCCATATCTATTACCATACTTTCTCTGCCATCGCAGGCTGCTTCACGCAAAACATATATATTTATTATATCAATCGCCTATTCAAAAGTCTACTGTCTTTCCATCGACGTTTATTGATCAAACAGTCATTTTACAGGGTTTCCCGCACTCCTGTTAAGTGATCAATTCCAAAGTTTGCTATTTTATTATCCGCCATTCCACGATTTTAACATATATTAAAAGGATGCTTCCAAAGAAGCATCCTCCAGAGAATTTAACATCCAAATAATTCCGCTGTTCTTTTCATTCTTTCCGCAATCGGGACTTCAAACGGACATCTGGATTCACAAGCATGACAGCCTATACATTCTGAGGCTTTATGTCCCAGCAGCATATAATGAGATTTTACCGTCGCCGGCACTTCCGGCTGCATCGTCGCAAGGTCATAATACTTATTGATCATTGCAATATCCAACTCTGCTACACATGGTTTACAGTGTCCGCAATAGGTACATTCGCCTTTATAAGAATGAAGTGGCGCATTGGCAATCACTGACGCATAGTCCTTTTCTTCCGTAGAAGCCGTTTCATATGCCAATGCAGCATCCACCTGCTCTTTTGTATCATAACCGCATAGAATGGAAGAAACCCCCGGACGCGTAAGCGCATAATGAATACACTGTATCGGAGTAAGGCTTACACCAAAAGGAGATCGCTTTTCATCAAACAACCTGCCTCCGGCAAATCCTTTCATCACCGTAATGCCGATATCATTTTGTTCACAAAGCTTATATAACTCAACTCTGTCAGGATCTATTCCGGTCAGTTTCTGATCATATTCTTCGGCCATCATATCATCAAAGTTTTCACTGGCAGGAAGCATATCAAACGCGGGATTGATACTAAACAGTATCATCTCAACAAGCCCTGACTGTGCAGCAAGCTTCGCAATCTGCGGATTATGGGAACTCATGCCAATATGACGTATCTTCCCCGCCTCCTTAAGCCCATGGACATACTCTATAAATTCAGAATTCATAATATGATTCCAGTCTTCCATAGAATCCACAAAATGAATCATTCCCAGATCTATATAATCCGTCTGAAGTCGTTCTAACAAATCTTCAAAAGCAGGCTTAACAACTTTCATATCCCTGGTGCGCACATATTGTTCCTTCTGCCATGTAGATCCTATATGTCCCTGCACATACCACTGCTCTCTTTTTCCTAACATTGCCTTTCCTATGATATCTCTTGATTTTGGATCCGGCATCCAGCAGTCAATAATGTTAATACCCTTTTCCCCTGCATATCTGATTAATTCCACAGACTCATCTTCGGGATGGCGTTCCAGCCATTCTCCGCCAAAACCGATTTCACTTACCATTAAATTTGTTTTGCCTAAACGTCTCTTCTTCATGATCTCACCCTTCCCATAGAAAAATTTAAGATTCTTTTTAAGGTTAATTCGTTCCCACCAAACGAAGCATCTCCTGCAAACGTTGGTTCTCCGCTTTTTACTCGGCTAACTCTGCCGCCTGTTTAACATTCTCCGCTTTCTGCTTAGCTATCTCCGTCTCCTGCTTGGCATTTTCCGCCTTTTGCTTGGCAAGCTCTTCCTCTAAAATTAATATAACTTCCGCCAGATACTCTGTCAATTCCTTTTCCGTAATCTTCTTTTTCCGTCTTAACCGAGATCGGAAACGGAGCATCTCGTATGGGTGATCGCGAAATGCACGTCATAGGCAAACATACGGATCACCATTTCATGATCGTTTTTCATCTGACATTCCAGATGATAATAATCCGTGCCGCCTACCAGAAGCGCAATATCCATAAACAGCGGTTTGTGTCGTCAGAGTTTTTTCTGACATATGATCATCCTTTTATTTTTTCTTTTGCTGCAATGCTTAAGTCATTGAAATCTTTTCCTGCAACAGTTAAAACTTTGCAATCTTTTTCCTGCAACGCTTAAATCACTGCAAACGCTAACGGGTTACCTTAAAACTGTGAAATGTGGCGAAACGCCAGAATGTTTGGGCTGTCCAGACGGCAGTCGCAAATGTTTTTCACGTGTGCCAAGTATATCATCTATGATAGGACTTGTAAACAAATTTTTCAATTTTTAAAATTCATTTTTGGATTTCCAAATTCAATTTGCAGGATTCCATAATTCATTTTTATATGGCAGAAAAGGTTCTGTTCATGAGGCGAAAAGGCAAAGATAATTTTCTCATAAAAAAGGACACAATTTCAGTTCTTTACATACTTTTTTCCAAATTACATTTCTTTCTCTTAATTATATGTTTACTTCTGGACAATTTGTCCAGAAGTAAACTCCCATCTTCTTGACGTTCTTTTAGTATATATTATATTATCAACTAAGCTAATGCGTGTGTTCTCTTTGAGATACTTTTCCCTATAGAATAAAGCATTTTACTGGTTTTTCTATGTTTTACACCAACGCCAATCATCTTTTTAAATAAATAAAAAAGTTAGCCCTGCTTCATTATCCTCTTTAGTATAACATTAATCTAGTTATTATACCTATTATACTCTACATAAACCCATTCAATATCATCTACAAAAACTTCAAATGCCTCCGGACACTCTTCTGTAGCCCTCCTTAAAAAATCAAACATATTTTCATTAACTTCTCGCTCTAATCCTGCATCTGTTAAAGAATCAAATCGCGTATAATAAATTACAATAAAATCTCCATTTTCATTTAAATATCCCTTCAAATAGTGGCTTTTAGTTCCTGAAAATCCGGATGTTTCAGTATCATAGATTGTATAAATTTTTGTATCCGAATCATATATATAATCAAAATATACACTTCCAGCATCAAATGAACTAAGTATATACTTATCTATGTATATGTCCGATCCTTCATCCAGAAGATCCCTGCAAATATAACTTGCAGCAGGAAAAATCCCTTCCGGATATCCTTCCTCTAACTGTTGCGCCCGTTCTTCCGCCTCTCGCTGGTCAACTTCGATTGCGGCATTGATTTCCGCATTCAGCATTTCCAGCGCTTCATCCGCTGTCTGCCCCTGAGCATTATCTCCTGTTCCACTCCCTGCCGTCTGTTCCTGCACGAAATCTCTCGTTCCTCCATTTGACGCTTCCTCGTCTTTGCTATTATTCATAAAAAATACTGCACCTACAGCAATTACCGCCACGATTGCTGCTGCTATTCCTATTTTAGCTATTAATGTATTCATTCCTGCTTTCATAATTCCTCCTTTTATACTATTCGCGCTACCGCTTATCGTATTTTGCACCGCTTCTCCTGTGGCTGCGGTGCTTCCTGTTGTTCCCGCCGCTTCTCCTGCGGCTGCGGCGCTTGCCGTTGTTCCCGCTGTTTCTCCTGCGGCTGCAGCGCTTCCCACTGCCCCTGCTGCCAGATGTACCCTGATGGCTTCCATAATGTTGTGAAGCATATCCGGCACTGCCATGGATTCCGCTTCCTCATAAAGCAGCCTCATCAGCAGCGGCAGTCCCACAACAGAGTAAAGCTTGTCGCCGCTTTTGTTTTCGTATGCGTCTACGCCGTCCCTGATCTTAGCACGGGCAACACTCAGCCTATTCATTACTGTTCCCGGCAGACATTCCATGATATCTGCGATCTCACTGATCGCTAATCCGTTGAAATAATAAAGTATGACCGTTTTGTACTGGATATCAGAAAGCGTATTTCTCATAATATCCATCACAAGTTTCCTTTTTTCTTTTTGGGTGATATACTCCTCCGGAAGAAAATTTTCATTTTCTTCTGTCAGCTCATCAACTGCATCATCAATCTCCATAAAGACTGCAGCTTTTTTCATTAGTATTTTCTTGCAACGATTTACTGCTATTCTGTTGATCCATGGAACAAATTTTTCAGCATCATTCAGAGAAGCAAGTTTCTCATAGGCAGTGGTATATACCTCCTGCATCACATCCCTTGCATCCTCCTCATTGCCAAGAAAGTTAATGCAGGTAAAATACACCTTTTTGCAGCTGATTGAATACAGTTCTTCAAATGCCGCATGATCTCCCTGTTTCGCCTTATCAACTAACTCTCTCAATCGTTTTTCTTCCATTTTCATCTTACTCCTCCTTGCCTACTTCGGCAGCTCCTTTCATAGTCTGCGGTTTTCGTCCGTCTGCCGCAATTTTACCTCCTCATATATATAGATACCTTTTTTTAACAAAATATTAGATTTTTCTTCAAATTTATCAGGAAATAACAGGCAAGAACTTTCCTGCCTGTTATCATAATAGCCAGAGAGCCCCATTTATACAGAATACCATCTATCAAAAAAACCTCCAAACTGGTAATGAACTGACCCCCAATTGTTAAACTTAAAATCCTAACAATCGGCAGTCAGTTCATTTTTACTCCAATTTGAAGGTTCCTAAATACTTTGGAATACTGTTGTCTTCTATAGTTCTTTATCCACCAGCAGACCCTTAACATCCTCTGCTGCCAGCTGCAACTCGCCTACCACCAGTTCCAGAGACTTCTTCATATCCGGAAGGTTGCTGTTTTCCTGCTGCTTGCGGATCTCTTCCTGTTCCTGCTGAAGCTCCACCAGATCCTTCGTATCCTTCTCGATCCTGTCGTCCTTTTCTTCCCGTCTTTCTTTTGCCGCTTCGATCCTTTCTTCCAGCAGTTCCTCTTCTTCCTTCTTCTCTTCTGCTTTTTCTTTTGTCTCTTCCATATCCTGATCGACTTTATTCTTAACTTCTTCTGTCAGAATACCGATCACATTTTTCTCCGCAGCTTCCAGAATCTCTTCGCCCTGCTCCTGCGCATCCAGCATATCATGATGCTTTAAACGCTCTAACTTCATACCACGTGCAACAGCATATGCTGCGCGCATATCATCCTCCTGCCTGGCTTTTTCTTCCTGCAAGTCTGCCAATGCACCTTCCAGCATCTTTTTCTTCTCTGCCGCATCCTTATCGTCAGGATCCACATCTTCCAGTTCCGCAAGATCCCTTTTAGCAGCTCCGATCCTCTCATCCGTTTCCTTTGCGAGTGCTCTAAGCTCCTCAGCGTGGGCATTCTGCTCATCTATCTCCGTAAGCTCCGCCTGATCCTTTACCTTTACCTTATCCACGAGATACTGGGCGATCTCCTTCGCCTTTCTTCTTTCCTCTTCAACCTTATCCTGTCCCAGTCCCCACCAGCGCAATTCTCCGGAATAGATCGCACCGCTTTGCTTCTTCTGATTTTTCTGATCGTCTTTGATCTCCTGCAGCGATCTTGTACGTCCCCCCACGGTATCCGCCGTCGTCTGCAGCTGTCTTTCATTACCATTATTTACAATCTTCATACTCCGCCTCCCTGCATTTAATTTATCTGTGGTTATAAATGTAGTTATAAAATATCCATCCGTGGATATACTACATATTTTTTATCGGCATGAATGAAGAAAACCTTAATATTTTGTCCCCATATTAATAAATGCTTTTCATCAATCACTCCGAAAAAACTGCTCTTGGAGGAGTAGCATCCCCCAACTTCCCCAGCAGTTCCATAATATCCTCCGCCTGCTCTGCAAACTGCAGATCTGCTCCGTACTCACCCTGCAGGTCTGCCTGCAGTCTGTCCCATGTCTGCTCCAAAAACGCCCTTTCGCGAAATCCCCATAAAACTGCCATGCAGGGCAATCCTGCATTGACTGCCGTAGCAAGATCCACGTCGGAATCTCCGATATAGACTGCTTCTTCCTTACTGCTGCCAAGTTCCTTCAATGCCTGCCATACAAGATCGGGGGCCGGTTTTTTCTTTCCCGTTTCTGTCGAACCGATGGCAACCTGTATCTCAGGCGCAAAAAAATGACGGTTCAGTTCCTTTACCGCATGATCTGCCTTGTTAGATACGATCGCCATATGAAAACCCTTTTGGTACAGTTTCCTGATCAGTTCCGGAACGCCCCGATATGCCCTCGTCTTATCCATACAGTGGATATCATAATATTCCTTGAAGTATGCATATACCCTATCCGTCAGCTCTATAGAAGCATCTGTGGGAACGGCGCGTTCTATCAGCCTGCGGATGCCGTTGCCCACAAAGCTTCTGACCTCGTCGATACTTCTGCCCGGACAGCCGCATTGCTCCAACGCGTAGTTGACGGCATCCGTCAGATCCTCCAGCGTATCCAAAAGCGTACCATCCAGATCAAATATAACGGTTGTTATCTTTTTCATATTTCAATTTCTCCCGGATCATTCTATAATTTTTTCTAAAAGATCTTTATACTGCACCAGCGTAACATTTTCTAACTTACCCGCGGCTTCCGCACAGCCCTTTGTAAACCCATTTTTTGCAAATAGATAAAAATGCATTTCGCTATAATGGAATATTTGGCTTCGCCTTACCAGCGTTTCTAAAACACTCGCATCTACCTTTTCATTTGTCCATTTACATTCGCCAAACAATGCGGTATCTTTATCCTGTTCACCCATAATATCAATCTCCGCCTGACCATGGGTGGATGGATCAGTCCCCCACCAACGCCCAAGTTCCTTGAACTCTATAGGAGATTCACCGCATAATAATAGTTTCCAGAGATACTGCATACATATCTCCTCAAATACCTTCCCCATATAATGTGACAGGTATGGTTCGATCCGTTTATAGGCTAAATCCGTTACTCCACGGCCAATCATTGAATGATTCTCTGGTACAAACCGATACCAAAATCGAAACATATTATCATCGATAGTGTAAATCGACTTTCGAGATTCCTTTTCTCCATAAGGGGTTTCCTTTTGAATCAATCCCAACGTCATTAGATTTTTCAAATAAGCAGCGCAGACGCTGGTATCCTCGCCAACCTTTGCAGATATTTCTGACATACGGGAAGCTCCTGCTGCAATAGCCGTTATAATGGCATTATAAAGCGCAGGCTCCCGTACCTCCTGCTTCAATAGATTTTCCGGCTCCTCAAAGAGCGAGGATGTTGGATTCAGGAATGTATTCTTAATGTTCTCCTCAACGCTTCTTCTGTCATCCATTTGCAACAGATACTGCGGCGTTCCTCCCACCATGCCGTAAACCAGAGCTTTGTCTTCGCCGGAAAAATTTTTGAAATACCGGCATGTATCTGCAAAATCAAATGGCAAGATCTTCATTTGCGATGTCCGTCTGCCATAAAGCGGCGCTTTGTAGGCAAGCACATGGTCTTCCATATAAGACATTGAGGATCCACAGAGAATCAGCATCAATTTTGAACTGTCTTTATATTTATCAATAAAAAGCTGTAAAGTAGACGCAAGACTCTTGGAAGACCGCGCCACATATGGATATTCATCGATTGCTAAAATGAGACGGTCTTTTTCCGCCAGCTTAAAAACATATTCTAATGCTGCCTGAAACGAAATAAAGGCCGTTTCAACCGGAATATCTGTTCCAAATTCCATAATAGTTTTACTAAAATTTTCCAGATTCTGTTTTTCGTTACTCTCTACCCCCATAAAGTAGATTGCCTTCTTATCCCTAATAAATTGAGTGATGAGCGCGGTTTTTCCCACACGACGTCGTCCATAAATAACTGCAAACTCAAATTTATCAGATATATATAATTTATCAAGGGCTGCCAGCTCACGCTCTCTACCAATAAACATACTATTGCCTCCATTCCTTATTATCTCAACTTTAGCACACAGGTTTCAATTAGTCAATTACGATTTACTAATTTATATCTTACTAATTTAAGATTTACCAAAAAAATTGTTTCCAATATAAAAAAGAGGGTTTCCAGAAAAGTCACACCATGACTTTCAGGACACCCTCTTATCCAAATTACTTTCCGGAACGAAAACGCTCTCCCCTATTCAAAATCATATACATCTTGAATGATCTCTAGCGAATCAGGATACTTCTCTTGTATGTACTCATAAACATCCTTTGTAAGATACGTCACAATACAAGTAGTGCTGCTATAAGAACCGCCAACGGCAATTTCAACAACAGGAATTTGCAGAATATAATCCCCTCTGTCATATACCAGCCGATAACTTATAGTTCCACCTCCTAAAGATACAGTTTCAGAAAATTCTTCATCTTCCTCTCTGTCTACATACGATAATTGACTATTACGACAATTAGCTACCATCGAAGGTTTCCCAAGGATCTCCATAAGCTCCGTAAGCGCCTCTCTGTTATCTGCCAGATTCCCACTATTATATGGCACACCAAACACCGCAAATGCATCCCCATGCGCTGCATTAGCATCATATTTAAACTGACCATTCTCTATGCACTCCCAAATCGTCACCTCGGAATCTGTCAAATTGTAAATTTGAACCTTCATTTGATCGCTATAATTATCCTCCTCCGTATAACACCAAATGTCTAAAGAATTATAATATCCTGCTCCTATCGTATTTGTGTTTGCCCATTCTTTAAACTCCTCTAGAGAATTTAAAGCCGGTACATAAGTTATAAACCCACTGTCATTGGGAGAGCAATACTCATGTATACTAAAATTGTTATATGAAGATATCATTTCCTCCAAACTTGTGCCAAATGCAAACTTATCATAAAACATAAGATTGCTAAAATCCATCTCCTCCAGCATCCCCAGATTGGCATACTTAAACCAGAACGGTGGGTAACCGCTCTCCTCAATCATATCCCAGTCGCCGGAAAATTCCACCACCTGACCCTGTGTATCATCTCCTGCACCGCTCCCTGACACTTGGTCCTGTGCATCACCTTCCGATCCATGCCCTGACGTCTGTCCCTGCGCATCGTCACTCCCTGATGTCTGCTCCTGTGCGTCGTCTCTCCTTCCCCTGCCTGACGCTTCCTCTTCTCCGCTATTTCTAATGAGAAATACCGCTCCTACGGCAATTACCGCTACGATTGCTACTGCTATTCCTATTTTCGCTATTAATGTATTCATTCCTGCTTTCATAGTTCCTCCTTTTATACTATTTGCGATACCGCTTATCGTATTTTGCACTGCTTCTCCTGCGGCAGTACCGCTTTCTATCGTTCCCGCTGCTTCTCCTGCGGCTGCTGTGCTTTCCGTTGTCCCTACAGTTTTTCCCACAGCTGCAGCACTTTCCACCGCCCCTGCTGCCAGATGTCCTCTGACGGCTTCCATAATTTCCTGCAGCATATCCGGCACCGCCCTAGATTCCGCTTCCTCATAAAGCAGCCTCATCAGCAGCGGCAGTCCCACAACAGAATAAAGCTTTTCTCCGCTTCTGTTTTCATATGCATCCACGCCGTCCCTGATCTTGGCACGGGCAACACTCAGCCTATACTTTACCGTTCCTGGCGGACATTCCATAATATCCGCGATCTCATCAATCAACAATCCGTTAAAATAATAAAGTATGACCGTTTTGTACTGAATATCGGAAAGCGTATTTCTCATGATATCCATTACCAGTTTTCGTTTTTCCTTTTGGGTAATGTACTCCTCAGGAAGGAAATTTTCGTTTTCCTCCGTCAGCTCGTTGCCGACCTTCTCAGCGTCCGTAAAAACCGCCGTTCTTCTCATCAGAAGCTTCTTGCACTTATTTACCGCGATCTTGTTTATCCATGGAATAAATTTTTCAACATCGTTAAGCGAAGTAAGTTTCTCATAGGCGGTGATGTAAACATTCTGCATCACATCCTTTGCATCCTCCTCATTGCGAAGAAAGCTGATACAGGTAAAATACACCTTTTTGCAACTAATAGAATACAGTTCTTCAAATGCCGCAGGATCTCCCTGTTTTGCCTTTTCAACTAACTCCCCTAATCGATTTCCTTCCATTTTCATCTTGTTTCTCCTTTCATGGTCCGCGAATTTAGCCCATCTTACGCAATTTTACCTCCTTAATAAAGATAGATTCTTTTATTTAATTAAAAGGTTGGAATTTTTTTATTTTTTACCCAAAAATCCCTATGCCTTCCTCCGGCATAGGGATCCTTTTCTGTTTCAATGCGGGTTCCTGTTACGCTCTTTCTCTCTCCTATTCAAAATCATAATGTTCCATCTCCACACTCTCCAATGTTTCCCCCGACAAATACTCAAAATAGCCACTTGTATAATATGACAGTCGACATAAAATTTCGTAAACACCGTCATGGCAATTCTCAACAACCCCAATGTCCAGAATATATTCCCCTCTTTCATACATCAGATGATATCTTATACTTCCGCCGCCTCTAAATACGGTTTCAGCAAATTCTTCCTCGCCCTCTCTGCCCGTTTCCGATATATCATTAGAGGAAGCCAGTACCATAGTTGGCCGTCCCAAAAGTTCTACCAGTTCCGTCAATCCTTCTTTGTTATCCGTATATTGCACATATGGAACAGGAATGCCGAAAATTTCCCATCCAATTGTATAAGGACTTTCATATACGAATTGGTTATTCTCTATACATTCCCAGACCGTGACCTCGGAATCCGTCAGGTTGTAGATCGAAATTATCATATCACCAATACCGCTTTCCTTCTCAACATGACAGTTAAATGCCGTGTCGCGGCCATCCATCGTTTCCGCGGTTGCCCATTCCTTAAACTCTTCCAAAGAATCATAATTACTAAAAGGAGGGTCAGATTCAAAAGCAACAAAATAATCATAAGCTGATATCGCCTCTTCCAGACTTATGCCAAATGCAAACTTATCATAAAACATAAGATTGCTAAGATCCTTCTCCTCCAGCGCCCCAAGATTGGCATACTTTAACCAGAACGGCGGGTAACCATACTCCTCAACAGCATCCCAGTCAACGGATGATCCTGATGCCTGCCCCTGTGCATTACTTTCCGATTCATGCCCTGATGTCTGTTCCTGTGCGTCGTCTCGCGTTCCCCCGCCTGACGCTTCCTTTTCTCCGCTATTTTTAATAAGAAATACCACTCCTACGGCAATTACCGCCACGATTGCTACTGCTATTCCTATTTTAGCTATTAATGTATTCTTTCCTTCCTTCATAATTTCTTTCTCCGATCTCAATTCTTCCTTACTTTTATGATATAGCTACAATGCCGGATTTTCCTCTTTTGCCTTTCCAAAAAGCTCCTTAAATTTACCGGACAGTTTACACAGTTTATCATAAAGGTCATATGTAATCTGAGTCGAAGGCGCAACCTCCATGTAGGATACCATCATTTTAACCAACATCCAGCTGTCGATAAACGCAGATTTTAACGCTACGGCAAACATCAACGCAAGTAATACGGCACCTAACATATTCCAATCACATGCGCGGAAGACCGCACCAAAGAGCCCGAAGGGAACCACCCAGCATAAGAATGTCCCAATCATAACGATTACTGTAGTAATGAGCGCATCCTTTAACAGCTTCTTTGCATTCTGGAAATAAATCACCACGCCGTCACAGGACGCCTTGAATGCGCCTTCTTCTTTTTTGATAAAGCAGTATCCCAGACAACATTCATCCACATAACCAAGGGCAATGCCGATAAACGTCTGTAGAAATTTGGTCAGCGTATCCATCCCCGGAATGGCATCCAGCATCCCGCCGACTTTGCCGACAGCTTTTTTCAGCTGGCTTACTGCCCCGCTCACCAGACGGTCAACCACAAAATATACATTGCTTGCAACAAAACGGGACTTCACCATCTCCTTACCATACTCAAACTGGTTCTCCGGCAGTTTCCCGGTTGTCACTGCTTCCGCAATCACCGCAACATGGCCGGCCTTGACAAGATACCCAAAATAGTGCATGAAAACATTATATATAACCCCAATACATGCCGACCAGACAATAAACATTATGTATAGACCTGCACCCCCAAAAAGCGAACCGAGCAGCATAAAAAGAGCAAGCAGAATAGCTCCCACAAGCGTTACTGCAACTCCCATCCCCAGTTTTATCCAGACGAACTTCATCGTCCCAAAATAAACGTCCTTTGCTTTCAATATTTTATCCTCCTTAATTATTCAAAATTATAAATCTTATCGCTCATGATATATGAAGCATTATAAAAATATGAAACATGTGAAGCTGCATGAATAGCGCTGTCGTTCTCCAGCAGATAATCATAAACGTCCTGCGTCAGGTAAAACAAATCCACCCATGTATCAGCTCCCGCTGGAGTAATATATTCGCTAATACGCAAGCTCAGAATATGATCTCCTTTGATATATACTATATTATAGTAGATCCATCCGCCGCCTTTAGAGACTGTCTCAGCAAATGTCTCTTCCTCTTCATCCCTCACCTCCCACCAAGAATTACTGTCATATGTTACCATGGTTGGTTTTCCCAAAATTCCTACCAGCTTCGCAAGTTCCTCTCTTTTATCAAAGTCAAGTAACGTACCAAGCATGGCGTTGTTTGCATTACAGACAAACCAATCATTTTCTATACACTCCCGGATCGTGGCCTCGGAATCTGACAGATTGCAAATTGCTATGCTTACATCATTGTCATAGTTTCCCTCCTCAGTATAACAACCTAGCTCCACCATCTCATTTGGACCCAGCGTATGATCGTCAGCATATCCCGTCTGTCCTGTGGTAAAATCACATTCCTCACCATCCACCCGAATATAATGATACGATGGCAATATCTCCTCCAGACTTGCGCCATATGCAAACGTATCATTGATCATAAGGCTGCTAAAATCATTCTCCTCCAGCGATCCTAAATCGGCATACTTTAAATAGAACGGAAGGCAGTCATATTCCTCAACAGCGTACCAGTCAACGGATGGTTCCTGCTCCGGTTCATTTTCACTTACTGACGGCTGCTCCGGTTCATCTTCACTTACTGACGGCTGCTCCGGTTCATCTTCTACCATGTCCATGTCCGGTGCTTCCTCTCCACCACGGTTTCTAATGAAGAATACAGCGCCTACAGCAATTACCGCTACTACCGCCGCCGTTATTCCTATTTTAGCCATTAATGCACTTTTTCCTGCCGTTTTTCCGGCTGCTGTAGCGCTTTCCGTCGTTCCTCCCGCAGCTCCAGTAACTTCCGCCGCCCCTGCTGTCAAATATGACTTGACGGCTTCCATCATTTCCTGCAGCAGATCCGGCATATTCATAGAATTGGCTTCCTCATAAAGCAGCCTCATCAGCAGCGGCAGTCCCACTACAGAATAGAGCTTGTCACCGCTCCTGTTTTCATATGCATCTACACCGTCTCTGATCTTGGCGCGGGCAACGCTCAGCCTGTACTTTACCGTTCCGGGCGGGCATTCCATAATGCTCGCGGTTTCCTCAATCGACAATCCGTTAAAATAATAAAGTATGACCGTTTTGTACTGGATATCGGAAAGGGTGTTCCTCATGATATCCATCACCAGTTTCCTTTTCTCCTTTTGGGTGATATACTCCTCAGGAAGGAAATTTTCGTTTTCCTCCGTCGGCTCATCACCTGCATTTTCAACATCCATAAAAACCGCTTGTCTTTTCATCAGAAGCTTTTTGCACTTATTCACTGCAATTTTGTTCATCCATGGAATAAGTTTTTCCGCATCGTTAAGCGCGTTAATCTTCTCATAAACAGTGATATAAACGTCCTGCATCACATCCTTTGCATCCTCCTCATTGCGCAAGAAACTGATGCAGGTAAAATATATCGACCTGCTGCTGACGGAATACAGTTCCTCAAACGAAGTCTGATCCCCCTGCTTGATCTTATCAACTAACTTACTTAACTGATCTTTATCCATTTTATCCTAATCCTCCTTTCACGGTCCGCCATTTGTCCCGTCCTTTGTGCATGTTCCTCCTTTTACTTTATAGATTCCAATTTTTCATAAAAGGTTGGGATTTTGATTAAATTTTTTAAAAATTTTTAAGAAGAAAATAACAGGCAGGAACCTTCCTGCCCGTTATCATCATCCCATTAGGTATAATAATATCCTAATACTATAATTTCTAATCATGACTCTTTTATCAGCCTGTTATATTCTTCTGTAATTTTATTGAATACCTCAGAAGATCCATTCCCGGCATCCGGATGATAAACCTTGCACAAATCTCTATAGCGTCGCTTGATACTTGCGGCGTCCTTACAGCCGTTAAAAAATCCAGGAGAAGGTGCTTCCGATCTCTTACGTTCCTGCATTTGGCGTTCCTGCCATTCCCTTCTGGCCTGCTGTCTCTGATACTCCTCATATGCCTCATCATCTACTTCATCATCTTCATCGCCGTAATCTTCATAATCCGCCATTTGAGAAAATAAATTCTTTTTCAAAATGAAATATCGGATAATCGTGAAAACATCCAACACCGGTCCGCCAAAGCAGATCACCGCCCCGATCAGCGTATACCATACTTCGCCCATTTTTTCCATATTGTATTGCCATACGCCAATTAGAACGACGGCGACGATGATGCCAATTAGATAATTACCGGTCATTTTGATCAAAAGCCCAAAATAAGAAAGGACACCGTAAATCATAAAAAAAGAAACAATCGTTTCCAGAATATTTTCCTTAAATCTATCCATACTAAACTGACACATAGCGCCCGCAACGATCAGAAAAGTGAGTATCAGTTTCCCCGGAATACCTGCCATCCGGCTTCTCAACTCCGCCAATTTTACTATCTTTAGTTCATCCATTGTCTTACTCCCCCTTTCTTTCATCCTCCGCCTCTTTTGCCAGTTCCTCAAAGATCTGGTATACTTCCGGCTGCACGCGGGCGAAACGGACGATCTTCATATCCTTATTCAGCAGGCAGTGTTCCGATGTGCCTGTCACCACCAGATGTCCGGTACCCATATGATACATCTCATACCCTGCCGTAAATTTTACGGGATTTACTTTTAGGACCTTTACCTCTATCCTGATCTCATCAGAAAATGTCGTAGGCTCATGATATTCGCAGGATACCGAAAGCACCGGGCAGAGCAGTCCTTCCTTTTCCGTTTTATCATAGGGCCAGCCAATCTGCTCTAAAAAATCCGTCCTTGCTTCCTCCATCCAGCGGATATAATTAGAATGATGGGTAATCCCCATCTTGTCCGTTTCATAATACTGCACTTTGTGGATATATGGTTCTATTCTCATTATAATATCGCTCCCTCCGCCTGCGAAAATACCGACAGCAAGTTATAATTTTACGTCGTTCTCCAGTTCGTTCGCAATAGCAATTGTCTGTTCCAGTACCGTTTTGATGGAACTTATATTATCCATATAACTTTCCGCCACGTCGTTGGCTTCTTTAATGGATTTCATGATGGCCTCCAGATGGCTTACGATGGCGGACAGCGTGGTCTTGATCTCCGTTGCGGAATTGCCGCTGTCCTTTGCAAGTTTTCCCATCTCTGTTGCCACAACGGTAAATCCCCTCCCGGCTTCTCCGCTTCGCGCCGCCTCGATCGATGCGTTCAATGCAAGGATATTGGAATGGGATGCATTACTGCTGATCTTATTTACGACATCCGACGCCCCGTTGACGTCCTGTTCTACGTCCGAAGTCATCCTATTCATACTTGTAAGCATGCCAAATAACGTCTCGATACCGCTGACAAAGTCCTGAACGGAACTGTCGATCTCCTGCATGGATTCCTGAAATCGTGTGGCAATCTCCTTAACCTTTTCCTTTCCTTCCACGGAATAAGTGCATATGACACATCCCACAACCTTCCCATCGTCCTTCACAGGAACCAGATTGCCCTCCACCGGAAAGCCCATGACCTCCTTAGGAAGATAATTATGTTTTGTAATGCCCTTGGCGATCACCTCGTCAAAGATTCCGCTTGGATCTTCAAACACGGAACCAACTTCCGCCTGCGGCGGCATTCCCTCCGGCAGTGAAAACCCTTGCACTACCTTATCCCTGTCCATAACGGATATAATCACGTCTTTATCATACAACTGCCTTATAAGATCAAGATTATCAACAATACTCTGCAGCTTCTCATTCATAGTATGCACCCCCAACCTTATTTCCAACTCATTTGTAAACGCCGGCTTACTGTCGCCGGACATGCTAATTCTAACATAATATCATTGTAATTACAATTTTAATTATTCTTTTCATTAGCGGTAAAAATTAAAAAAGCCGGAACGGCACACTCGCCCGGTTCCGGCTCCTTTATGATTTTTATCCGTAAATCCTCGTCTTATGCTCCACCAGCTGCTCCCCATCGTACACCAGCTTAATGGTGAAAAAACGTTTTTCATCCTCCAATAGATATTTTAAGAAAATGGCGTCCCCTGCCCATGTGGGCAGATCCGGCACTTCGCTCTTAGGAATCCAGCAAAGCTCCCCTTCCTCACATTCAGCAAGCTCTCCCGTGAATCCATCCGCCGTAAACAGGCACATCCCCTCCGGCTCGCACTGGTCACTGATAAATGTGATCAGTCCTCGGAACTGCCATGAAGTCAATGTCAGTCCGGTCTCTTCCTTCACCTCGCGCAACAGACATTCCTCCGGGCTTTCTCCCTCCTCGAAATGTCCGCCTACACCGATCCATTTGCCTTCATTGATATCCTTCTCTTTCTTCACACGATGCAGCATCAGATACCGGTCATCTTTCTCTATATAACAGAGGGTTGTTATTTTCATAGGCACAAATCCTTATAGCGTATCAGATCGCCTCATGAAATGTTCTGCTGATAACGTCTGCCTGCTGTTCCGGCGTCAGCTTGATAAAATTCACTGCATATCCGGATACACGAATCGTCAGCTGTGGATAATTCTCCGGGTGTTTCTGCGCATCCAAAAGAGTATCTCTGTTCAATACGTTGACATTCAGATGATGACCTCCTTTTTCTGCATACCCGTCTAAAAGATTTACTAAGTTATCAACCTGTGCTGAACTTGCCATAACTAATACCTCCTAAATAATGATTATTTTTAAAAATAGTAACTATTACTGTTTTCTGAAATAACTATACTACAGTTTGTTTTGAAATGCAAGTAATTATT
>JAIDPF010000094.1 GCA_029062895.1 Lachnospiraceae bacterium
CTTGCTCAGGCAGGTACATCTATGTTGGCACAGGCAAACCAGTCCAACCAGAACGTATTATCACTTCTTGGTTAATTGATATACTGAAAAGGGCGGCCCAAAAGGTCGCCTTTTTTTGTTGGAAAATTTGGAAAAGTAGTGTATAGTTAAATTATATGAACAGGACATAGACAAAAAGAAAGGATATCGACAATACAATGGATTTTGCGGGACTTAGGGCATATTATTATAATTCGGAGAAAATCAATAAGGATGATATTATATGGGGACTGTTGGAACTTGGGGTGGATGTTACCATATCGGAATATGTCATTGTCTTAAATGATTATACGCAGGAGCAATATCAGGAATTGGAAAAAACTCTGGGAGATACGGATTTTGTTGTGACGCAGAATTTTTCGCTGATGGTGGCGGAACTTTGCTATCAGAAGAATCTACCTTATATTTCATGGGTTTATGACAGCCCGCAGGCGGCTTTATATCATAAAGAAGCATTTTATCCCACCAGTTATGTATTTGCATTTGATCGGACACAGGTGGAAAGGCTGAAAGCGCTTGGTTTAAAACAAGTGTATTATCAACCACTGGCAGCTAATATTGCGCGGACTTCCGCCTTAAATATTACGGATGAAGAGATTGTTTCTTATGAAGCTGACATTGCGTTTGTCGGAACTCTTTATAAAAAAGATTATTTCCGCTCTCTTTTAGAAGCAATGGATCCGGCGCTGCGGAAGGCTTTTTGGGCGCAACTGGATGCATTAGCATGTGATTGGGGGAAAGGGAAGACTGTGTTTGGCAAGCTGGATCCGGCAGTACGCGCTGCGGTGGAAAGCTGCGTTACCGATAGTCCGGGATATCTGATGGATCATGAATTTTTGACGGATATCCTGATTGTTTCCGAGAATGTGGCAGGCATAGAGCGCAAGAGAGCCCTGACACGGCTGGCAGAACGCTTTGAGACGCGCTTATATACCTATAGCGAGGTGGAGGAGGGTGAACTACCGGGTGTGGAGATTCATCCTAAGGTATCTTATGAGAGTGAAATGTATAAGGTTTTTTTTGCCAGCAAGATCAATCTGAATCTTACGATGCGATCCATTGAGACGGGGGTACCGCAGAGGATCTTCGATATTATGAGCGTTGGCGGATTTGCCATGAGCAATTATCAGGAGGAGATGGAGGAACTGTTTGTTCCGGATAAGGAGATCGTACTTTTTCATAATCTGGATGAGATGATGGAGAAAGCAGATTATTATCTTTCCCATGAAAAGGAGCGTTTGAAGATAGCGATGGCAGGATATCAAAAAGTCCGGGAAGAGTATAATTATCCGAAGGCGCTTAGAAGGATGCTGGAGATTGCGCTGAGTTAATATTAAACGACAGGTTGTGGAAAGGCGTGGAGGTTAGAACGAAAAATCAAAGATTTTTCATTCATGAATTTGTGCCAACGGCCCAAATTCGCAGACTGTGGAAAGGCATGGTTATTAATGTGAAAAGGGTATTGCTCTTAGAATGGGAAAGTTACGGAAATCAGTATATTAAAGCGGAACTGCGTTCCTTGGGATACGAGCTGGTGAGTTTTTTGTTTTCCAATCATAAGGAGGATACAAGAAAGAGTGAAGAACTGGCGATGAAGATCGCTTCTAAGATTTTGGAAACAGCGCCGGATTTTGTTTTTTCGTTTAACTATTTTCCGGTGGCTGCGATCGCATGTAAGGCATGCAGGATACCGTATCTTTCATGGACATATGACAGCCCGTTTATTCAGATCTATTCCAGAACCATAGAGTATGAGACTAATTATGCCTTTGTCTTTGACCGGTCGGAGTATGAAAGGCTGTACCGGTTTGCGCCGGGACGGGTATATTATCTGCCTATGGCGGCGCCCGTAGATCTGTATGATCAGATGGATCCTGACGTGGGAAGACAGAAAAAATATGCGGCGGACATTGCCATGGTGGGTTCGATGTATACGGAGCCGAAGCACCGGATCTTTAAGGCGATCGATCAGGCGGATGATTATACCAAGGGATATCTGGCGGCATTGATGCAGGCCCAGAAGGGATTATATGGCTGTTCTATATTGGAAGGGGCATTAACAGAGGATATCATGGCGCGAATCAGAAAGGTATGTCCTATTGTATCCAATGGGGATGGTTTTGAGACGGCGGAATGGGCATTTGCCAGTTATTATCTGGCGAGAAAGGTGACGGCTTTAGAACGCAGGGAGGCGTTGGAAGTGCTTTCAGAGAAATACGATGTGGCGCTTTATACGCCGGAGGCGACGCCGGCGCTGCCCAAGGTAAGAAACCTGGGAACAGTGGATTACTATAAGGAATCGCCTTATGCTATGAAAGCGGCAAAGATCAATCTGAATATCACACTTCGAAGCATCGTAAGCGGTATCCCGCTCAGGGCGATGGATATTATGGGCTGCGGAGGTTTTCTGCTGACGAATTATCAGGAAGATTTTTTGGAGTATTTCGTGCCGGGAAAGGATTATGTATATTATGAGGATCTGGCGGATCTGGTGGAGAAGGCAGGATATTATCTTGCCCATGAGGAGGAGAGGATGGCGATTGCTGGAAGCGGTTATCAGAAGGTAAAGGAACAGCACACATATCATGAGAGAGTCTTGCACATGCTTACGATCGCCGGGTTACTCCAGCAATGAATGAGTTTCTATGAGTAATATAAGGTATCCGCAAGATAACAGATCGTATGGATAGATTGGCAGACCCTGACTTTGAGAAAACGGTCTGCCTGATTTTTTTCTTCGGAGTTGATCTGCGCCCAGAGATGGCTGTTTTCCAGATAAGATTTGGAAAATAGTTTTCCTGAAAGCGGCAGGTCAAAGAGAGGAGACGCTGCCAGTTCCGCGCGCGCCTGATCATTGCTGATCTGCAGAAGCGAGCAGGAGGCATTGGGGTTGATCTGCGTGGCAAAATGGTCACTGTCTTCGATCTCGGATACGGTAAGGCAGATCACGGCATCACAGGGATTGGAAGAAAAGATCTGTTTATATTGCCGCAGCAAATCCATGTTCAGCCGGTCCTTTGGCTGCAGGAAGCAGACGTAAGGGGCGGTGATGTAGGAAGCAAGCAGATTTTCGGCAATGCCATATGCGATGCAGTCTTCCGGTGTCCGTAAGTCGGTAGGGGCTGTATCAGGAGAAAATGGAAAGAGCATCACAGAATCGGGATATTTCTGTTCAAAGATATTTAATTTATCCCAAGTATCATCATTGGAAGCAAAATCAAGAAAGATCAGCTGCACATGGGTCAGCCCCATAGTCTGCTCTTCTAATGACTTGAAGAATCCATCCAGAAGATTGGAGGCGTTATGGCAGGGGATAATGGCAGCGATATCTTTCGGATCAGGCAGCACATTTTTTGAATGTTCGTTCTTTCTTTGCATCAGAGCGTCATAGCGTTCCTTTGTAATAGGAGAGTGGTATGTCATGGCGTGTTCATAGCATAAAAGCGCTTCTTCCACATTGCCCAGCGCTTCATAGATGCAGCCTAAGTTATGCCAGGGGGTAGCGTTGTTGCTTCCTTCGATATAATATTCTGTAAGGGTAAGGGCGTGGCGGAAAGCGCGGATTGCTTTTAAGTGTTCATGATTTTCAAGGTAGATGCAGCCCAGCAGACAGACATAATCCGCATAAGAGGATAGCTGGTCATAATACGCTGCCAACTGCATTGCCTGTGTCTCACGGTGGGTATGCAGCATGGAATATCCATAGGATACCAGCATGATCCTGACATAACTTAAAGAGGTGTCTAAAGGGAGAGAACAGCCCTTATGATAATATTCATATTCCTGTTCAGCATCGCTGCAAAGTCCGAAGCTTTGCCCGATCTGGTAATAAAGATAGGGGTCTTCGGGAGATTTTTTTAATTCTTCAAATAATAAAGCGTTATTTCGCTCAGCCTTCTGGCGGCGTTCTTCAGGAGTGCCCAGATATCCGTCATGATATACGGTCAAAGGAATCTGGTATGCATAAAGCATTTTACCCTGACGATGCGTGATCTGCTCATGGATTGTTCCTGTATAATGATAGAGGCGTCTGTCAAACAACCGCTCTACAAGATCGATGGAGATTTTTTCGCTGATACCGTCAGAGGCAAAGCAGGCATTGCGCCTTTTGATCTGACCGATGACATCAGGATATTTCCGCAGGAGTTTTTTAATGGCGGGAATATCGATCTCTTCCACATATTCGTCTGCGTCCAGAAAGAGGATATGGTCGTGGGAAGCCTTGGTCATTGCGTAGTTGCGTGCCGCGCTGAAGTCATTGATCCAGTCAAAATGGTAGATTTTGTCTGTGTAATTTTGGGCAACGGAAACTGTGTCATCTGTGGATCCGGTATCCAAAACGATCACTTCCATACCGGTAGCTTTTAAAGGCTCAAGACACCTGGCAATTTTCTTTTCTTCGTTTTTAGTAATAATACAGAAGGAAAAATCGGTCATAGCGCACTCCCTGTTGTTATTTTCATCTTGAGTGATCAGCGTGATACAGAATGTCAGGAGATCCTCTATCAGCGATTTCATAAAAATTTATTAATATAATTATAACAAATCAATCTGCTATTTACAAATCTTTCACTTAGATTGTATAATATAGTAAAGTAGGTATACCCGTGGTGAGATCTAAGGGGTGAGAAGATATCATGTCCGTCAGCAGGACAGAGATTCAGATACGAGGTTAAGAAGCATGCGGATTCCGGCAGTTTTGGGGATAGAAAGTTTTTGCGAAAAGGATAAAGAAGCGGACGCACAGGCAGAGGCAAGGATGACTGCCTATGTAGATAATATCTTTGAGGCAAGCGCAGAGAACAGACCGGTAATACAGACAGGGATCTGTGCGATCAAGGGAAAGCTTAATGAAAAACTGCAAGAAAAAAGCGCCAACGCCTATGAGGCAGCTGCGGCGATGACCGGGCTGGAGGAATATGAAAAGCTGGCGGGGTATGATTATGAACTTTCCTGTTTCCAGACGGCGGTAAAGATTTATCGTATGGAGAGCGACAATCACGGCAACACCATCTTTGACAATATAGAATATATTGATGATTTTCAAGTGATTTTTCAACAGATGATATATTATTTCCGTAGGATTCAGCTGCGTCTGGCAAAGCCGCTGCAAAAAGAGTGTATGACCTATATTAAGACAAAAAAACTGTCCGTATATGCGGTGATACAGATCCTGCTGGACTGCGGCATCGGTAACATAGAAGATATCGTTATGGTATTGGCGGATTTTTATGCAGAGTATAATATGTATAAAGAAGCGTTGTTTCTGCTGGCAGTCATGATCGAGCAGGGAGATATTTCTTATCAGGAAACTCTGACAAATAAACGTGATGAATATCTGAGGAGAATCTGATGCGTATCAACAAACAAAAATTTTGTTTTATTTTATGTACAACAAGTGAGTTCTATCTGAATGAATGTTGTATGTATATTAATCAATTGAATATTCCGCAGGGATTTTCCGTGGAGATCCTGCCCATCTATGATGCGAAAAGCATGGCGGCAGGTTATAATCAGGGCATGATGTCTACGGACGCAAAGTATAAGGTTTATCTGCATCAGGACGTGACGATCATGAACCCCAATTTCCTAAACGATGTCTTGACGGTATTTAAACAGGATTATAAGATTGGGTTGATCGGAATGATCGGTTCTCCGGTGCTTTCCTCCTGCGGTGTGATGTGGTATGGAGAGCGTGTAGGTAATCTTTACGAGATTGATCGGAACAATGTTGATTTTAACGGTTATGAATATCGTAAGGAAGACGGCATGACAGATGTGGAAGCCGTCGATGGTCTTTTGATGGTAACTAAAGATGATTTGCCGTGGCGGGAAGATTTGTTTGACGGCTGGGATTTCTACGATGTATCCCAAAGCTTTGAATTTCGTAAAAAGGGTTATCGGGTTGTTGTTCCGGAGCAGAGGAAGCCGTGGTGTGCTCATGACGACGGCACGATGAATCTGTGGAGTTATGACAGATACCGCAGAATCTTTCTATCGGAATACGCGTCTATGATACATACCTATCAGGCTTTGTAGACGGGGAACAAATAAGCGGATTTCAGATCATATCAATGGGACAATAATTCTTTTAAACGTTCTTTGGAGCGGGGGTAATCCCCCGCTTTTTTATAAAATTCGATCGCCATATCACGATTGCCCAGAGCTTCATTGATTACGGCAATATTGTGATAAGCAAAAAAGGAAGTCACTCCTTCTGTTCGGTTGGGTTTCATGGAAATGCATTTTAAAAACTCTGCATAGGCCTTTAGGTACATGTCGTTATTCATATAGATCTGTCCAATCAGGAAGAGGAACTCCGGCGTGCCGCAAAAGTCGTCGTAGATGGACAATAGGGAAAGGGCCTCCTGTTCTCTGCCAGTGGCAAGCATACATTCTCCATATCCGATCACCATCATCTGTGCGTATTCCAGCTTGGGGTCGATATCATAGGAAAGCCCCTTGCCGAACCACTCATAGGCAGCTTCCATATCCCTGCACAGCATATAGCTTTGGGCGATCTGGAAATATAAGTAGGGATTTTCAGGATCCTTTTCGAGTTCGCGAAACAGAATTTCATTGTTTCGTGCGGCTTTTTTGGAAAGGGTTTCAGGATCTTCCGAGTAGCCGTTGTGGAAAATGCTGACCGGCAGTGGGCAGCTGCCGTATGGTTGGTGGTTATTGATGGGGGTCAGCTGCTCATGGATCGGAGAGGTAAAATGATAGTGTTTTCGATGGTACATACGGTCCAGCCGAAAATTTCGTCTGGTGGTTATATGATTTTCTTCGGAAGTAATGATAAAATGAAGAGAACCGACCCGGTCTTCGTTGTGAAGCATAAATTCCTGCACCGCATTTATATCAAAGGACTGCATATATTCATCTGCGTCAATGGAGATGATCCAATCGTTTTTAGCACAGCCGGCAGCATAGTTTTTGGCTGCGGAAAAGTCGTTCACCCATTCAAAGTGATGGATCGCGGGAAGGTATTTTCCGGCGATCTCCAGACTTTTGTCTGTTGAACCGGTATCGACTAAAACGATTTCGCCATACGTCCCATCCGGTCCGAAACCATGGGATGTCAATGCCTGAAGGCAGTTCTCAATATGTTTTTCTTCGTTTTTCATGATGATACAGATAGAAATGGGAATCATAAAAGACCTCGCTCCTAAAAGTATATGCCGCCAGTAAGCAAGCTTCCGGTGGCATATGATTTTGTATGTGCTCTGCAGTGCGCGTACTCGGAAGCAAAATTCGATTTCCGAGTATATTTTATCATTTAAACTCGAAAGCCCGTGCTTTCGCACTCCGTGTTTGACTTCGTCAAACGCTTTCTCGTTAATAACCGCAGAAAAACAAATGCCGCTTCGCGTCGCTTGTTTTTCTTTTGCGGTTATTATATCATAAATACGGCTGTTAGAAAATGGATTTCTTTGGTGGATTAATCACTTGATCTGTGATAGAATGTAAAAGCGAATATTCGGACTGGGGGAATGATTATGTCTAGTAAAAAGAAGAAGGCCAGTGAACCTGAACAATCAGTGGCGCAGCAGATCGTAGACTTTGGGATGTCTATGCTGATGCTGATTTATGTATCTTCAATGCTTGTATTTTATCCTTTGTATTATCAGCATAAATATCTCGATATGGGAGACGCAAAATATGGGTTTTTTAGGAATATTTCCATTACCTTTTTGATTTTCTTTTTGATTATTCTGGCTTCATGGATCATCGCGTATCGGGATAAACTCAAGCTGTCATCTATACTTGGAAAATTTTCCACGACGGACTGGTTCGCGACAGCGTTTCTTGTATTAAGCTATTTATCCTATATGTTCAGCGAATATCAAAAACCGGTGCCGGGAGACACGTCCTCGGCGCTGGTGGGCTATAACGGGTGGTATATGGGGCTTTTGTCTCAGGTGATGTTTGTTTTGATTTTTTTTGCGGTTTCAAGATTCTGGTCGTGGAGTGAGTTTACACTGTTTTCCGCGATTGTTACGTCAGGAGTGGTCTATCAAATTGCGATCCTGCAGCGTTTTTCCATAGATCCGTTGGAGATGTATGATGGATTGGGACCGGAATATATTGAGAAATTTCTTTCTACATTAGGACAATCTACATGGTTTTCCAGCTATGCGGTTCTTGCGTTCCCGCTGGCCGTTTATTATTTCTGGCATGATGATAGGAGATGGGTAAGAATTCTGGTGGGAATCGTAGTGGCGCTTGGATTTGGCAGCCTTTGTACGGCCCATAGCGACAGCGGTTACGTAGCATATGTTCTGATTCTGATGGTATTTTTCTGGTTTTCTTTGGAGAGCAATAAAAAGTTCGCGCGTTTTCTGGAGATCGTTTTGGTTGGTCTTGCTTCTTTCCGGATTATAGGGATTATGCAGTTATGCTTCCCGGAGAAATTGATACAGCTGATTGCTGAGGATCAGAAGATTTCTTTTTTTATCACGCAGAGCAATTTTATGATGGCAATGTTGCTGATCGTAGCCGCAATCTATATTGTTTATTATTTATTTTGCAGTTCCTCTTGGAAAGAGGTTAAGAAAACAGAAAAGGGAAAAAAAGGACAGGAATCCGGCGCTGCGACTGCCAATAAGCAGAAATTTGAAATCAGCAGATTTTTATGGCTTAGGAAGCTGATGATCATTGCTGCTGCTGCTGTGCTGCTTGGCGTGGTATTGGTGATCGTTTTTACGACGAAAAAGATGCTGCCGGATGCTCTTGCCGGATTTTATAATGTTGGGTTTTTCAATTTTAATGACACTTGGGGCAATTGTAGGGGATTTAACTGGAGGATGTCGCTGCAGGCGATCGCAAACGCTTCTTTTAAGGATATGTTGATAGGTGTCGGACCGGACTGCTTTGCAATGAGCATGGATAAATATTGCGCGCAGGAAGTGGCGGTTTTCTGGCAGGGAATGAAGCTGGCGTGCGCGCATAATGAATTTTTAAACATGCTGGTGACACAGGGCATCCTTGGCGTAACAGCGTATGTCGGGATTTTTGTCAGCTTTATTGTTCGATGCATAAAGAACGGTAAAGGGACCATGGCTGTAGTGCCATTTGCGGCTGCGGCTTTGGCATATATGGGTCATAATTTCTTTTGTTATCAGCAGTGCATCTGTACGCCGATGGTCTTTCTACTTATGGGTATTGGAGAATTGCTGATGCGTAATGAAACGCAGTCAAAAGAAAAAGATTAATTTAGAAAAAGGGATTAAGCTTTATCGACTTTCGACCGATATATAGAGAGAATCCATAGAATTGAAAATTACGCCCGTATAAGAATATGGCGGGAAGAAAAGTCATGGCGGTCATAGAATGGAAAATCACGAGAAAAGCCATGGTGATTGACATGATAGAATGTTAAAAGAGAAAGGTATGGTGTGATTCATGGGAGAAATGGTTTATGCATGGGATGAACAACAGAAGGAAGCAATGCAGGAAGCAGCCGGGTACCTGTCTCGATTGATTCCGGCAGCGGAGGGAATGGCTGATGAGTTCAAGGGAGAACTTCAGGAGGATTCCTATGATATGCTGGATATGGTGGTGGAAGGATTAAATTGGATTATTCAGGTTTATAATGGAACGAAGGATGTTATTAATAAAGAAACGGAACAGATTGATTCAAAAGCTATGGATCAGAAGATCAGCGCGTTTGGGACTGCATATACTTCTCACGATCAGAGCGGTATCGTATCGGGACTGGAAGACGCGGTTCTGCCTTTCTTAAGAAAGATGAAAGAGATCGCGGACGAGGTATAAGATTATACCGATTGTAATAGTGGGATCAGATGGCTGTGAAGGGTTTCCTTCGCAGCCTTTTCCTATTAATCCTCCAAGTTGCAGCATTGCTGCGACTTAAATAGAAATGAAAAACGCTGCTTAAAAGCGAACTCGTTCGCTATTAAGCAGCGTTTTTCGGTGTGAAACTTAATATATCTTAGGCAGTATTTTTACTGCCTTGCAGTGCTTTTTTGCTGCCTTAGATATATTAAGTTTCACACTACATATATCCGTTAAAAAGCATACCACTGTAAGCGCTTGTTACATAAGGGTTGGCGAAATGGCTCACGTTAGGATTTTTATACGCAACAATCCGCTTGTCAATATAATCCATCGGATTGAGCTGAATCTGTGTAGCCTTACGTAATGTGGTGTGCGTAAAATTCTTCAGGGAACCTAAAGTTTCTTCGGCATCATTGCTGCCAAGCGCCGTCGTCAGTTTTTCTTCATCTACAGAGAGGTTTCCGCTACTGTCCTGTATGATGCCTGCTTTTGTAAAGGAAGAAGCGTAGCTTGCGCTCATTGCTTTCATCGTTCCGATCAGAATGTTGGTTCTAGGATGCTGGTCTACATATTTGGCAGCAGCCTGCAGGAAATCATTGTAAGAACCCGTCAATGAGATAATATTGTCTTTTAAGGATTCATAGTCCGGTTTTACGCCGATTTTCACGGGATCATCTTCTGTTCCGCCGATACCCTTTAATGTTATGTTATATTTACCATCCAGAATAAAGGAGTTGGACGGTGACTGGAACGACTCGCCGTTTACCGTATATCTGGCATTTTGTGCAGGACTGTCTGTTTCGCGGATGCCGAGATAATCGATAATGCCTTTCCGCTGGCTTGTGTTCTCGTCGCTGATCATAAAAGGCTGTTGTCCGCCGGCGGTTGTACCGGTCTTGTTGGAACGGATCATCAGAGCGGATTCGTTCTGGTCGTTCGTTATTACGGAAGCGTTCAGTCCCAGATTGGAATGATTAATCAATCTGGCAAGACGGTTCTGGATCGTCTGGTTAGTGTCCGTATCTCCGATATTAAACTGCAGTTCGTAATTTGAATTGGCAGTCAGTACATCAAAAGAGTACGCACCGGGGGATAAACTGAGTTCTGACTCAGGAAGAAAATGTCCCACGGTTTCCTGATTGGAAGCCAGACTTTCTACCGTCATATCCAGCGTTTCATCCATGGAAATATTAAGCCCCGTAGCCTCAATGACATCCGGATCGGTGGAATACACGGTACGCTGTTCAAACATGGTCGATTCATCCAGACCACCCAGAGACGCAATGGAATTGCGGAAGCGGATCGCGCTTTCCTTCATATGGATAGAATACTCTTCAATCGCTCTGACGTCTTTTAATAAGAAGACAGGAGCGTCCTTACTCATATTAACAATTGATTTATATACTTTTTTCAAATCGGAACGATCATGTGAATCATAACGAGAAGAAGACCGACCAAACAGATCAGCCCTGTAATAATTATAGACATTATTTAAAACTGCGTTATAATAATGAGATGCCATGTCAGTTCTCCTTTCCGTCCTTGATCGAACCTTCATGTACTGTCGCATCGTTAAGTCCATTTAACGATATCACTACTGCCTACTATTGATAGTTTAATTTATTTTAGCACATGACAAGAAAATTTACAATCATTTTGACAAATAAAAATAATAAATATACAATAATAATATCGGTCATGATCGGAGATTTCGAAATAGAAAATATTAAAAATAAGTATAAAATTAAAATAAATTAAAATATATTGAAATATTTCCAAAATACTGCTTGACGTGAAAGGACGAATATGCTATGCTAAATCAGCACAAAAGAGTTTGGCTCTTTTTTTTGTGTTGTGATATTGGATATTTGACATTTGAAAGATTTTATGGAGGAAAGATTTATGCGTACAAGAATTACTTTGGCATGTACAGAATGTAAAAATCGTAATTATGATACTACAAAGGATAAAAAGACACATCCGGACCGTATGGAAACAAAGAAATATTGCAGATTCTGTAAGGCTCATACACTGCATAAAGAAACAAAATAAAATTGGTGCTGGTAGAGCGGCATTTTTATCTGGATTTGGGTCGTAATAAGACGCGGCATGAGATTGAAAAATCAAAGATTTCTCAATCGTGTATTTGTGCCTGAAACCCAAATTCACAGGTTATGGAAAGGCATGGTTATTAGCATGGGAAATTCCGATAAGACAGATGGAAAGACGAAGAAACCGAGCTTCTTCAAGGGCTTAAAAAAAGAGTTTAAGAAGATTACATGGCCGGATAGAAAAACAGTGACAAAGCAGACCGCTGCTGTTGTGGTGGTTTCTGTTGCTTTGGGACTGCTGATTGCGCTTCTGGATTTTATCATTCAGTATGGTGTTGACCGATTGGTAACATTCTAAGGAGGTACGGATTTGCAGTGGAATTTTGCTGCTTCGCAGCACAAATCCGGCGCGTGAAACGCTTTGATTAGCGTTTTCCTAAAGATGCAGTAATGGTTCGGTGATAAGAAAGGGACGGCGAAAATGGCAGATTCATCAAAAAAAGTGAAAGTTAAGAAGATGGATGAGCTCAAGAAGATTCTTGCGCAGAAGGAAGATGATACAAGAGACATCTTGAAGCCGATAAGGACAGTTTCTGAAGAAGATGTGCCCGTGATGAAGGAAGAATATGATATCGGGCAAAGCGATAATAAGAGCGGACGCGGTATGGGCTGGTATGTAGTTCACACCTATTCAGGATATGAAAAAAAGGTTATGATGAATATCGAGAAGTCCATTAAAAACAGACCGGGACTGGAAGAAAAGATTCTGGAGGTGCGTGTGCCGACCCAGGATGTGACGGAACTGAAATCCACCGGTAAAAAGACGTCCGAGAAAAAGATACTTCCCGGATACGTGTTGGTGCACATGGATGCGGATGACAATGACGCATGGTATGTTGTGCGTAATACCCGTGGAGTTACGGGATTTGTAGGACCGGGAAGCAAACCTGTACCCCTGGAAGAGGATGAGATCAATCATCTTGATAAGGGTAAAGTGGTGAAGGCTGACTTTGAAGTGGGAGATACGATCATGGTTGTAGATGGCGTATGGAAAGATACCATTGGTATGGTCAGCAAGATCGATGAGAATAAGAAGATGGCTTCGATCACGGTGGAATTGTTCGGACGGGAAACGAAGCTGGATATCAGTTTTTCGGATGTCAAGAAATTCTGATAGTTGGAATGTTTTAGAAGGGCGTTCGTAGAGATCTGATTCCGAATGCGGAAAGATTTCTATTAACATATATATTTATATTATATGCGAGCGTGTGTGGGAGCAGTATCAGGAAAAAGATCTGCGCCACTACCACATTATTTAAGGAGGTAGCCAAGATGGCAAAGAAAGTAACAGGTTATATCAAATTACAGATTCCTGCCGGCAAAGCAACACCGGCACCACCAGTTGGACCGGCACTTGGTCAGCATGGTGTCAACATCGTTGAATTCACAAAGCAGTTCAACGCAAGAACAGCAGATAAGGGTGACCTGATCATCCCTGTTGTAATTACAGTATATGCAGACAGAAGCTTTAGTTTTGTTACCAAAACTCCGCCTGCCGCAGTATTGATCAAGAAGGCTTGTAATATCAAGTCCGGTTCAGGCACACCGAACAAGACAAAGGTGGCAAAGATCTCAAAGGATAAGATCCGTGAGATTGCAGAGTTAAAGATGCCGGATCTGAATGCAGCAAGCATTGAAGCAGCGATGTCCATGATCGAAGGCACTGCTAAGAGCATGGGTGTTACGGTAGAGTAACTATTGATCAAAAAATCTGTGATGAGTGGAAGAGCGCATACTCGTTAAAACCACAAGGAGGTAAATGGGAATGAAACATGGAAAGAAATATGTCACGGCAGCAAAAGAGGTTGACCGTGCAACTTATTATGAGACGGCAGATGCGATCTCTGTAGTAAAGAAGACAGCTACCGCAAAATTTGATGAGACCGTAGAGGTACACATCAGAACAGGCTGCGACGGCCGTCATGCAGAGCAGCAGATCCGAGGGGCGGTTGTCCTTCCGAATGGAACCGGTAAGACGGTGAAGGTGCTGGTATTTGCCAAAGGCGATAAGCTTAATGAAGCGGAAGCAGCAGGCGCTGATTATGTAGGCGGCGATGAGCTGATTCCGAAGATTCAGAATGATGGATGGCTCGACTTTGATGTTGTAGTTGCTACTCCGGATATGATGGGCGTTGTCGGACGTCTTGGTAAGGTACTTGGACCGAAAGGTCTTATGCCGAACCCGAAAGCCGGCACAGTTACCATGGATGTAACAAAGGCGATCAACGATATCAAAGCAGGTAAGATCGAGTACAGACTGGATAAGAGCAATATCATCCACTGCCCGATCGGCAAGGCTTCCTTTACGGAAGAACAGTTGAATGAGAATATGAACGCATTGATGGAGGCCATCGTAAAGGCAAGACCCAGTGCATTGAAAGGTCAGTATTTAAAGAGTATCACTCTTGCAACTACCATGGGTCCTGGCGTTCGTGTCAGCACAGCAAAATATTAAAAAAGATAAGATTATTTGCAGAAAGGCGTGGCTTCGGTCATGCCTTTTGCATTGATGAAAAGAGAGAACGTCGAATATTTGTTGTGGAACAATATTTTTTTGACAGTCAGATGCAGGAAGTGATATGATGAAATTGAAAAAAGGATCAACCGTCTGCAAAATGCATTCCGAACCGGAAGGCTGCAATATGTGAACGGGAAAATTGATCCGGAAGGATTGAGCATCGTTTCATGAAAAAAAAGATTGGGACATTTTTCATAACATTGTTGATTGTCATGGCGCTGGGCAGTGTGTTGCTGTTTGGACTTGCGCGATGGAGGGATGCCGGCAGGGCAGGGCAGGACGACGGTTCCGGTGTTGAGGACCCTGCATCTGGGGAACATGCTACATCAAACGGATCTGCTGGCGGGGAAATAATATCCGCAGATGAGATTGGAATTTTCACAGAGATGCCTTCGCCAGATGAAGATGCAGAGGTCACACCGGAAGAGGAAGAAGTGCTTGATCCATACACCTATCGTCTGGAGACTTCCGACGATGGTACGGTGACATTTGTGTTTGCGGGAGATATTTTGTTTGATCCTGCTTATGCGATCTTTGCGACTTACCGCCAAAGGGGAGAACAGATCGAACAGTGTATCTCCGAAGATCTTCTGGAGGAGATGCGATCCGCGGATGTTATGATGATAAATAATGAATTCCCCTATTCGTACAGAGGAGAACCGGTGCCTGATAAGACATATACGTTCCGCGCGTCTCCAGAATCCGTATCGGTGCTGTATGATATGGGCGTGGATATTGTGGCCCTTGCTAACAATCATGCTTATGATTATGGGGAAGACGCGTTTCTGGATACGTTGGATACGTTGGAGCAGGCAGGGATTCCATATGTAGGGGCAGGCAGGAATCTGGAAGAGGCGGTGCAGCCGATCTATTATCTGGTGGGAGACAGTAAGATCGCAGTGTTAAGCGCTACACAGATTGAGCGCACGGCTTCTCCGCATACCGTAGGAGCCACGGAAGATACGCCGGGGGTATTTCGCTGCCTGGAGACGGAACTTCTGGAAGAAAAGATCAGGGAAGCCAAAGAGGAATGTGATTTTGTGATCGTGTATATCCATTGGGGTACGGAAAGCACGGATGAGCTTGACTGGCGGCAGCGCGATGATGCTCCGTTATATGTAGAGGCGGGGGCGGATATTATCATCGGAGACCATCCTCACTGCCTGCAGGAGATCGGTTATATTGACGGCGTGCCGGTCATCTATAGTCTCGGGAACTTCTGGTTTAATTCCAGAACGATGGATTCCTGCATTGTAAAAATGACGCTTTCCGAGGATGGCATCCAAAGCCTGCAGTTTGTTCCGTGTCTTCAGTCCAATTGCAGCGTGTCGCTTCTGGAAGGGACGGAACGCGCAAGGGTAATTTCCTATATGCAGGGCATTTCGCATACGGCCAATATCGATCAGGACGGATATGTGACGCCGACCTCAGCTGAGTAGAGATCCGGTAGGATTTTCCTACGGCATCTTTTGGACTTGAAAAAATGCTTGACATAAGAGAAGCGCGATGATATTATATACAAGGTTGTAATGACCATGCCGAAGACAGCAGGTGCAGAAGCATACATGCTATGCATGCGTAAAACGTTTCCATGCGTTGCCTGCCGAGGAGAAAAGAGTTTTTTGTATGACTTGATTCCTCTCCGGCGTCCGGAGAGGTTTTTTACATGATATAAGATGTGAAACTCCTTTCGGCAGAACCGATGAAAATAATATAAGGAGGTAGAAAGATGGCAAAGGTTGAACTGAAAAAACCGATTGTTGATGAAATCTCAGAAGCAATCAAAGATGCTCAGTCAGTTGTCCTTGTAGACCATAGAGGTCTTACGGTAGCAGAAGATACACAGCTTCGTAAGCAGCTTCGTGAAGCCGGTATTATTTATAAGGTCTATAAGAATACGATGATGACGTTCGCGTTTAAGGGAACAGACTGTGAACAGCTTCAGGAATATCTGAACGGACCAAGCGCGATCGCAATTTCCAAGACGGATGCAACAGCGCCTGCAAGGGAATTGTGCAAGTTTGCTAAAACAGCGCCTAAGCTTGAGGTCAAGGGCGGTATCGTAGAAGGTGCGGTTTACGATGCAAAGGGAATTGCTGATATTGCAAAGATTCCTTCCAGAGAAGAGCTTCTTTCCAAGCTGCTTGGAAGTCTGCAGTCACCAATTACGAATTTTGCACGCGTTATGAACCAGCTTGCTGAAAAAGGCGGAGCAGGGGCAGCTTCTTCCGAGGAAGCAAGCGCGGCAGAATAAACTGCTTAATGTAACTTTAGAAATCAAAATAATGAAAATGGAGGAAATAAAAATGGCAAAGTTAACATCACAGGAATTGCTTGATGCGATCAAGGAGATGACTGTATTAGAGTTGAATGATTTTGTAAAGATGTGCGAGGAAGAGTTTGGCGTATCTGCAGCAGCAGGCGTTGTAGTTGCAGCAGCAGCTGGAGATGGCGGCGCGGCAGCAGGCGAGGAGAAGACAGAGTTCGACGTAGAGCTGACAAGCTTTGGCGAGAAGAAGATGGATGTCATCAAGGTAGTACGTACGATCACAGGTCTTGGCCTGAAGGAGTCCAAAGAGCTTGTTGAGGGTGCTCCTAAGATGGTTAAGGAGCAGGCTTCCAAGGAAGAGGCTGAAGATATCAAGAAGAAACTTGAGGAAGCTGGCGCTACAGTTACTTTGAAATAAAAATATTAAAAAACATTATTTCACAATACGAGGCTTAGGCAGGAACGACTGCCTAAGCCTGTATCTTTTGACTATCTGTAATCTAAAATATCATTTTTGACTTCATTTTTTGAGAAATCTGTATTGACTATAACTCCCGGTTGTGATACCATGGAAGATGCACTATTTTGTGCAATAGGTTTTTTATGCCCTTTTGTATAAGAAACCGCAAAATATTTGAACGGGGTGAAATGTCAATATGGAAAAAAACAGAATACGTCCTATTGTAAACGGTAACAGTATGCGTATGAGTTACTCAAGGCAGAAAGAGGTCTTGGAAATCCCGAATTTGATCGAAGTCCAGAAGGATTCCTACAACTGGTTTTTGAAGGAGGGATTAAAGGAAGCATTCGATGATATCTCTCCGATTTCCGACTTTGGCGGGCACTTGAATCTTGAATTTGTTGATTTTGTGCTGGCGAAAGACGAGATCAAACATTCGATCACGGAATGTAAGGAAAGAGACCTGACTTACGAAGCGCCACTGAAGGTTACGGTTCGTCTGTATAATCAGGATGGCGGTGAAATCAAGAATATTACAGAGCATGTGATCTTTATGGGTAATTTTCCATTGATGACAGAGACCGGCACGTTTGTCATTAACGGCGCGGAGCGTGTTATTGTCAGCCAGTTGGTAAGATCTCCGGGCATATATTATGCAATTGGACATGATAAGCTGGGCAAAAGACTGTTTTCGTCAACGGTAATTCCCAATCGTGGCGCATGGCTGGAATACGAGACCGATTCCAATGATGTTTTCTATGTACGTGTGGACAGAACAAGAAAAGTTCCGATCACCGCGTTTTTGCGTGCTCTGGGACTTGGCACGAATGAGGAGATTCTGGAGCTTTTTGGTGACGAGCCTAAGATACAGCAGAGTTTTGCCAAGGATATTTCCCATTCCTACGAGGAAGGTTTAAAGGAGCTTTACGGCAAGGTAAGACCGGGAGAACCCTTTAGCGTGGAAAGCGCAGAGAACTATGTGATCTCTACCTTTTTTGATGCTAAGAGATATGATCTTGCAAAGGTCGGTCGTTATAAATTTAATAAAAAGCTGGCGTTACGCAACCGTATCAAAGGACATGTGTTGGCTGAGGATGTATTGAATCCGTTTACCGGTGTGCCGATCGCAACGGCAGGAACCAAAGTAACGCTGGAGCTTGCGGATGAGATCCAGAACTCCGCGGTGGAGAGCGTATGGATCCAGACAGAGGAGAAGAATGTCAAGGTACTTTCCAATCTCATGGTAAATATTAATGAGTGGCTGGATCTGGATGTTAAGGCGCTTGGCATTTCGGAGAATGTTTACTGGCCGGAGCTGAAGAAGATACTCAGGGAATATGAAAATAAGCCGGAGCAGCTTGCAGACGCCATCGTGAAGAACGCGCATTCGCTGGTTCCTAAGCATATTACCAAGAGTGATATCTTTGCTTCCATTAACTACAATATCACATTGGAATACGGCATTGGCAATGATGATGATATTGACCATTTGGGTAACCGTCGTATCCGTGCGGTAGGCGAGCTGCTGCAGAATCAGTACAGGATTGGACTTTCACGTATGGAACGTGTGGTACGTGAGAGAATGACGACCCATGACGCTTCTAACAAGGATGAGATATCGCCTCAGGCGCTGATCAATATCAAACCGGTACAGGCGGCGATCAAAGAGTTCTTTGGTTCTTCACAGCTGTCCCAGTTCATGGATCAGAACAATCCGTTGGGCGAGTTGACGCATAAGAGACGATTGTCTGCGTTGGGACCGGGCGGTCTTTCCCGTGATCGTGCAGGATTTGAGGTCCGTGACGTTCATTATACGCATTACGGAAGGATGTGTCCGATCGAGACGCCTGAAGGTCCGAACATCGGTCTGATCAATTCCCTTGCTTCTTATGCAAGGATCAATGAATATGGTTTTGTAGAGGCGCCTTATCGTAAGATCGATAAGACCGATCCGGAGAATCCTGTGGTTACGGATGAAGTTGTCTATATGACGGCAGATGAAGAAGACAATTATCATGTAGCGCAGGCGAATGAAAAGCTGGACAAGGATGGTCATTTTGTTAAGAGGATGGTATCCGGTCGTTATAAAGAGGAGACTCAGGAATATCCGAAAGCGATGTTTGATTATATGGACGTATCGCCCAAGATGGTATTTTCCGTTGCGACAGCGCTGATTCCGTTCCTTGAGAATGATGACGCGAACCGTGCGTTGATGGGTTCCAACATGCAGAGACAGGCTGTGCCCCTTTTGTTTACGGAGGCACCGGTAGTTGGTACTGGTATGGAGCCGAAGGCAGCGGTGGATTCCGGTGTCTGTGTGATTGCAAAGAAGCCGGGTACGGTAACTTTCGTTTCGGCAAAACAAATCAAGATCACAGCGGACGACGGTGAAAAGATGACGTATGATCTGTATAAGTTTGTACGAAGCAATCAGTCGAACTGCTATAATCAGAAACCAATCGTGTTTAAGGGCGACCATGTTGCCGAGGGGCAAGTAATTGCAGACGGTCCTTCGACTGCCAATGGTGAACTTGGACTTGGCAAGAATCCGCTGATCGGATTTATGACATGGGAAGGTTACAATTATGAGGATGCGGTTCTGTTGAGTGAGCGACTTGTTCGTGAAGATGTATATACTTCTGTTCATATTGAAGAATATGAGTCAGAAGCTCGTGATACAAAGTTAGGACCGGAGGAGATCACCAGAGATATTCCCGGCGTCGGAGAGGATGCTCTGAGGGATCTGGATGACAGAGGTATCATCCGTATCGGCGCTGAGGTGCGTGCCGGTGATATTCTGGTCGGTAAAGTGACGCCGAAGGGCGAGACCGATCTGACGCCGGAGGAAAGACTGCTGCGTGCGATCTTTGGTGAGAAGGCAAGAGAAGTGCGCGATACTTCCTTGAAAGTACCGCATGGCGCATACGGCGTGGTTGTAGACGCAAAGGTATTTTCCAGAAGCGCGGGAGATACGGAACTTGCGCCTGGGGTGAACCAGAAAGTAAGGATCTATATTGCACAGAAGAGAAAGATCAGTGTTGGAGATAAGATGGCAGGTCGTCACGGTAATAAGGGTGTTGTTTCCCGCGTGCTTCCTGTTGAGGATATGCCTTATCTTCCTAATGGACGTCCGCTGGATATCGTATTGAATCCGTTGGGTGTGCCTTCCCGTATGAATATCGGACAGGTGTTGGAGATCCATCTTTCTTTGGCAGCTAAGGCGTTGGGCTTCAATATTGCAACACCGGTATTTGACGGCGCTAATGAGGAAGATATCATGGATACGCTGGATTTGGCTAATGATTATGTCAATCTGGAGTGGGATGAATTTTCCAAAAAACATAAAGAGGAATTGCTTCCGGAGGTATATGAATATCTGGAGAAGAACAAGGACCACAGAGAAGTGTGGAAAGGCGTGCCGATTTCCAGAGATGGAAAGGTAAGGCTTCGCGACGGACGTACTGGTGAGTATTTTGATGGACCGGTTACCATCGGGCACATGCATTATCTGAAGCTGCATCATCTGGTGGATGATAAGATCCATGCGCGTGCGACCGGACCGTATTCTCTGGTAACGCAGCAGCCGTTGGGCGGCAAGGCGCAGTTCGGCGGTCAGCGTTTTGGAGAGATGGAAGTATGGGCGTTGGAGGCATATGGCGCTTCTTATACACTGCAGGAGATCCTGACTGTGAAGTCGGATGATGTGGTGGGACGTGTGAAGACCTATGAGGCCATTGTCAAGGGTGAGAATATCCCTGAACCGGGTATTCCGGAATCCTTTAAGGTACTATTGAAGGAGCTGCAGTCTCTTGCTCTGGATGTCAAGGTTCTGGATGAGAACCGGAAAGAGGTAGAGATCAAGGAGAGCATTGACTATAACGAGAGCGAATACCGTTATGAACTGGGCGCTGACAGAGGAACGCCAGACTATTCTAAAGACGATATGACGGCACTGGGATACGGAACGAAGGAATTTGATTCTGACGGCGATATGATCGATGTTGAGGATGATATGGCGGAAGAGGATGATTTTGAGGATGACATGGATATGGACTATGTTGCCGAAGGTCTTGATGGAGAAGAGGATGAAAATTAGTTCATAATGTAGAATTCTATCTCGAAGGTGAAAGGAAGGTTATAAGAATGCCTGATTTAAAGAATAATGATTATCAGTCAATTGCATTTGATTCAATTAAGATTGGTTTGGCTTCTCCGGAGACCATCAGAAAATGGTCCCATGGCGAGGTAATCAAGCCGGAAACCATTAACTACAGGACACTGAAGCCGGAAAAGGACGGATTGTTCTGTGAAAGGATCTTTGGACCAAGCAAGGACTGGGAATGTCATTGCGGTAAGTTCAGAAAGATCAGATATAAAGGCGTTATCTGTGATAAATGTGGCGTAGAAGTAACCAAGGCGAATGTCCGCCGTGAAAGGATGGGGCATATCGAACTGGCTGCGCCGGTATCTCATATCTGGTATTTTAAGGGAATTCCGAGCCGTATGGGTCTGATCCTTGACCTGACGCCGCGTGTGCTGGAAAAGGTATTGTATTTTGCGGCATATATTGTACTGGATCCGGGGACAACCGATCTGGAGAAAAAGCAGATCTTAACAGAACGTGAATATCAGGACTGTCTGGAGAAATATGGAACGCAGTTCAGGGTCGGCATGGGAGCAGAAGCGATCAAAGAGCTTCTGGATGCCATTGATCTGGAAAAGGAGATGGCGGAGTTAAAGGCAGAGCTGGAGAATGAAAGCACCAAAGGTCAGAAGCGCGCTAAGATTGTGAAGAGGCTGGAAGTGGTAGAAGCATTCCGTGAGTCTGGCAATCAGCCGTCATGGATGATTCTGGATGCCATTCCGGTGATCCCGCCTGATTTAAGACCGATGGTACAGTTGGATGGTGGACGGTTTGCGACGTCTGACTTAAATGACCTTTATAGAAGGATCATCAACCGTAATAATCGTCTGACAAAGCTGTTGGAACTGGGTGCGCCGGATATTATTGTTCGTAATGAGAAGCGTATGCTGCAGGAAGCAGTGGATGCATTGATTGATAACGGCAGGAGAGGTCGTGCCGTGACAGGTCCCGGCAACCGGGCATTAAAATCACTGTCTGATATGTTAAAGGGTAAATCAGGACGTTTCCGTCAGAACCTGTTAGGAAAGCGTGTTGATTATTCAGGACGTTCCGTTATCGTTGTAGGTCCGGAACTTAAGATTTACCAGTGCGGACTTCCGAAGGAAATGGCGATTGAATTGTTTAAACCGTTTGTTATGAAGGAACTTGTGGCAAAGGGAATCTGCCAGAATATCAAAGCGGCGAAAAAGATGGTAGAAAGGCTGGAAGTACAGGTTTGGGATGTATTGGAAGAAGCGATCAAAGAGCATCCGGTAATGCTGAATCGTGCTCCGACACTGCATCGTCTTGGCATACAGGCGTTTGAGCCGATCTTAGTAGAGGGTAAGGCGATCAAGCTGCATCCTTTGGTATGTACTGCGTTTAACGCTGACTTTGACGGTGACCAGATGGCGGTTCATCTTCCGCTTTCGGTAGAAGCACAGGCGGAGTGTAGATTCCTCCTGCTTTCACCGAATAACCTGTTGAAGCCTTCTGATGGAGCGCCGGTAACGGTACCGTCGCAGGATATGGTGCTTGGAATCTATTATCTGACTCAGGAGAGACCCGGAGTAAAGGGCTCAGGCGAAGAGAAAGACGGAAAATATGTTCCTGCCAAGTATTTTAAGAGTGTAAATGAAGCGATTTTAGCATATGAAAATGACGTGATCGACCTTCATGCAAGGATCAGGGTCAGAGTCGAGAAGCAGCTTGCTGACGGAAGAGTGATTTCTGGCAATGTGGATTCCACCTTGGGACGTTTCCTGTTTAATGAGATCCTGCCGCAGGATCTGGGATTTGTGAAACGTGATACGGATGAGAGCATGCTCCTTCCGGAAGTAGATTTTCTGGTTGGCAAGAAGCAGCTGAAGCAGATTTTGGAGAAGGTTATCAATACCCATGGCGCTACAAGGACGGCAGAGGTATTGGACCTTGTGAAAGCAATCGGATATAAGTATTCTACAAAGGCGGCCATGACCGTATCGATTTCCGATATGACGGTGCCTGCCGTAAAAGCACAGATGCTTGAGGAAGCGCAGAAGAAGGTTGACAGCATTGCGCAGAACTACCGTCGTGGTCTGATTACGGAAGATGAGCGTTACAGCGGCGTCATCCGGGTATGGAATGAGACGGATGCTGAGCTGACAAAAGCGCTGATGAATGGTTTGGATGCTTATAACAATATTAAGATGATGGCGGATTCCGGTGCCCGTGGTTCGGAACAGCAGATGAAACAGCTTGCAGGTATGCGTGGACTGATGGCGAATACCTCCGGTCGTACTATCGAGCTGCCTATTAAGTCGAATTTCCGTGAGGGTCTGGATGTATTGGAGTACTTTATCTCCGCCCATGGAGCACGTAAAGGACTTTCCGATACCGCGCTGCGTACAGCAGACTCCGGATATCTGACAAGACGAATGGTTGATGTATGTCAGGAACTGATCATCCGTGAAGTAGACTGCTGCGCGGGAAAAGAGATTAGCGGTATGAGCGTATCGGCTCTGGTGGATGGCAAGGATGTGATCGAGTCTCTTGAGAACCGTATCCGAAGCAGAGTGGCTGCAGAGGATGTCAAGGATGCAAATGGCGATATCATTGTCAAGGCAAACCATATGATCACGCCTAAGCGCGCGGCAAGGATCGCTGCATTTGGCGTGGATAAGGATGGAAAGCCAGTTGAATCCGTTAAGATCCGTACGATCCTGACTTGTAAATCCCATGTGGGTATCTGTGCGAAATGTTACGGAGCGAATATGGCGACCGGTGAAGCGGTACAGGTCGGCGAGGCAGTCGGCATCATCGCGGCGCAGTCCATTGGTGAGCCCGGTACACAGCTGACGATGCGTACCTTCCATACCGGTGGTGTTGCGGGTAACGATATCACACAGGGTCTTCCCCGAGTAGAGGAGTTGTTTGAGGCTAGAAAGCCGAAGGGTCTTGCAATCATTGCGGAGTTTGGCGGTACGGTAAGTATCAGCGAGGATAATAAGAAGCGTGAAATCGTCATTACAGACGGCGAGAGAAGTAAGAGTTATACCATTACCTATGGCGCAAGGATCAAAGTTACAGACGGCGCAGTTGTGGAAGCCGGCGATGAGCTGACGGAAGGTTCCGTTAATCCTCACGATCTGTTGGAGATCAAAAAGATCGAGGCAGTGGAGAATTACCTGATCCGTGAGGTTCAGAAGGTATACGGTCTGCAGGGTGTTGATCTGGCAGATAAGCATATCGAAGTCATCGTCCGTCAGATGTTAAAGAAACAGCATGTGGAAGACAGCGGCGACACAGATTTACTTCCTGGCAGCCTTGTTGACAGACTGGAAATTGAGGATATCAATGAAAAACTGCTTGCCGAAGGCAAGAGACCGGTTGTTGCGACAGATATCATTCTGGGTATTACGAAGGCAGCGCTGGCGACCAATTCCTTCTTGTCTGCCGCGTCCTTCCAGGAGACGACGAAGGTTCTGACCGAAGCCGCGATCAAGGGCAAGGTAGATTCATTGATCGGTCTGAAGGAGAATGTTATTATCGGTAAGCTGATTCCTGCGGGAACCGGTGTCAAGAGATACCGGGATGTAAGACTGGATATTGATGAGATCCGTAAACAGGAGACTGAGGAAGATTACAGCGACGATGAACTGATGGAGAGCGAAGAGGATATCGATATCGTTGACAGCATTGATGAAACAGAAGCTGACGATTCTGACGAAGAGACCGTGGAAGGATCGGAAGCCCTTGAAGAGGTGCCTGTTACGACTGAATAAACATCTGTTTCGCTGGGAATGCTTATAGCAATTGTGAAAGAACCGTAATGGAATCATTTACGGTTCTTTCTTTTGCAAATTTACAAAAAAAGTAATAAATATGTTGACATTGCGGAAATATCACAGTATAATATTCAAGCGTGCCAAAGTGCGTGTCTTTTGTTGTGCTGAAACGAAAGCTGATGAGGATATAAGATGCGCTGATAAGAATTTTGGCATGTAATGAGAATCAAAAGACAGGAGGTGAAAAGGATGCCAACATTTAACCAGTTAGTAAGAAAGGGTCGTCAGACATCTGTTAAGAAGTCAACTGCACCTGCATTGCTCAGAGGTTACAACTCTCTTCACAAGAGGGCCATCGACACAGAGTCCCCGCAGAAGCGTGGCGTATGTACTGCAGTAAAGACAGCAACCCCTAAGAAGCCGAACTCAGCTCTTAGAAAGATCGCCAGAGTTCGTCTTTCCAACGGAATCGAAGTAACAAGCTATATCCCAGGTGAAGGACACAATCTTCAGGAGCATAGCGTTGTTTTGATCCGTGGTGGAAGGGTTAAGGATTTGCCCGGTACAAGATACCATGTAATCAGAGGTACGCTTGATACGGCAGGTGTTGCAAACAGAAAGCAGGCGCGTTCCAAATATGGCGCTAAGAGACCTAAGAAATAAGCTTGTGTACCACATGAACTAGTTTGGTGTTGGGATTCTTATCACAAACGAATGCCGCCGGATTCCGGAGGCAGATCGACTTGTATTATAGAAGAATACCGCGCGGACACATTAGTTTTCAGAGTGTGAGTACCTACGATTTAATCCAAGGGAAATTAGATTGAAAAATCAAAGATTTTTCAATCGCAGATTTAAAATGATTAAGGAGGGAAGAATCGTGCCACGTAAAGGACATATTCAGAAAAGAGATGTATTGGCAGATCCTTTATACAATGATAAAGTGGTAACCAAGCTTATCAACAACATTATGTTAGATGGTAAGAAGGGTGTCGCCCAGAAGATTGTATATGGCGCATTTGCTAAGGTAGAAGAGAAGAGCGGCAAGCCGGCATTGGAAGTGTTCGGCGATGCTATGAACAACATTATGCCGATGTTAGAGGTAAAGGCAAGACGTATCGGTGGCGCTACTTATCAGGTGCCTATCGAGGTTCGTCCGGACCGTCGTCAGGCATTGGCGCTCCGTTGGTTGACAATGTTCTCTCGTAAGAGAGGCGAGAAGACCATGGAGGATAAGCTTGCAAATGAAATTTTAGATGCAGCAAACAATACAGGTGCAGCTGTTAAGCGTAAAGAAGATATGCATAAGATGGCTGAGGCTAATAAGGCGTTTGCTCATTACAGATTCTAAGAAGGAGGAACTAGTCTTGGCTGAAAGAGAATATCCATTAGAGCGAACAAGAAACATTGGTATCATGGCGCATATCGATGCCGGTAAGACAACCCTTACCGAGCGTATATTGTACTATACCGGTGTAAATTACAAGATTGGTGATACTCATGAAGGTACTGCTACCATGGACTGGATGGCTCAGGAGCAGGAAAGGGGTATTACGATCACATCAGCCGCTACGACTTGTCACTGGACCTTACAGGAGAATACCAAACCGAAGCCGGGCGCTTTAGAGCATCGTATCAATATTATTGATACTCCGGGTCACGTTGACTTTACGGTTGAAGTAGAGCGTTCTCTGCGTGTATTGGATGGTGCAGTAGGTGTGTTCTGTGCAAAGGGCGGAGTTGAGCCCCAGTCAGAGAATGTCTGGAGACAGGCAGACACTTATAATGTTCCTCGTATGGCATTCATCAATAAGATGGATATCATGGGAGCTGATTTCTATAGCGCTGTTGATCAGATCAGAAACAGACTTGGTAAAAATGCCATCATTCTGCAGCTGCCGATCGGCAAGGAGGATGAGTTTAAGGGTATTATCGATCTGTTTGAAATGAAAGCATATATCTATAATGATGATAAGGGTGAGAATATTGATATTATTGATATCCCTGACAACATGAAGGATGATGCAGAGTTATATCATTCGGAGCTCGTTGAAAAAGTATGTGAGCTGGATGACGATCTTTTAGAGAAGTATCTGGAAGGAGAGGAACCTTCCATAGAGGCAATGAAGGAGGCACTGCGGAAGGGAACCTGCGAATGTACGGCAGTACCGGTATGTTGTGGATCTGCTTACAGAAACAAGGGTGTTCAGAAGCTTCTGGATGCGGTATTGGAGTTTATGCCGGCGCCTACCGATATTCCGGCGATCAAGGGTGTCGATATGGATGGCAATGAGATCGAGAGACATTCTTCTGATGAGGAACCGTTTTCTGCATTGGCATTTAAGATCATGGCAGACCCGTTTGTCGGTAAGCTTGCATTCTTCCGTGTGTATTCCGGTACGATGAACTCCGGTTCTTATGTATTGAATGCAACAAAGGACAAGAAGGAACGTGTTGGACGTATCCTGCAGATGCATGCGAATAAGAGATCAGAGCTGGATAAGGTATATTCCGGCGATATTGCAGCGGCAGTTGGATTTAAATTTACGACCACAGGAGATACCATCTGTGATGAGCAGCATCCGGTTATCCTTGAGTCCATGGAATTCCCTGAGCCGGTTATCGAGCTTGCAATCGAGCCGAAGACCAAGGCGGGACAGGGCAAGCTGGGCGAGTCACTTGCAAAGCTGGCAGAAGAAGATCCTACCTTCCGTGCGCATACGGATCAGGAGACAGGACAGACGATCATCGCCGGTATGGGCGAGCTTCATCTGGAGATCATTGTTGACCGTCTGCTTCGTGAGTTTAAGGTAGAGGCAAATGTGGGCGCTCCGCAGGTTGCATATAAGGAGACATTTACAAAGGCTGTTGAAGTTGACAGTAAATACGCTAAGCAGTCTGGTGGTCGTGGTCAGTACGGACACTGTAAGGTTAAATTTGAGCCGATGGATCCGAACGGTGAAGAAACATTTAAGTTCGAATCTACAGTTGTCGGCGGTGCGATTCCGAAGGAATACATCCCGGCAGTTGGTGAAGGTATTGAAGAGGCTGCAAAGTCCGGTATTCTGGGCGGATTCCCTGTATTGGGCGTCTATGCCAATGTTTATGACGGTTCTTATCATGAAGTCGATTCTTCAGAAATGGCATTCCATATTGCCGGTTCCATGGCATTTAAGGATGCTATGAACAAGGGCGGCGCAGTTTTGTTGGAGCCGATCATGAAGGTTGAGGTAACGATGCCTGAAGAATACATGGGAGACGTTATCGGCGATATCAATTCCCGTCGTGGACGTATCGAAGGTATGGATGATCTGGGCGGCGGAAAGATCGTCAGAGGATATGTGCCTTTGGCAGAGATGTTCGGGTATGCGACAGACCTTCGTTCCAAGACACAGGGACGCGGCAACTATTCTATGTTCTTTGAAAAGTACGAACCGGTTCCGAAGAATATTCAGGAAAAGGTATTGGCTGCAAAGGCAAAATAGGATAGCAAATTTGTTCCGTGTTTGCAGTAAATGTAATAAAATAATACTTGAAAAATATGGTAATATTTACTATAATTCAAGATAGTGCTAATTAAATTAAAAATGAAAGAGCAGAAAGCTCAAGTGGAAATCTATTTAAGGAGGATTTATAAGAAATGGCTAAAGCAAAATTTGAAAGAACAAAACCCCATTGTAATATTGGTACCATCGGTCACGTTGACCATGGTAAAACAACATTAACAGCAGCAATCACAAAGGTATTAGCTGAAAGAGTTGCTGGTAATACAGCTACAGATTTCGAGAACATCGATAAGGCTCCGGAAGAAAGAGAAAGAGGTATCACAATTTCTACTGCTCACGTTGAGTACGAGACAGAGAAGAGACATTATGCACACGTTGACTGCCCGGGACATGCTGACTACGTTAAGAACATGATCACTGGTGCTGCACAGATGGACGGCGCTATCTTAGTTGTTGCTGCAACAGACGGCGTTATGGCTCAGACAAAAGAGCACATCCTTCTGTCCCGTCAGGTAGGTGTTCCTTATATCGTTGTATTCATGAACAAATGTGACATGGTTGATGATGATGAGCTGTTAGATCTGGTTGAAATGGAGATCACAGAGCAGCTTGAGGAGTATGAATTCACAGGATGTCCTATCATCCGTGGTTCTGCATTAAAGGCTTTGGAAGATCCTAACGGCGAGTGGGGCGACAAGGTTATGGAGCTGATGGGCACTGTTGATGACTATATTCCTGATCCTAAGCGTGCTACAGACCAGCCGTTCCTGATGCCTGTTGAGGACGTATTCACAATCACAGGTCGTGGTACAGTTGCTACTGGTAGAGTAGAGCGTGGTGTTCTTCATCTTAACGAGGAAGTTGAAATCGTTGGTATTAAGGAAGAGACAAAGAAGACTGTTGTTACAGGTATCGAAATGTTCCGTAAGATGCTTGATGAGGCACAGGCTGGTGATAACATCGGTGCACTGCTTCGTGGTGTTCAGAGAACAGAAATCGAAAGAGGACAGGTTATCGCTAAGCCCGGTTCTGTAACATGCCATAAGAAATTCACAGCTCAGGTATATGTACTGACAAAGGATGAAGGTGGACGTCATACTCCGTTCTTCAACAACTACAGACCTCAGTTCTACTTCAGAACAACTGACGTAACTGGTGTATGTAACCTTCCTGAAGGTACAGAGATGTGTATGCCTGGTGATAACGTAGAGATGACCATCGAACTGATCCATCCGATCGCTATGGAGCAGGGTCTTACATTCGCTATCCGTGAGGGTGGTAGAACAGTTGGTTCAGGCCGTGTGGCTACTATCATCGAGTAATCTACGCGAAAGCAATGAGATAAGCGCATAAAAAGACGTAAAAAGAGTCACTTCATGCTTGCATGAAAGTGACTCTTTTTACGTCTTTTCGGGCATTTAACGAATGCCCGCGACCGAGGAAATGCGAAGCATTTTCGAGGTGCGCTTATCGGAGTTTCGGAGATTTATCCGGAACCTTTTTTACATGAATAGCCACTTTAGAGAACTAAAGTAGCTACAAAATGGCTACGATAGTTTATTCTTACTCAGTAATTCCTGAATGAATAACACCTTCGTCAATCTTATACATTATCATACTTGCAAACATGAGCTGACGCATTGCATCATCTTGGGACATGTTTAGATTTTCATGTGCGACAGGATTTCTTAAAGCGATCATGGCTCCTTCTGCCATTTTCATAAAACCTAATTGAGTATTTTGTCCACTCTCGGTGTGTCTATCACAAAATTCTACAATAGGATTGTTTGAAGAATATACTCTTGTCATTGCAGCGGCACCATCTGGAATAGGAGTATTTGGACACGCATTTGCATATATGCGTTTTGTCCGTGCGTTGATTTCTTTAAAAGCATTTTCGGCAGCGTCAGCATAGAATCCAGCTAGATATTGACCTTTGGAAACTTCTTGTATTTTGGGATGTATATAATTCCAAATATTATTTAATGGTTGTTTTTGATTTTCATATAAAGAAGTGATATAACCAAAAGTCATTCCGAAAACGGCAGGATTTATGCCAATTGGATTGAAAAGGCGTTCTTTTAGGCGAAATAATTCTTTGCTAAAAAAAGGCTCAGTCTGGTTTATATTTTGACTTAAAAGATTTAGATGATTTTTTACAATTATAATGGTGGCATTAAGAAATCGAATATTAGGGAAATTCTTATCACGATCAATTTCTGTAAACCAATCATAAAGAAAATTTAAATGCTCATTCATATGTATATACCCATAACAAAATATAATGTTATCCTTTCCATATTTATTAGAAGGCTAAGTGTAATGATATTATTTTATATCTTTTAAATCAGCGGCTCTTTCGGGAGAAGTATGATTTTTTTTCAGCATTTTAGTATATTCAAACAGATCACGGCGGGTTGTATCATCCAATACATATATATCAGCAATCAATTCATCAACCATAGGTAATTCAGTGTAATCAAACTTTTTCAAAATGCGGGCGGTACGGTCGGATATATAACTATTTTTATGACTGTCAATATTCCGTTTTTCACCGTCAGATGGAAGTGCAGGTAAGGTCTCAATATCGTCATATGGATTATCCTTGCAAATAGAACTGATAGGAATATCCAATATATTAGAAATTCTAAGCGCAGTATCAAAGCGGATAGCGGCATCCCTCTGAATAATGGAATAAAGCGTTGTTGGTGCAATCTTTGCTTTTATTGCAAGTTCTTTTACTGTCATGCCCTTGTTGTCTAAAATATCTTTTAAATTCTGACCGTAACCCATGTGATCACATCCTTTCTGTTCAATGTTATTTTTACTTCATTATTACAAACGTGTTTTTACAATAAACTGGAGGTGTTTGAATTCATTTTTTATGCCTATGCTTCCTCACAACACTTTTACGAAGTTTCTCGATCTTCTGCTGCAATTCATAAACACGCAATTCATCTTCATGCAGTTTGTCAGCCACCTTTTGAAAAGCCTTGTCATGCTCTTGTGGATCTTCGATATAATGAAAATCAATGTAGCACTGATGACACCAGTAATTACGTATTTCTCGAATCTGATTCAATAAATCATAGTCTTTCTCTTTGATTTTTGAGTAACCTAATTCCTGATCCATTTCCTGAAGACTCTTGAGTAGCTTCCCTAGAGGAAAGTTCTTAACATCGGAAAAATTATCATAAAACTCTCCACCTTTGAGAATAGAATATATCAACTTCAAGTCTTGCTCTATATATTGAACAGACATTATCAATTCGCTATGTATTAGTTTAAATGTATCGTAGTCCATTTCTTATTTACCTCAATAAACTGGAATCTATCGATTTATTTGTGTAGAGAAAATATCAATTTAACGATTTATCAATCAATAATTCCTATATACCATAAGACAATATGTACGAACACTTGCTATCTTGTTTTATTAGAACAATGTTGTTTATCTTATATCCTCACATTAATTTCAAGGCGACATATTCCTATCGATTCATTTAATTTTTCTTGTTTGGCCATAATTCCGTCATACATACATTGTAGGTACTCCTTTTGACTTCCAGGCAAATTAGTATTTTGCAACTTATCTTGTACATTAATAGCCTCTTCCATAGTATGCAATGCTTGTGTCACCATTATTGCATCGTGTTCATCTTGAAGTCTTCTTTCATTTCTAACTTGAGCACCAGCATTAGCCAAGTGCTCAACACACTCAGCAATACCACTCCATCCAATGTCAATTGGTGAATGATAAGAAATATCACATATCTTTATTCCTTCGTCACCTCTTGGATTGTACAAAAATATGACCTCGTTATCTTCTGTTATTGCAAAACATATTGGTCTTTCGCAACTGCTAAAGTAATGCCAAAAGTCTTTTGTACCTTTTTCAGATATATGACTCATCAGACAATACTTTTCTTTATTCTTATCTATTTTTGAATCCTTTACATAGCCAACGAGTTTATTTTCATAATCCCTTCCATCTTTGTCAATAGGTACAGACCCGGTTGATATGCCTATATCAACTATATCTGATTCTCTATTCGAAAAGATATCTATTATCTTTAGTATATATAAAAGTTTAGTATAATTGTCACATGTGGATTTTATGTAATGGTTTATCATCCACATAGGCATTTCTATGGTTTTTGTTCCTCTGATTTTCACTTCATTTATTTTACGTTCCATTTTCCAATTACAAGTTTTCATACGGCTATAGTCTTCGAAATATTTGATCATTTGTCTTTTCCACTCCTAACTTATCCATAAAATTGAAATTTACCATTTCAGAAATTTCCAATTTGTCTTAATTGTAACATAAAAATAAAAGAAACTTTATATAGTATAACATTGCAGAAGAGAATATGCAATTCGTAAATAATTAAAAATAATTTTAAAATAGTATTACAAAATACGCAGTGAGTAATAATATTAGATTAATTATAATACGAATTGCGTAATGTTAAAAATGTAGTGCGAAAAGAGAATTGAAATGACAAAGACAAACTACATGATGACTATTGATGATGTCGCTCAGGAGTTGGGTGTGTCAAAATAGAAAGGGTATCGTATTATCCGCCAGTTCAATGAAGAAACCATTCGTGAATGTCTTGTTAACTGTTTGGCGCATGCAGATTATGTGCAAGGGTATCCATCTATTAGAATAGATGTTTATGACGGTTGGCTTAGTTTTAATAATCCGGGGAAAATGCTTATTTCAGCATAACAATTCTTTTTAGGAGGAGATTCAAGACCACGGAATGAAATTATTATGAAATTGTTCCGGTTATTAGGTGTATCTGAAAGACAAGGTTTTGGAGGACCGATGATATATAAAACTGCTATGCAGAATGACTACAAGAGACCGGAAATACTAACGAATATTGAGAGGACGGAGCTTAAGATCTGGAATATTGATTTAGTAGACTCATATCCGGATTTGGCATCGGATGAAAAAAATGTGCTGAGATATATTGTGAAAAGTAGTCAGGCACAATCTGTTAATTCCATTAGAAAAGCACTGAATATGACCGAATATCGTGTAAGAAATAGCATAAAAATACTTGAAGACGAAGAGCTATTTAGAAAAATCGGGAATGGATGTCAACTAAATATACTATAGGAATTGAGAACGTGGAATTTTTGACGCAATTACAGATGGCAATGGATATTTTGAAGAGACAAATGAATTAGGCTATCTCGTGATTATCTCGTGAAATTTATAAGAATTTCACGAGATAAAAATATATAAAGGATTCTACCAAGTCACAAAGTTGCTAATTCAGGTGAGCAGTTGGAGAAGAGGAAGGAATAACAATGCTGTAATATCATTACATGAAAATACAATTCTTTTTTCGGAAAATGGATTGCAAGCATATGATGATTTTAGAAATATTAGTAGAGATTCAAAGAAATTAATCAAATCACTTTTAAATGCTTTCTACTATTTGCATTCGGATGCATATGAGCATATTAATATAAATCATAGACTTTCCTTACTGTTAAACATTTGTGATGGTTATGTTATCTATACAAGAGGCTAAACAAATAATGTGGAAGCAAATATAAAGAATGTATTGGGGGAGAATTTGGATGTAAAGTTAGTTAAATATGGTGCAGGTCTGTTGGGTATACCAAAAAGTAAATTATACGATGCATTGGCACTGGAGAGAAATGAGATTGATCATTATACATATAAAAGTGGCAGTATAACAGATTACGTTTTTAATGGAAAAGATAAAAGGGTGGAT
>JAIDPF010000095.1 GCA_029062895.1 Lachnospiraceae bacterium
TGCCCAAGTAGATGCAGGCACGGTATATTCTTCAAACTCATCACTTGCCTTTGTACTGGAAACAGCAATAAAATATTTCCATTGTTCTTCATTATTGCAGGCACTCACTCCCAAAAGTCCCATTGGCGGCGTATCCATCATTCCCGCCAATTTCTGTATTGTTCCATTTACAGACGCCTCCTGCCACATTTTAGGCACAACCATAAAGTTATTTTCGATTTCCTTATCAAGCGGTGCAGATACGCCAATAATACGGAATGCCTCTTTTGTCTCAATTCTATAATTCATTTCGGTCGCTCCTTTTACAGCAATTCTAAACACAATGGGGGAAAAAGATTTCACGGATACGCCCTCGCCTTTCACGGAGGAGGGAGCTATCCCATGAAATGACTGAAACGCCCTGTTAAATGCAGTCGGGGAACGGTAGCCATATTTCTCTGCAATATCAATAATCCGTTCATCTCCTCCCTGCAAGTCTACCGCTGCTAAAGACATTTTTCTTCTTCGGATATACTCTGCCAGAGTGATACCTGCCATATAAGTAAACATTCTCTGATAGTGATAGGTGGAGCAACAGGCGATCTTCCCAAGCTGTTCATAGTCAATCTCGCCTGTCAAGTGTTCCTCAATATAATTCATGCTTTGGTTTAATCTTTCGACCCATTCCATGAGATATCTCCTTATCTGCGCATATTGTGCTTTACGGGAAACCCGAACTCCGCTTCGCTAAGTTTGGGTAGCGGTAAGCCTCACCTTTGGCTCGGCTTGCCTTCATTATAAGGCTTCTGCCCTTGTTTTTCCTCTCTATCCTTGCACAAAAAAGAGAGGTAGCTCTATAAATTCCTATGGCTTGTTAGTATTATTATAATCTATTTATAGTTGATACACAATTCCGAAAAAGAGACATGAATGCTCTTGTTTCGCAATGATCAAAAGAGTATGAAAGAAGGAAAAAAGGCAATACTAATCTAAGTAATATGTTGTTAATGAGAAGTGCAGGCAGAAAGAAGGATTAGTATTATGTGGGGGATTTTGATTGCGATTTTGTCCGGAGCCCTGATGAGTGTGCAGGGCATCTTTAATACGCAGGTGACGAAGGCTTCCGGTATCTGGGCGGCGGCGTCTTATGTACAGGCTTCCGCTCTTGTTGTATGTCTGGCGGCATGGCTGTTTATGGAGCGGGGGCCCTTAAGCGACGTGGTCAAAGTGCAGCCTAAATATATGCTTCTGGGAGGTGCGATCGGCGCGTTTATCACGATCACGGTGATCAAGAGTATGGATGCGCTGGGACCGGCAAAAGCGGTCATGATCATCGTCATATCGCAGCTTCTGGTTGCCTATATCATTGAATTGCTGGGGATATTTCAGGTGGAGAAGCAGCCGTTGGAGATTCGGAAGATCATTGGGATCATCGTAGCGATCGTGGGATGCGTGTTATTTAAGTGGGAATAAAATATTTAATGAAATCTTAACAAAATCACTCTTGTATTTCTGTGCAATATAGCATAGAATGAAATTAGTCTGAAAGGTCTCCTTGCGGGTGTCAGATACACCGGAAAGGAGATTTTATGAAAATTAAATATATGATTATGGTGATAACAGTCTTGGTACAGACGTTTTTTTTATCAGCATGTGCCGCACCGTCGCCCCAGACAGTGCTTCAGGATGCGGTTTCCGGACAGGCGGCGCAGGAACAGCCGGTTGTGGAGGCCGGAGATTACAGTGATGAGATCGGGGAAAATGTCACCATGCCGCAGGAGGATATTTATGTCCATATCTGCGGTGCAGTTCAGTCGCCGGGAGTTTACGCCTTGCCGGCAGGAAGCAGGCTTTATGAGGCGGTAGAAGCCGCTGGGGGATTTTTGCCGGATGCCTGTCAGGACTATTGTAATCTTGCGTTGACAGTCAGCGACGGCATGCAGTATCAGATCCCCACGGAGGATGAGGCGCTTTCCGGAAATCTGCCGGAAGCAATGCAGGAGAACTTATCTTCTTACGATAATCAGGGACTTCTGAATATCAATCTTGCCACCGCGGCAGAGTTGATGACCCTTCCTGGAATCGGACAGACCAGAGCGGATGCGATCATTACATATCGTGAGCAGCACGGCGCATTTGCGTGTAAAGAAGATATTATGCAGGTGACAGGGATCAAGGACGCCGTATATGAAAAGATTGAGAGTTATATTATTGCGCAGTAGGTAAGATATGCTCAGTTGAAATCAAATGCTCACTGCGTTCGCGCTTGATTTCCTGCTGACATGGCAAATTATAAATAAGGATTGGTTCACATAGAGATGAGTAAGAGAATATTGGTCGTAGATGACGAGAAGTTGATTGTAAAAGGGATCCGGTATAGTCTGGAGCAGGATGAGATGCAGGTGGATGTGGCTTATGATGGAGAAGAAGCGTTGGAGAAGATCAGAACGAATCAGTACAGTCTGATTTTATTGGATCTGATGCTTCCAAAGCTTTCCGGTACAGAGGTATGTCAACAGGTCAGGGAATTCTCTGATGTGCCGATCGTGATGTTGACGGCAAAGGGCGATGATATGGATAAGATCATGGGATTGGAAAACGGTGCCGATGATTATATTACAAAGCCGTTTAATATTCTGGAGGTCAAGGCGCGTATCAAGGGAATCATCAGAAGATACGAAAGCGCGGCGCGCAAAAACGCAAAGCCGGTTTCTCATATCATTGAAAAGGGAGAATTGATGATTGATCTGGATAACCGGCGTCTGACGATCGGACAAAAGGAGATCAATCTGACGGCCAGAGAATTTGAATTATTAGAACTTTTTGTAACCAATCCAGGGAAAGTATATAACAGAGAAAGTCTGCTGAAACTTGTCTGGGGCGCTGATTATCCCGGGGATGTGCGGACGGTAGATGTTCATGTACGGCGTCTGAGGGAAAAAATAGAGGATAATCCTAGCGAACCGAAGTTCGTTCAGACAAAGTGGGGGGTTGGATACTATTATAAAGGATAAGCTCACTTTTATCCGAAGTTTTAAGCTTCGTATATTTCTTATTATCATTTTAACAGGACTGTTTGGCAGCGCAATGATGTGGCGCGGTATCCTTAATCATTATGAAGAGGAAAACATTAATACGCGTACCAGCGAAGTCGTAAATCAGATGCGGATCGTTGCCAATCATCTGATATCTTATCATTATCTACAGGATAATTCTTCAGAAATCATCAATGCGGAATTGTCACAGCTTTCAACGATCTACGACGGGAGGATACTTATTGTAGATCAGAGTTTTCGTATTATCAAGGATACGTATGGACTCAGCGAAGGCAAGTATATGATTGCCAAAGAAGTAATCAGGGGTTCCGGTGGTGATACAGTCACCAATTACGACGACAATAATCACTTTATTGAGGTCGTCGTTCCGATCTTTGTCACAGGGACGGGCGAGGGAGTCTCCGAAGTAGAGGGAGTGATTCTGACCAGTGTATCAACGGAAAATTTTACACAGAATTATGAGACGATCTACCGTCAGGCGAGGGTGCTGGAGACGGTGATCATGATCTGTATCATCGGTATCGCGATCTTTATTTCGGCGATCATCACACGGCCCTTTGACGAGGTGGTTAAGGCGACCAACGAGGCAGTCACCTTCGATGAGGACATCCCTGCGGTACCGGATTATATTGAGACGCAGCATATGGTGGAAGCGTTTAATAAGATGCGTGCCAGAGCGAAGGCGCTGGATGATTCGCGGCAGGAATTTGTCAGCAACGTATCCCATGAATTAAAGACGCCGCTCACATCTATGAAGGTGCTGGCGGATTCCCTGAATATGCAGCAGGATGTGCCGGTGGAGATGTATCGTGAGTTCATGCATGATATCACGGAAGAGATTGACCGGGAAAATAAGATCATTACAGATCTGCTTTCTCTTGTGAAGATGGAAAAAGGCGCGTCAGGTATGCATTTTGAGAACTGTAATATCAATGCCATGCTGGAGCTGATCATTAAGCGTTTGGGACCGATTGCAAGGAAGCAGGAGATAGATCTGATCTTTGAAAGCGAGCGGGAGGTCACGGCGGATGTGGATGAGGTGAAGTTGACGCTTGCATTGACGAATTTGATCGAAAACGGCATCAAGTATAACCGCCATCCGGGCTGGGTGAAGATTATACTGGATGCGGATCATCAGTATATGACTGTAGAGGTGAGGGATTCCGGGATCGGAATTGCGGAGGCGGATATCGATCATATATTTGAAAGATTTTACCGTGTGGATAAATCACATTCTAATGAGATCGACGGTAACGGTCTGGGACTTGCTATTGTAAAGCGAACGGTACAGTACCATCGTGGGTCGATCACTGTAGATAGCGTGATCGGGGAAGGAACCAGTTTTACCGTAAAGATACCGTTGAGTTTTATATCTGTGGATTGAACATAGATAAGATATTTCAAAAACGGCTATGGTTTGGAGAGCGCAAATGGGTAAGTTGGGTGTCAGAGAAAGAGGGAATATCATCGGATATGGAAGCAGGATGGCAGTGGCACTGTTATCTCTGTTTGTGTTCGTATGCTTCTTATCCTGTAATGTGGATGATCCTGCCTATGGGCAGCAGGATATTTCAGGTTCCTCTTTAGAAGTGCAGTTTTACTATCTGAATAAAGATGAAAATGCTCTGGTCAGCCAGCCTTATACGATGGAACAGGAGGAGCAGAGTGGACAGATACAGGAACTGCTGGAAAAAATGCGGGAGGTGCCGGAAAGTATTGATATGAAAGCGCCGATGCGTTTTGGATTTCAAGTGCTTTCCTATCAGCTGGAAGGAACGCAGATTGTTATCAAAGTAGATGAAGCCTACAAACAGATGCTCCCCTCTACGGAGATATTAGTGCGCGCGGCGATTGTAAGGACGCTGACACAGGTCAAGGGGATCGATGGGGTCAGTTTTCTGGTGGGCGAGGATCCTTTGACCGATTATGCGGGAAAACCGGTTGGCGTACTGACGGCGGATATGTTTATTGATAATGAAGGCTCAGAGATCAATGCCTATGAGCAGACCAACATTAAAATATATTTTGCCAATGAAACAGGAACCGCATTGACGGAAGTAAACCGGCTGGTAGTGTATAACAGCAATATTGCAATCGAAAGGGTCATCGTAGATCAGTTGATTGCAGGACCAAGCAATACGGAGTCTTATCCGACAATCAATCCATCGACAAAGGTCAATTCGGTTACGATTACTGACGGCATATGTTATGTGAATCTGGATAGCGGGTTTTTGACACAGCCATATAATGTTACGGCGGAAGTGACAATCTATTCCATCGTAAATTCCCTTGCGGAACTGAGCAATGTCAACAAGGTTCAGTTAATGATCAACGGCGAAACAGCAGTGCAGTATCGCGACAATATCAGTTTTGAAAACACATTTACTAGAAATCTGGATCTGATCGAATAACAACAGGGATGATGGATGAGATATCAGATATTAAAAATATATTGGGAAAGGCGGAAATAGAGTGGTAAGACGGCCATTATGCGTGGCGTCTCTTGTCTGTATCGCCATAATCTTTCTGGGTTTATGGGTGAAGGGACCGCCGGAAGCGGATGTATCCGCATGGACGGGTCGGGAGCTTCTGATCAGCGGCACCGTCAGCGGTAAGGAAATCGGGGGAGAGACACAGGTAATCTATCTTAGTAATATCGCATTCTGCGATATGGAATCACCGGATCAGGTGGATTCCTTTCAAGCAATCAATACGGATGATACATATGGGCTGATCTGTTATATGCAGCAGGAGGCGCCGCCAATGGGAGCAACGGTTCTGCTGACAGGGGAAATCGCGGCGTTTCGTACAGCGACTAATCCGGGAGAATTTGACCAGAGAGAGTATTATCTGCTGCAGGGATACTGCGGAAAGGTATCGGTAAAAGAAATCGTCAGTGCTTCGGAAGAATATGATGTCTTCAGGGAGGGACTGTACCAAATCCGCCGCTATCTGGCCGCTGTGTTGGATGCTGCGCTGGATGAGAAGGACGCTTCTGTGATGCGGGCAATGCTTTTGGGCGAAAAACTGCAAATGGACCGGGATATCAAGAAACTTTATCAGGCCAATGGAATTGCCCACATTCTGTCCATTAGCGGTCTGCATATCAGCATGATCGGGATCGGCTTATATCAGTGTTTTAAAAGACTGGCATTTCCCCTTCCTGTCTCCGCGGGCCTTGCCATGATCATCATGACCGCCTATGCCGTTATGACCGGCGGAAGCGTCTCGACGATCCGCGCGGTGGTCATGTTTGGATTTATGGTCTTGGCTGCCTGTGTAAAAAGAAGCTACGACCTGCCCACGGCGTTGTCCGTGGCGGCGCTGGCGACGGTTCTTTCGGAGCCATATGTGCTGTATCAGGCAGGATTTTGGATGTCCTATCTGGCGGTTTTTGGCGTAGCAGTCCTGTATCCTGCCCTAATGGACGAAATCGATATCAAAAATAAAAAGCTGCGCGCGCTTTGCACCGCTGCCGCAGGAGGATTTTGTGTTAATCTTGTAACGCTGCCGGTGCTGCTGATGAGTTATTACGAATACCCGGTTTATTCCATCTTTCTTAATCTGTTGGTGATTCCGCTGATGAGTGTGCTGCTTCCGGCGGGAATCCTTACCATTATGGCAGGATGTGTCTTTCTTCCTTTGGGAAAGGCTGTGGGGATTCTTGTCCATGTGATTCTGGGTGTCTATGAATGGCTCTGCGGAGTAGCAATGAACCTGCCGGGCAGAAGCTGGATCGCCGGTGCGCCGGAAGCATGGAAGATCATGGTGTTTTATGGTATTTTGCTACTGATCGTGTTATCAGGGAAAAAGATCGGGAGAAAGAGGCTGTCCCGGATGAAAGTCCATGTCCGTTTTCTGTTGATTGCCGTTGTGGTTCTGATGATGGGGCTGCGGGCGGATGCGGGACTTCGGATTACATTGCTTGACGTGGGACAGGGAGACGGAATCTGTATCCGCGCGGAAGGAATCACCTGTCTGATTGATGGCGGAAGCACCTCTAAAAGTCGTTTGGCGGAGTATCAGCTCGAGCCGTTTCTGATGCATGAGGGGATCAGTGAGATCGATTATTGGCTGATCACGCATCCGGATCAGGATCATTGCAGCGGTTATCAGGAAATGATGGAGATGGGGAAAGAAAACGCGATTACCGTACATACGCTTGTATTGCCGGACGCCTATGGTATCCGGGAAAGCTGCGCGGAACTGATCGCGCTGGCAGAGAGGAATGAAGTACAGGTGTTATTGTTATCAAGTGGCGATTATATCCAGACAGGAAAGCTGAAACTTACGGTGCTGCATCCCATAGAAGGATACCAAGCGGAGGACGTCAATGAAAATTCGCTGGTTGTTTCCGTAGAATATGAGGAATTTTGCGGGATCTTTACCGGAGACGCCACGGTAGAAAGCGAGCGGGAAGTCATCCGATACTGGGAAGAGAATGGGTGCTGTCCGGTACAACTGTTAAAGGTCGGACACCATGGTTCCTCCACGTCTACTTCGGATGCTTTTTTGGAATACTGTCGTCCGCAGGTGGCATTGATCTCCTGTGGATGGAAAAACCGTTACGGACATCCCCATGAAGAAGTGGTGGAACGGCTGGAGCAGTGTGGATGTACGATATACCGGACAGATGAGAGCGGAGCAATAAGCGTGTATGTCAGGGATGGGAAGATGTGGATAGAAGAATATCTACAGCATTAATGATCATATTTCTGTTTGACGGCAGGAGGATCGTTTTTCTGGCTGCCGCCATGGTTAAAACTTTTTTGTCCGGCTGCAGGATAACCATTTCCTTGCAGATCGGTTGTCTGGGTGCACTGCTG
>JAIDPF010000096.1 GCA_029062895.1 Lachnospiraceae bacterium
TTTACTTGGTTTTCATTCTCTGAATAATTTCTCTTTGAAATTTTCAGGGTCGCATTACTGTTTTTTTGTCAAGGTGCAAGACTGAAACATCTCTTTGCTTCAATCGCGGATTTCATCCTTCCGAAATCCATCTGAAAGCAGTATCGCTTTCAACGGAGAAGGAGGGATTTGAACCCTCGCGCCGCTATTAACGACCTACTCCCTTTCCAGGGGAGCCCCTTCGGCCAGCTTGGGTACTTCTCCAAATACTGGTTCGTATAAGTTTTATACTTCCGTTGGGGAGGTTCTTAGCGGAGAGGATGGGATTCGAACCCATGTGCCCGTGAAGGCAAACGGTTTTCAAGACCGCCTCGTTATGACCGCTTCGATACCTCTCCAAATGCGTTCGCCTTTTGTCAGCGCAAGAATTATCATACCAAAAGCTTAGCGCACTGTCAACAACTTTTTTCAACTTTTTTCAAATTTTTTAAATTTTATAATTTTTTCAAAATTTAAAATCTTTTCTATTAAAAATGTTTTCTATATAGCACCGTCCATATAGGTGGACGAAGTTAATACTTTGTAAGAGATTTCCGTTATACCGGTATATTCAATCTCCATTATCTGTTGGGTCTGATCTCCCTCGATCAGATAGGCATAAAGATATTCTTTATCAAGCCCCTGATAACTAAGCAGGAATACAACCTGCTTATCTCCGACCTTATCCACCCAGAAATACAGAGGAACCCCCTCATACTCTAGGGAATATGTCTCCAACAGTTCGACACCGCTTTCCTCTCCCCCGCCTTCCTGATAAATCCTCTCTTCCAGATGCATAACAGTATAGTAATTGGATGGATAGAAAATATTTTTCCAGCACCATTCCCGCTCGCCGTCATTGTCAAAGTCTGAGCGGTAATAGCTATCGTGTCTGGTTAATCCCAATATATGACGGGCTTCGTCCGTATCTTCCCTTGTCTCCGCACTGCCCGTTTCATAACTAAGGTACTGTATATAATCATCCACCCAGAAACCGTTCCTGCCTTCTTCGGCATATTTATCCGCCATTTCCTCATATCCTTCTGCCTGATAGATAATCTCCGGTTCATAAGCTGCCATTTCTTCAATCATCATAATCTCTTCAATTACTTCTCCATCCTGGTAAAGATTTATAATAAAACCATCGGCTGCCTTTCTGTTATAGTCATAATTTGTCTCCAGAAGATAAACTGTATCATCATAGCTGACAAATGCCAGTTCCCGCGTTATATTCTGCGTGACAAGGGTACATTGAAAACTGCCATCAGCCTGCCCTTTAAGAAAATGACGGCTGCTGAACCCGGAGGAGCCTCCATCCAAAACCCATACAAAGAGATCCTCTATACCATCGTTATCTCCATCCACTCTCAAGACTAATCCGCCATGATCATCGACATCGCGGATATGTTCATTTACTACCGGATCATCGGCATAAGCTTCCAGTTCCTCCTCTGTCAGTTCCTGATCCATAACAAGTTCCTGCAGTGCAGACACGTCCCTCTCCTGAAAATAGCTTTCCAGCAGAAAATCAAGAAAATCCTGTGAGATATATGTGCAGCATTCTGATGAAAGCATAGATGCATCATCTTCAGATACAGAATCATCCTCCGCCGTATCGTCCTCAATAGGATCCTCTTCTTCCTCTACAGTTATCTCCTCGCCGCTGTCATCAGACTGGTCTGACAGCTCTTCTCCATTCACTTCTTTGTCGTCGTCTGTTTCCCTGTCAGGCGCACAAGACGCCAGTAACAAGCAAAGTATCATTATAAAAATGCAAGATTTCATCATCTTTTTTATCATCATCATTATCCTTTGTCCTCCCCAATGTTTTTTATCAGGCTTTCAGCGATCCAAAGATCCTCCGGCGTCGTGATTTTTATATTAGTATAAGCCCCCTCCGAAATCCTTACATCATGGGATGTGATGGTTTCCACTGCCATAGCGTCATCCGTAATGGTGATCCCCTTCTCTTTCAGCTCCTCTTCCTGCCTGATCAATCCCTCATAAGCATCCTTAATTAAAGAAAAGCGAAATGTCTGCGGAGTCTGCATCTGATACAATTCATCCCGCTTTGGCGTATGCGTTACCCTGCCGGAGTCATCCACCTGTTTGATGGTATCCTTGACCGGTACGGCAGCCACACAGGCATCATATTTTTCCACACATCGATAAGCATCATTCAATATCTCCTGTGTTAAAAACGGACGCGCCCCATCATGGATAAAAAGATAATCGCAATCTTCCACCTGACAGATCCCGTTCCAGACGGAATGATAACGTTCCTTTCCACCTGCCACGATAGCTGTCACTTTTTGCAGACCATATTTTTCCACGATCTCTTTTTTGCAATATTCTATATCGTCTTCGGACGTTACCAGTATCATCCGTTCAATAAAACTCTCTTCTATCGTCTTTAAACTGTAATAGAGGATCGGCTTCCCGTCCAGCAGAAGATACTGTTTGGGTCGGTCCGCATTCATCCTTTTTCCTTTTCCCGCAGCCAGTACAATAGCAACACTTCTATTCATACGCGTACTTACCATATCAATCTACCGTTTCTCTCCCAATTTCAGATTCGGAACCGCATTCAGATCCCATCCGTGCCGCACGCCATTTAGATATTCATAATATCCCGCAGTACCGATCATCGCCGCGTTATCCGTGCAATAAACCGGAGCCGGACAGTACAACCGGATACCACGTTCATCACATGCCTTCTGCATTGCCGCGCGCAGATGCTGATTGGACGCCACACCGCCTGCCAAGGCAAAATTTTTCTCATCCACATCCTTTAACGCCTCCATGGAATGTTCCACCAATACGTCGGTCACTGCCTTTTGGAAAGACGCCGCCACATCCGCGCGGTTCACCTGCTCCCCCTTCATCTCACAAGAATTCAGATAATTTAACACCGCGGATTTTAATCCGCTGAAAGAAAAATCGTAAATGGAATCCTCCACCTTCGCTCTCGGAAATACAATCGCCTCCGGATCACCCTCCAAAGAAAGCTTATCGATCTTAGGTCCGCCGGGATAACCCAGTCCTATTGCGCGCGCAACCTTATCAAACGCTTCTCCTGCCGCGTCATCTCTGGTTCTTCCCAAGATCTCATAACGACCATAATCCATAACCCTTACCAGATGCGTATGTCCGCCGGAAACCACCAGCGAATGAAACGGCGGTGCCAGTTCCTCATGTTCGATAAAATTAGCACAGATATGCCCCTCAATGTGGTGTACCCCGACAAGCGGCAGACCCGAAGCAAACGCAATCGCTTTTGCCGCGGACACACCCACTAACAAAGCCCCGACAAGACCGGGGCCATAAGTTACCGCAATCGCCGTAATATCCTTTAATGAAACTTCCGCCTGCTGCAACGCTTCCTCTATCACTTGATTGATCTTTTCCATATGCTTTCTGGAAGCGATCTCCGGTACGACGCCGCCATAAAGCGTGTGGATATCAATTTGCGAAGAGATCACATTGGACAGCACTTGCCTTCCGTTTTTCACCACGGCAGCCGCCGTCTCATCGCAGGAACTTTCTACCGCCAGAATCAATATATCTTTTTCCATCAATTGCCTTCTTCCTCATCCTTTACCAGTTCAAATCCTAAGATCTTCCAATGTCCCTCATCATCCTTGCGCATAATAAAAACTTCCTTGGAAAGCTGGTTCACCGTACCGGACCTTAAAGTATAAACAGCATATAATCTTGCGCATTCGCGCCCCTCATAATTAAAGTAATCAACGTCTGTCGCAGGCGTCACGCTGCTTCTTAATATGGTGATATTGCCAGCTTCAAAGGTCGCTATGTCATCTTTTAAATCACTAAGATACTCCTCCTGCGTCTGATTCATAATCAGATCCAGATCATATAAGGATCTTGCCTCCATCGCCAGCTGCTCCAGCTCATTATCCGTATATTTTTCATTATAAAAACATGCCGTAATCTCATTATAATATTTAAGAACCTGTACCGGAGTCGAAGGATATTCCCGATAATCAGCTCTTACCAGAAGTTCCTGTACCACCGTCATTTCCTCCACAACCTGATCCTCATCTTTCGGAAGCCCACTTCCCGAACGGGATGTCAAATAAAAGTAGTAGCCAATTACCAGCCCTACCATGATCAGCATTATCACCACCGCTTTTATATTGCCTGTACGCTTCATGCCCCTATCCTTCCTGTATACCGCTCCTTTATAAATATATTACATTTCCGAATGTTAATCAAACATATTTAGGGAAGAGGTAATTTAATCAACGTTCCTTAGAACTATTCTTCGTCAAATAAAAGATCAACGGACTTCCCGTCCTTACCGGCTTTGGCGGCAGGAAATATCTTTCTTACCTCCGCCATGTATGGCTCCGGTCTTATCAGCGACGGACTGTAATGCGTCAGCCACAATTCCTTAACATCCGCCCGCCTCGCCATATCCGCTGCCTCATAAAATGTCATGTGCTTATAAGCTTTCGCCTTATCCAGCTTATCCATCTCTCCGTACATCCCCTCGCAGATGAACAGATCCGCCCCATCCGCATGACGTACAATACTTTCCGTCGGTCTGGAATCCGTACAATAGGTAACCTTGAGTCCACGACGATCCGGTCCCATAACCATATCCGGCGTATAAGTGCGCTCTCCATCCGTGATCGTTTCCCCATGCTGCAGACGGTTCCAGAATGACAGTGGTATCCCCATTTCCTTTGCCCGCGCCGCGTCAAATCTTCCTTTACGCTCTACAATGATGCTGTATCCATAACAGACAATGTTATGATTGACCTTAAAAGTCTGAATATAAAATCCATCCATTTCGATCTTTTCTTCAGCATCCTTCAATTCCCTGTATCTGATCGCAAACGGCAGTTCCGGTGCAATCACACGCAAAGAATCCACCACTCGCGCCAGTCCTTTAGGACCGATCAGAAGCAGCGGTTCCTTTCGTTCAGCATTTCCCATTGTCAACAGCATCCCCGGAAGTCCACTGATATGATCCGCATGATAATGGGTAAAACATATCACGTCGATGGGGTTAGGGCTCCAGCCTTTCTCCTTCATGGCAATCTGTGTCCCCTCACCGCAGTCGATCAATATGCTCTTTCCATTATATCTAGCCATCATCGCTGTCAACCAGCGCCCCGGCAGCGGCATCATCCCACTGGTTCCTAAGAGACATACGTCTAACATGACTTTCTGATTTCCTTATCTTGTTAAATATTCCTTTTTCACAGCGGTTCCAGCCTCTCCATTTCACTCCGGACAGGCAATCCGCTTTTATCATTTTACACTATTTCATTAGATTCTTCAATCTCAACAGGAATGTTAAATTTTTTTATCATTTCATCATAACAGGACTCGCATAAATCAAACCGATGAATCTGTCCGTCCTTTTTGGAAAAATAACCAAATTTTTCCATGCAGGAACACAATCCCTCCTTAACAATGCCATTTTCCACAAGAATGTCCCTTCCACAAGCATTGCACTTTACACGCAGCAATTCATTTTTCGTTTCACCTGAATAAATACGCATATTTTCTCCTCCTAAACAAAAACTGCTCATCTGAAGCCGTTTCCAATGTAAATCACCACGTATTTATTATAATTCCTTCTCTTTGCCAATCCTAGCGGTAATATGTGTCAAAGTTGCCACTTTATCACAATAGCTTCCGCATAATTACTGCATCCTCCACCGGCATATCATAGAATGCGGGTCGTATGCCTTCCTCCACAAATCCCAGCTTCCGGTATAAGGCAATTGCCGGCGCATTGCTCTTTCTTACTTCCAAAGTATATTCCCGCACGCCTTCTTTTTCTGCCCTCCGCATCAGTTCCGTCAGCATCCTGTATCCGATTCCCTGATTTCTCGCATCATCTCTGACTACGACGTTGGTGATCCCGCCTTCCTCCAACGTACGGATCAAGCCACACATACCAAATATACGCTGGCTTTCTTCATCTACCACTACCAGATATTGATAATAGTCCTTTTCCAGTGCATCAGCAAATGCTTCCTTACTCCACGGGCGGCTGAAATTTTGCGCTTCCAATGCTGCTGCCTGTTCCAGATCCCCTACCTGCATCTGTCGTATCAGCATGATGTCTTTACTCCCTGCTCCGCTTCCATACGTTCCCTTTCCGCCTGGGAAAGCCGCAAATACTCCGGAGCATGCTCCGCCGCTTTCTGAACCTTCCCTTCCGCAAAATAGACCGCTCCAAAAACTGCAACATTGGCCGCCCGCTGTCTGTTACAGTGCGGCGGGGCAAAAGAAAACGGAACCGTGATTCCCTCTGTGATCTTATTCTGATAAACAGGAACGCCGTCCCCCAAAAAAATCACTTCCTGATTCATTTTGTTCAGCCGCTCAATCAAATCTTCCACCGCAACCGCACAGGCCTCCTGAATCACCCGTAATTGATAGCGGACTCTGCCTCCTGTCTGACGCTCCGCTGTCTGCGCATCCCGTACCTGCTCATCCTGCGTCCGCTCAAAGGTATAGATCCCGCAATACACTTGGCTGCGCCTTGCATCCATGATCGGACAGATCAGTTTGTCCGAACCGTAAAAATGATACGCCATGGCATCCGTAGTCGGCACGGAAATAACCGGCACATCCATAGTCCATGCCAGTCCCTTTGCCGTTGCGGAGCCAATCCTAAGCCCGGTAAAAGAACCTGGTCCTCCCGCCACCGCAATGGCATCTACAGTATCCAACTCCAGCTCCGTCATATTCTTTAATTCCTCCAGCATGGGAAGAAGTGTTTGCGAATGCGTCTTTTTATGATTGATTGTATATTCCCCGATCAGCTCTCCATCTTGTACGATGGCGGCACTCGCTACTAGTCCCGAACTGTCCAATGCTATAATTTTCATTCCGCAAGCCCCTCTGCTCTGATCCTTCTATAGTCAGGTCCTCTATCCGTTTGTTTCTCAATTGTAATATGAACATGTTCTTCCGGAAGCAGTTCCCGAATCAACTCCGCCCATTCAATCATACAGACGCCGTCACCATAAAAATAATCCTCAAAACCGACCTCGTACATTTCATCAGGATCTTCGATCCGATAGACGTCAAAATGATAAAAAGGAAGTCTCCCGTCCCGGTATTCCTGTATAATCGTAAAAGTCGGCGAGACCACCTGCTCCGTTACGCCCAGTCCTTTTGCGATCCCCTGCGCCAGCACCGTCTTTCCCACGCCAAGATCCCCATCTACACAGATGACTGTACCGGAAAGTACCTGTTCACCGATCTTTACGCCAAACGCCAGCGTCTCTTCCCTTGTCGCCGTCTCTATCACCATATCCTATCCTTACCCTTATTTTTCAATCTAGTATCTGATCTTCACCCGTTTGGGATCCATATTTTCCACAATCACCGCAATCAGAGCAGCCGTATATTCCCCAAGATCCGCCCGTGGAAAGATCGTCGCGTTCTGCTTTCCGGTATATACAACGATACTTTTTCTCGTAGATACCGCCTTCAGACACTGTTCCCATGAAACACATTCTGTCTGTTCTCCCTGAGATACGCTGATACCCTCCCGATTAACAACATAATGCAGTGGCTTTTTAAATGCCTCTGTCATCTGCATCTGCACAGCGGCTCTGTACCTCAGATGAACCGGCAGATAAAAAATCAGCAAAATCCCCATAATCAAGTATAACGGGAAATGTGTTCTGGCAAATGCCACGATACCCAAAAAGCCAAAGCATGTCCCCAAAATTCCAGAAGCACCAGAATAGGAATGATTTAACATATAATCATATAAGATTCCCGCACTCATATTGACATCCAGCGTCACTTCCTTATTCTTTTCAATTGCATCATCATCATATTTTTTTATTGAATCCTTGTCTTCCATCATTTCTATTCCTGCTAATCCATATTCTTGATCATTGATCAGATGTGCCTATAACAGCTAATACCTATAGTTCATTCCATCCGGCTGTCGCAGGCATAAATAATCTATAATATAATAACAGGAATTGCGCGTATGCGCAATTCCTAATTGCAGCATATGCACAATTCCTATCTTTTAAGATTTCAGATTTTATATTTCCGACTTTCAAATGTCTCTCATTACTCATGCCGCAGCGCTTCAATAGGGCTTAATTTCGCCGCATGCCTTGCCGGATAGATACCAAAGAAGATTCCCACGGCAGAAGAAAAGAGACTTGCCCCCAGTACCGTTGAACCGGAAACCATCGCATTAAATCCGATCAGCTTTCCAACCCCGACCGCACCAAAATAACCAATCAGGATTCCTATGATTCCTGCGATCAGCGTAATGATCGCCGATTCGCACAGGAACTGGAACATGATGGAACCCGTCTTTGCTCCCAGCGACTTTCTGATACCGATCTCCCTTGTACGCTCCGTCACGGATACCAGCATGATGGTCATAACGCCGATGCCGCCCACCAACAGGGATATCCCCGCGACAAACACGACAAAGATCGTGATCATGTCAAGCACACTGTTAACTTCCTCCATTGCGGAATTAAAGTCCTCTACCTGGATCCTGTTGTCACCCCGGCAGTTATGTCTTGCCTCCAGAATGGATAATGCCTGAGTGGTTATCCGGTTCGTATCGGCAAGCATATCGCTAAAGATATAGAATCCTTGAAAACGCAGCTCCGTATCCCATCCGAGCATCTGGTAATATGTCGTCAACGGCATCTCCAGTTCCACATCATCCATATAATACATCATATTATACATAGCGGACTGGTTGTCTTTCCTGACGCCGACAATCATAAAATCCCTGACCTGATCATACAACGTCAGCTCAAATGTCATGCCGACCACATCTGCCGTTCCAAACAGGTTCACCGCACTCTGCTCCCGCAGTACACATACCGCCTTAGAGTCATCTACTTCTTCTCTTGTAAAATACCTTCCATACAGCATCGGATCCTTGAAATAATTTTCCAGACTCTCATTACCCATATAAGTATATGCGGTAAACGTACCCTTACTGCCCGTAGCATCACCATACGCACTCCACACCGGCGTGATGCCGTTGATCCCCTCTACCTTTTCCTGCAGTACATCCATATCTTCAAATGTAAAATCAATAAATTCATTGTCATCTGAATTCTGCACCGATCGGATATAAATCTGCCCTCCGGCAATATCACTAAGCGTCCCGTTGATCTCCGCCTTGATCCCATTGCCCACAGATATGATCAGTATCACGGAAGAGACGCCGATGATGATTCCAAGCATCGTCAGAAAGGTACGCACCTTATTGGAGCGGATGTTCATCAATGCCAATTTTACATATTCGACTAATTGTGCCATACTATTCCTCCATGTCAGAGCAGCTTGCTGCGATGACACGCGATGAGCAATCCGCGTAGGCGGTTTCTCATCTGCGATCAAGCAATTTGAGGCTCTGACTCAAATTGTTGATTGAAAAATAAGCTATCGGGCTTATTTTTCAATCTTAGTCCTCCATGCCCATCATATCACTATTCATAGCAACCACCGGAACGCCGTCTGCCAAAGTACCGGAAACCATCGTGATCACTTCCTCACCTTCCTGCAGCCCTTCCAAAATCTGGATCTCCGTACTGGAAGAGATTCCTGTAGTAACATAACGCATCCTCGCAATACCGTCTTCGACCACATAACAAAAGTCCCCTGTCCGATCAGTGTTGACCGCCTCTACCGGCACCAGTAGAGCATTTTCTTCCGTCGCCGTCGTGATCTTCACCTTGCCGTCAACTCCAAGATATACCCTGTCATCGGGATTTAAAATCGTAACTTCCGCCATGACCATAGAAGAACCGGAAGCATTGGTCGTCGCCATATGGTCGATATGGGTCAGCTCACCCTCATACTCATTGCCTGTGATCGTTACAACTGCCGACTGCCCTACAGCCAGATCCTCCAGATCATACTTGCTTGCGCCAAAGCGCACCACTACTTCCTCACTGGACTCCACTGTAATGAGAATCGTCCCTTCTCCCACGCGGGCGCCCTCCGTTACGCTGACACTGGTAACAACGCCGTCAAAGTCTGCGGTAATGCCGTTCAATGCCGTCTCCAGACGCTGTAGTTTATCTGTCGTCTGAAGATTTAACAGCTCGTTGCCGGTATTCAGGGACGCTACCTCGTTATTATTTAAAATGGCATTTTCCGCGGCATCTCGTTCTGCCTGCGCCCTGCTCAGCTCCGTCTGCATATCCTGAAGGTCCTTTTGCGCAATCTCCAAAAGCTCATCCTTGTTGTCCGCCGCTTCAAAATTCTGCAGCAGCGTACTTTCCGTCTGCAGCTGCTGCAGACGCATATTATTGGACATGATCTCTCTCTCGTAATAATTGATCTGATCCCTGATATCGTTGGCATTGCCGGCGTCCATCTGTCCCTGCAGTTTACTGATCTCCCGCTGATAAGACAGATTCGTAATATTCAGGTTTTCGCTCTCATACAGAATCGCCTCCTGACGTTCCTGACGCTCTGCTTCAATACCGTCTTTCAGACCGTCGATATACTGTTCCTGCGTCTCGATCAAGGCTTCATAATTTGCCACATCAGCAACCGCCTGATTATATGTGGCACGGTGCTCCTGATTGTTCTGCACTCTTGCAAGATAGGAAGAATTGTCTACATCAAAAGACATGGTTGTCTGTGCAATGGCAAGCATGATATCATCCTCGTCAAATTCAATCAACAGATCTCCCGCCGAAACCATATCGCCTTCTTGAACATTTACCGCAGAAATCTTTAATGTAGTATCTGCATAATAAGTCCTTGACGTCTCGCTTTTTACGACGCCACTCGTTCCGATGGTAGCAACGATCTGTCCACTGCTGACAGTAGCGCTAGTAACGATCTCCGGTGCCGTGCCTCCCGACATGGAATTTAACACGATGGAGCCGATGACGATAACCGCGATCACCCCCAAAACAATCCATTTCCCAATCTTTTTCTTTTTACGTCTTTTCTTCTTTTCTGCCATGACTGCTTCCTCTCCTTTTTTCTTGCAGCCGCTTTTCGTCTTCTGTTTGTACCGGCCGCATCATTCATGTTATTCTTCTCCCATCTTTACTCTGGGTCGTGATCCATATTTTCACTATTTTGAACTGTTTCTATGCTTCCATCATCCGGTTCAGGTTCCCTGTCCGGTTGCACTTCCCCGATTCCCGTATTCGAATCCTCCGAAGCCGTTTCTATTTCTTTCTTTCCGGTATCCGACTCTATCCTGCCATCACGGATCTTGATAACCCTGTCTGCCCGTCTGGCAATATCATTGTCATGCGTAATAATAATGACGGTCCGCCCCTCTTTATGAAGATTTTTCAAAATTCCAAGAATCTCCTCACTGGAACCGGAATCCAGATTACCGGTGGGTTCATCCGCCAGTATAATGGGCGGAGCCTGTGCAATGGCTCTGGCGATTGCCACACGCTGCTGCTGCCCGCCGGACATTTCAGAAGGTTTATGATCCATACGATTGTTCAAACCAACCTTTTCCAAGGCAGTAATCGAAAGTTCTTCCCGTTCCCTGCCTGAAACGCCGCGGTAGATCAGCGGCAATTCCACATTCTCAAATGCCGTCAATGTCGCGATCAGATTAAACCCTTGAAAAATAAAACCGATCTCCTTATTTCTAATATCCGACAGTTCATTATCCGAAAGATCAGATACATCTTCTCCATTCAATATGTACTGTCCGCTTGTCGGCACATCCAGACATCCCAGCATATTCATCAGCGTGGATTTGCCGGAGCCGGACTGACCGATAATCGCCACAAATTCATTGCGGTCAATAGAAAGATTGATTCCATCCAACGCCCTGACTTCGTTTTCGCCCGGATTATAAATTTTATGCATGTCGTGAATTTCTATTAATGCGCTCATTCTGTTCCTTTCCGTATTTTTTCTCAGACAATTGCATAACTACTGATTGCCTATAATTAGTTGTACAATACAGATCATATCATACGCAGGGCGCTTGTGCGCTCTGCCGGCAGTGCCGCTGCGTAGCGCGCGCAGCAAAAGCGTGCCCTGCGATGATATATCTGTGTTGTACAACGAAATTTCGCATAAATAGTGTTTTGCAATTGCCTAACCTGTTTTTCCAAACACCCAGACTGCATTATACTTTGTTTTTTATCGCTTTACTATATATAACGATCAATGTTCAAAATATTTTCAAATTTTTTCAAATTTTTTCCAGATATATTATTAATTTCTATTTTCGGTGTTTTCGCACGCAATCCGCCAGCAGATATTCTATCTGCCCATTGATAGAGCGGAAGTCGTCCTCCGCCCATTTTGCCAGTTCCTCCCACAACTTTGGAGAAAGCCGAAGCAGGATCTGCTTCTTGGCTTTCTCCATCTCTTTCACATTCTTCTGACGCTGGATCAGTTCCCTCTCTTTGCTGGCAATCGCCGCTTCCAACTCGTCAAGCTTGGCAAGACGTTCCCTAAGACGTTGTTCTTCGGCTGTCATTTCATTAATATTTGCTGCACTGTACTGTGCTGACTTTTCCTGCATGAAATCCCTACTTTCTAACTAATAAATACTGCCACTGTTAATGATCGGCATCGCATCCTTATTGCCGCACAGTACCACCATCAGATTGCTGACCATGGCAGCCTTACGATCCTCATCAAGCATCACGATCTCCTCTTCTCCCAGCTGTTCCAGAGCCATTCTTACCATACCGACTGCACCCTCCACGATCTTCTGACGTGCCGCAATGATCGCCACCGCCTGCTGCTTTTGAAGCATCGCAGCGGCAATCTCCTCTGCATAAGCAAGATGGGTAATCCGCACTTCCTTGATCTCAATCCCAGCTTCTTCAACCCGCTCCTGCAGTTCCATCTTCATCTTATCCGCAATCTCCTGACTGCTGCCGCGGAGCGTCTTTTCATCAGTATCCTCCTCCATGGTGTCATAGGGATAAAGCCGCGCGTTATTTCGGATAATTGTGTCGCACTGTATGGAAAGATAAATATTATAGTTCTCCACGTTAAATACCGCTTTCGTCGGATCGACCACCTTCCAGATGACCACCGCCCCAATGATCACAGGATTACCCAGTGCGTCGTTAACCTTCTGCTTGCGATTACTGAGCGTCATAGTTTTGGTTGAAATCTTTTTATCAAAATGGAAATCTATATTACGTCCATTGCTGCCCGTACTTTCATGACCTGACTTCATATAAGTATCTACCATCTCCCCAATGACAGATTTTGCGGAAGGATTGTAGCTTACTGCAAACGGATTAATAAAATAAAATCCGGCATTTTTGATTGTTCCGTAATATTTTCCAAACAGGGTATATACTGCCGCCTCATTGGGATGGAGAACTTTCAACCCGCAAACCATCACACCAAATACCACAAGCAATACCAAACAGGCCACAACCATGATTCCCATTCCTCTGCTGCCTCCCAGAATCATCCCTGCGATGGACAATACGGCTCCTAAGATGATCCCTAACAGCGCGATCCCGCCATTCGTCTTACTGATCTCACGTTCTTTTACATTTTCTGTCTTACTTTCATTGGATTCCTTATTCATAATCTCCTCCTCTGCTAAAGAATAATCCCCTTCTCCATAATGATATTATTTTGATATCATTATAATATCTTCTTTTATATTCTTTGTCAATCATTAATTTCTGGCTTATCAAGTTGGGAACGCTTTCCATATGTCTCTTTCGCATCAAAAAAAGCGCATGAGATCGATTGCGAAACTCTCATACGCTTTCCTACAATAGACTGCAAATCCGTTTTAATATATTCCCTTAATGATTAGTGATATTATCTTTCCTCTCCATTTTCCAGATAATACTGCTTCTTTTCATCATACATCCTCTGATCGGCCAGATTTACTAATTCCTCCGGATTTCCACAGCGTTTTTGCCATGCATATCCCACGGAAACAGATACGCCCCATTTAGGAAACGCATCTTCGTGAACCTGCTTCATCTGACGTTCAAATTCCTCTTCTTTCACATCCAGAAGCAAAACTGCAAATTCATCTCCGCCGATACGATATACGTTCCGTGAATCAAAAATAGAAATCAAGCCTTTTGCCAAATCGCAGATCGCCTCATCACCGAGCATGTGCCCTCCTGTATCATTGATCAGTTTTAATCCATTCAGATCACAGATACAGACGCCAAGAGATCTTGTTTTTCCCTGCTTTTTCAACATCTCCATCTTACTGATGTAAGCATTGCGGTTAGAACAGCCGGTCATCTGGTCGCTATACCCCATACGCTCAAGCACCTGCTTATTCTCTTGATTTTTCATACAGATCGCAACAAAATATCCTACCGTCGTCAAAAGCCTTCTGATGATCTGGCTGATCTCCATCGGGGCATTGTCTACGCCGATAAAACCAATCAACTGATTATTCAGAATAATGGGCGCTTCAATACAGCTCTTGATATTCTGCATCTTCAAAAGCCTGTATTCCCCTTCCCAGCAATCAGCGATCTCCTCGATATCTTTGATCAGAATCTCCTGTCCTTTTTCCAATTCTCCAACCCAATGGCAGATCTCCTCCTTATCCACTTCCTGCAGATTGTCAATCTGCGGCGTGATCCCCTCTTTACACCATTCAAAGGTATTGGAAAGGCATTTTTCATAGTTCTCAAAAATATAGATGCGCTCCGCCTCCATATATTTTCCAAGCGCTTCTATCATATGACTGATACCCTGTTCAAGATCCTCCGATGCACAAAGTCTGGCAATCTGCTCTAAAACAAAATGCTCCGCTTCCAGAGCGCGTACCGTCTTTTGATATTCTTCTTTATAAAAAATATTCTCATCTGACATTCAATGAACTCTCCTTATGCTTTTACCCTTTTTAACTTCCTATGCAAACAAAAAACGATTTTTCACAATCTTTCCATCATCTGAGATCATCCAACATTGAAATGCACAGATGTATTTAGTATAATATTTTAAACCAGACATTGCAAATCATTTTTTGGTTTTCTGGCAAATCGCGGAAGTGCCAGATAAATACTTGACACTTTTCGTCAAATTATACAAAATATAATTATATACGTATAAAAAAGATTCCGAACTATTCCTAAAGGAATATCAGAGAAAAAATAAAACGTCACAAGCAAAGGAGAAGCAAAACATATGCACCAGTCAGATGAGGAAATCATGGACCTTGACAACAACATGGATTACGACGATATGCCCTATGATCCACTACAGCGCCGTTTCGCAGACAATCTATCTATGGACGAAGAAGATCTTGACCAGTATCTGAGTGATCAAGTCAACGCCACCCTATCGGATGAGGAATTGGATGATGATGCTGTCAATGCTGATTTATGGGAGGATTCCTCTATTGATGACGACGATTCCATGATGTACAGCAGAAAACAGTCTCAAAAAATGTCCGGAGCCGGGAAACTGCCGCGCAAAAAACGCGCTGCCCGTTCCCTCTCCATTTTGGCAGGGATTCTTACCTTAACAACTTTATGTTCGCTGGGACTATGTCTCTATATGCTGATCACCCCCTACATCAAACCTACAACCTCCGGTTCGATCATCGAAAACGGAGAAGATGCGCCCGTTTTTTATTCACAGGAAGAAGTAGACATTCTGATGGAAGAGGCAGCCTTAGCTCATGAGCAGGAGTTAAAAAATGAGATTATGAACCAACTGTCATCAGAAAATCCCAATCTCAATGATACCCTCCGCTGGCTGTATTCTGATTTTGTTCTTTATCAGGATAACGGCAGTTATCATTTTGTTCCTATTTCAGATACGATCGAACGCAACACTTTGGAACGCGGTAATCTTTCTGTTTCGGAAAACGGAGAAATCTCCTATACCTCGCAGAATGGTACTTCCGCAAGAAAAGGCATCGACGTCTCACAGCATCAGGGCGATATAGACTGGGAACAGGTTGCGGCATCCGGCGTGGAATTGGCCATTATACGCGCAGGAATCCGCGGGTATGGAACCGGCGCACTGGTAACTGATGAATATTTTGAACGCAACATGGAAGGCGCTGCTGCCAACGGCATCGACATCGGCGTTTACTTCTTCACTCAGGCCATCACTGTAGAGGAAGCTCTGGAGGAAGCACAGTATGTTCTCGAACTGATTGCGCCTTATGACATCACCTATCCCATCGTCATAGACGTGGAAAACCCTAACGCCAGCGCAAGAGCCAATGCGCTTACGCAGGCGCAGCGCACGGAGATCGTTTCCGCTTTCTGCGACGCCATTGCAGAAGCTGGCTATACTCCTATGATCTATGGTGGTGTCTATTCCCTATTTGGAATGTTGGACATTGAACAGATCAATCATTATAAAATATGGTTTGCATTTTATAACGATTACATTTATTATCCTTATCAGATGCAGATGTGGCAATACACCGACAAAGGCAGTATTCCTGGTATTGAAGGGGCAGTCGATCTAAATCTGTGGTTTTTGGATTAAACTACTTTTTTTCCGTTATAATTTATGATATAATGATCAGATATAAAAAATAAGGAGTTTTCCCTTGGAAGAGCGTAATAATACATTTACCATACTTTCACTGATTTTCGGAATCCTCACCTTTCTTACCCTGCTCTCGGTGATCTTTCCCTTTTTCTTTGGAAGTCTTTCAATTATTTTTGCCGTTTTGTCAAAAGGAAGCTCGTTGAAGATGAATTCTCTGGCAAAAACAGCCGTCGCGCTCTCTTTGTCCGGCATCATACTGATCACCGCTTTGGTAGGAGGTACGACGTACCGGCTTATGACCGATGAAGAATACCGTGCTGCGGTAAGCGCTGAATTTGAAAGAATCAACGGCATCACTTTAGAAGAATATATGGATTTATTAGAAGAAGTATATAAAACAGGGGAAATCCCTGATGAATGGTCTGAACAATTAGAAAGGATGGGATACTGATATGGCAGGTCGAATCGGACCGGTTGGATCCGGATATGGAATCTATGGCATTTATTTTCCTTGGTCATCAGCGGACAGAACCAATGCTGTTTCTGCTTCTGAAAAGCCCGGAGAAGCATCCTTGGAAGACGGCTCTTTAAGTTCTTCCAGAGCGGTCAAAAAGACGGAATGTCAAACCTGTAAGAATCGCAAATATGTAGACGGCTCCGACGAGATGGTCTCCTTTAAGGCGCCTGCCAAGATGAGTCCCGGACGTGCGGCAGCAGGTGTGCGCGCTCATGAACAGGAACACGTCAACAATGCCTTTGAAAAAGCAGCAAAAGCTGACGGCAAAGTGCTGCAGGCAAGTGTTGCCCTAAAAACGGCTATCTGCCCGGAATGTGGCAGGGCTTATATTGCCGGCGGAACCACAACCACAAAAATCGCATACAAAAAAAACGATCCTTATTCGGAAAACCAAAAATCTATGCAGCAGGAAGCTGCAACTGGAAATAACATTGATATTGCAGTATAAAAAAGAATTAGAGTAGCAAGCTGCTCTGACATGGAGGATATTCAGAATCAAATGCTTGAAATCAACAGTCCTACACAATTAAAAGCATCCGCAAGAAATAGCCTGACCGGGCATTATTCCTTCCTTATTTCCATACTGCTTACAGTCGGTATCATTTCCTTTCTCTTTTATATATTGGTTTATCCATTGACTCCCTTTGTTTCTCTGATCATACATCTGTTTTCTTTTCACATATGCCGGATTTATCTGATGACATTCAGTGGAGAAAAAGCAACCATCAAGGACCTATTTATCGGCAATCCGGACCGCGCAAAAGAAATGCAGGCGGGATATGCCGCCTGCATCTTAACTTTGATCCAATTTTTATGTATGCTGCCTTCCAATATCCTGTCTCTTAATGCAAATAGCAGTTCCGTCATGTTTTTACTCTATTGCATTACCCTCACAGTCGGAATGGCAGTTTTTTGTTATATCTATCTCTGTCTTTTTCCAATCTACTATCTTGTATCGGACTGTCCTGCCGAAACGATAACAGAAACGATAAGAATGGCTGTCTTTATCAGCAAAGGACACCGTTTCCGCCTGTTTTATCTGATTGCCAGCTTTCTGCCGCTCCTTCTTTTAAGTCTGCTTTCTTTCGGCATAGGTCTGCTGTGGGTCATCCCGTATATGCAGGCAACACTGACGCATTATTATCTCAACCTTACGGCAAGTAAAAGCAATTAGATTGAAAAATAAGCTCGATAGCTTATTTTTCAATCGCAAATTTGTGCCTACGGTACAAATTTGCGGGTTATGGAAAGGCATAGTTATTAGTGTGAAAAGCACTTCTAACCGCTCGCAGCAGAGGCTGCTTCGCAGAGAAGTGCTATGTTTCACACCGAAAAACGCCCTTTTGGGGCGTTTTTCCTTTATTCCACCTGTTCCAGAGTTCCCTGACTTTTCTTCTTCAGATACGCATTGATAAATCTGTCAATATCACCGTCCAACACCGCGCCTGCATTGGCTGTTTCCTCTGCGGTACGGTTATCCTTTACCAGCTGATAGGGCTGTAGAAAATAGGATCTGATCTGGCTTCCCCAGCCGATGGCTTTCAGATCGCCCTGAATGCCTTTCAGCTTTGCCTCTTCCTCTGCCTCCTTGATCGCTAGGAGCTTTCCCCGTAACATCTGCATGGCTTTGTCCTTGTTCATATGCTGCGACCGCTCGTTCTGGCACTGTACCACGACTCCGGTAGGAAAATGCGTGATCCTGATGGCTGACGACGTCTTATTGATATGCTGACCGCCTGCGCCGCTGCTTCGATACGTATCAATACGGATATCTTCATCTTTGATCTCTATCCCGGCGTCTCCTTCGATTTCCGGCATAACATCCACGGAAACAAAAGACGTCTGCCTCTTGCCCTGTGCATTGAATGGAGAAATGCGCACCAGCCGGTGCACGCCCTGTTCTGATTTCAGATACCCGTAAGCGTTTTCCCCATTGATCTGGAAAGAAACAGATTTGATTCCTGCTTCATCCCCCTCCAGATAATCCAGCGTTTCTACCGAAAATCCCTTCTTCTCCGCCCAGCGGCAGTACATACGATACAGCATGCTGCCCCAGTCGCAACTCTCCGTACCGCCTGCCCCGGCATTGATCCGAAGGATCGCATTGCTTTTATCATACTCACCGGTCAACAGTGTACTCAATCTGATATTTTCCAGCTTTTCTATAAAATCATCCAACTCTGTCCGGATCTCCGGTATCAGTTCAGGATCATTTTCCTCGTATCCCATCTCAATCAGCGTCAGGATATCATCATACGCCGTCTGTAAATGGTCACACAGCTCCACCGTATCTTTCAGGTTCTTTGATTCCTTCATCAATTGATTGGACCGCTCCGGATCATCCCAGAAACCGGGCTCCGACATCTGCATATCCAGTTCTTCGATCCTTTTTGACTTATTTGCTAAGTCAAAGTGAATCCCTCACTTCCGCTAATGGACTTTCGTAGGTTAGTAATTCAGTTTTCATCTGGTCAAGTTCTACCACCGCGTTCACCACCTTTATATTTTATTTTTATATGATCAATGCTGACCGTTCATCACTTTACTCATACAGCATAACTTAAATTTCTTTCCACTACCGCAGGGACACGGGGAATTAGGATAGATCTTAATCGCTTCCCTTTTGACCGGCCCACGCTGCACGGTATCGTCCTTATTCGTGCCGGTTACCTTCGCAACCTGCTCACGTTCTACCTTCTGCTCCACTTTGATATGGAAAAGAAGCTTGACCGTATCTTCCTTAATGGCCGCCGTCATGCTGTCAAACATATCGTACCCGCTCATCTTATATTCCGCCACCGGATTTTTATTCGCGTAAGCGGCAAGTCCTATTCCCTGACGCAGCTGATCCATATCATCGATATGATCCATCCACTTCCGGTCAATTACCTTAAGCAGGATCACCCGCTCCACCTCACGGATCGCTTCTTCCTGCGGAAATTCCGCTTCCTTAGCTTCGTACAGTTTCACCGCTTCTTCTTTTAACTGCTGTTTCAAGCTGTCCTTCTTATGCTCCACACGGTCTAACTCCACCGTCTCCAATGGCACGATAGGAAGCAGCAGGGAATTTAACTCATTCAGATCCCACTGTTCCGAATGGGCATCATCGGAAATGCAGGTATCCACTGCATTTTCCGTAATGTCCGTAATCATCTTATAGATGACATCGCGCATACTCTCGCCGTTCAATACACGAAGTCGTTCCGCATAGATGACTTCTCTCTGTTCATTCATAACCTGATCGTACTCTAACAGATTACGGCGGATGCCGTAGTTTCTACTTTCAATACGCTGCTGCGCTTTTTCGATAGCACCGGAAAGCGCCTTATGCTCGATCTCCTGATACTGCGGAATTCCTAACGCCGTAAAGATAGAGATCAGACGTTCCGAGCCGAATAATCTCATCAGCTCATCCTCCAGAGAAATATAGAATACGGATTCACCGGGATCGCCCTGACGTCCGGAACGTCCACGCAACTGATTATCAATACGTCTGGATTCATGACGCTCCGTACCAATGATCAAAAGGCCACCCGCTTCTTTCGCTTTTTCATCCAGCTTGATATCCGTACCACGCCCCGCCATATTGGTAGCAATCGTCACAGCGCCATGGATTCCCGCATCGGCTACAATCTCCGCTTCCATCTCATGAAACTTCGCGTTAAGCACCTTATGCTGGATTCCTGCTTTGGTCAGACGCCTGCTCAACTCCTCTGAAGCATCAATATTGATCGTACCGACCAAAACCGGCTGCATCTTTGCATGCGCAGCTTTTACCTCTTCTACGATCTCATGCAGTTTTTCCTCTTTTGTCTTATATACCCTGTCCTGACGATCAATTCTGGCTACCGGCCTGTTGGTGGGAATTTCGATGACGTCCATTCCATAAATCTCACGGAATTCCTTTTCCTCTGTCAGTGCCGTACCTGTCATACCTGATTTTTTTTCAAATTTATTAAAGAAATTCTGAAAAGTAATGGTTGCCAATGTTTTGGATTCGCGCTTTACCTTGACATGTTCTTTTGCCTCGATCGCTTGATGAAGACCATCAGAAAAACGACGTCCCGGCATGATACGTCCGGTAAACTGGTCAACGATCATAACTTTATCGTCACTCACTACATAATCCTGATCCTTAAACATCAGATTATGCGCCCGCAGCGCAAGGATAACATTGTGCTGGATCTCCATATTCTCCGGATCAGCAAGGTTCGTCAGCTGGAAGAAACGTTCCACCTTTGCTACGCCCGCCTCCGTCAGATTGATCACCTTATCCTTTTCATTAACGATAAAATCGCCCGTCTCCTCACGATCAATCTTCATGATGGCATCCATCTTGGAAAGGTCTTCCATATCCTGACCACGCTTCATCTGCTTTGCCAGAATATCACATACTTCATAAAGCTTTGTGGATTTACCGCTCTGACCTGATATGATCAGCGGAGTACGCGCCTCATCGATCAATACCGAATCGACCTCATCAATGATCGCGTAATGCAGTCCCCGCAGCACTAGCTGCTCCTTATAGATAACCATATTGTCACGAAGATAGTCAAAACCAAGCTCATTGTTAGTAACATATGTGATATCACATGCATACGCTTCCCGTCTTTCCTCTGATTTCATGGAATTCAGAATCACACCTACTTTTAGCCCCAGAAATTCATGGGCCTGCCCCATCCATTCCGCGTCACGCTTGGCAAGATAATCATTGACCGTAACAATGTGGACACCCTGACCGGTAAGCGCATTCAGATATGCCGGCAACGTAGACACAAGCGTCTTACCTTCACCGGTACGCATCTCTGCAATACGTCCCTGATGGAGGATGATACCTCCAATCAGCTGTACCCGGTAATGCTCCATGTTCAGAACCCGCTTTGCCGCTTCCCTGACGGTAGCATACGCTTCCGGAAGCAGATCGTCCAGCGTCTCTCCTTCCTTAAGGCGTTTTTTATATTCATCAGTCTTCCCACGCAGTTCGCTGTCAGACAATGCCTGCATTGTAGGGCGAAGCGCCTCGATCTTATTTACCAGCGGCTCAATACGCTTCAATTCCCTTTCACTATGTGTTCCAAATACTTTTTCGATTAATTTCATACTGAGTTCAGATCCTTTCGCTTACACATAAAAGATATTATACCAAATATCCTCGGCATTAGCAACTTATAACCCCATCATTTTCAGCTCATTCACAATCTTTACATAAAATTCTATAACATCAAAACCCTTGTAATCCTCCTGATGCAGATCGATCATATCCGCATGGGAGACGCCACGCCTGCCAACGGGCCTAATCGTTCCGCGGAAATTTCCCCATTTTGCAGATTCTTCCGGCACCAGTCCGTCATTGTCCCCGGCAAGCCTTTTCAATACCAGATAAGGGATGCTGCAGAACAATTCGCTATACCACCCCTTCATCACGGAAGTATAACTTTGATAATAGATGCCCGGATGATCCGGATATTTCCGGTTAAATTCATCGCAATAAGCCGGATCCAGCTCTAAACCGGAACGATAGACATCGGGACGTTCATCGCCATAGGCACGGAATCCCCAATCGATACAACGGCAGATAAAACGATATAGCCCCTCCGGCATCTGACGCAGATACGGCACAAGCGGCGACCCATGATGCGGCGTACAGACCGTCGTCAGAGAAGCCACCTTATCTCCCATTCCCAAAGCGCCGATTGCGTAGCGCGCGTCAATCCCTCCCTTGGAATGGGCGATGATATTGACCTTGTCGCAATGGTTCTCCGCAAGCATCTGCAGGATCTTGTCTCTGATCACCATGGCATTTTCTTCTGTAACACCCCACCCCTCCTGATGACCATAATAAATGACGGCTCCATTCCTCACAAGCTCTTTGGGAACTCTCCCCCAGTAGCTGAACATCTTATGATCGCGGAAGCCTACGCCATGCAGCATCAGAATCGGATATTTCGTGGCACATATATCTGACTGCGACCGCTGTTCCCTAATTTCATGACGGCAGCATTCATAAACATATTCTTCCCTTGCTTTCCTGCAAAGATAAAAAAGAAAGCAAAGATGGAGTACCGGAACCCAGAAAAACAACATTACGAGGATACGCTTAAAGATTCCAAGCTGCCTGCTTGTACACACGACGCGCAGTACGCCGTTGCCCAGAATCCCCAACCAAAGCAGTAAACATACGATGAGGTCTGTCCAGAATACCCATACCACATCCCGTCCGCTGCAAAAGTTCCACACACGTTTTGCCAGTACCGTATACCAGACCGACTGAAAAAGCAACATCCACAATCCGTAATAAATCAGCAGCCTTCCCCCATACAATATTTTCACCCGACGGTTGCCGCTTCTATCCCTGCGAAAAGGGAAAATATGAAGATGGATCAGCCAGTACAGGAGAAAGATGCCGGCAAACACCAAAAATAAGATCCATGTCAGTCGCATCTCCTGTTCCCATGCCGCGTCGTATGCCAGATAGCAGAGCAGAACCATATGGGGATAAATAACAGCCGTCAGGACAAGCCCGATCCCTCTTGCGTAATCAACCACCTTCAGGGCATCCAAAAGTGTAATCACAAATAATATAGCTATTGTAATTCCGATATAAAACATTCTCTTTTTCCTTATTGTGTGCTTTTCATTCTGTTTTTAATACCAGAAAAGCTGCCACAAACCGTGGCAGCTTTCATCAAAACAGCGCTATTAATATTCCATCGCCTTTTCTTCGCCGTTCAGGACACGGAGCGCACCCTGCGCAAGGGCAAGCAGCTCGTCCTCACCCGGATATACTGTCAACGGTGCGATCCAGCTGACACGCTTCGTGAATTCCGCAATGACCATCTTGGAATAAGCGATACCGCCGGTCACAATGATCTGGTCAACCTTACCTTCCAGAACCGCCGCCTGCGCACCAATATTCTTGCATACCTGATAGATAAATGCTGTATAAACCTCTTCTGCTTTCTTATCGCCATCCTTCATACGCTCTTCTACCACACGGGCGTCATTGGTACCAAGATACGCGTTAAATCCGCCATTACCAACGATCTTCTTATATACTTCCTTCTCCGTATATTTTCCGGAAAAACACATTTTGATCAATGCACCGGAAGGCACGCCGCCTGCACGCTCCGGAGAAAATGCACCGTCGCCGTCCAACGCATTAAATACATCTACCACCTTACCGTTTTTATGCGCGCCAACAGATACTCCGCCGCCCATATGGACCACGATCAGATTCAGATCCTCATATGCCTTGCCGATCTCCTTCGCATATCTCTTGGCAACCGCCTTCTGATTCAGCGCATGGAATACGCTTGTCCTCGGAAGCTCCGGTACGCCGGAATATCTCGCTACCGGCTCTAACTCATCCACAACCACCGGATCCACGATATAGGAAGGAATCCCTACCGAATCCGCCATTTCCTTTGCCAGAATACCGCCAAGATTGGAAGCATGCTGCCCCTGATAACCGGTCTTTAAATCATTCAACAGATCGTCCGTCACCGGATATGTGCCTCCCGGAATCGGTTTCAACATACCGCCACGGCCTACGATCACATTCAGATCCTTCAGGCTGACATCCTTTGTAGCAAGGAAATCCGTGATGATATTCTTACGAAAATCTTTCTGGTCAACGATTGTAGCGTACTGCGCAATCTCCTCTGTCGTATGTCTGAGGGTCTCCTCAAATAAAAGCGTTTCATCCTCGAATACGCCGATCTTTGTTGAGGTAGAGCCCGGATTGATGATCAAAATCTTGTAAGACACTGTTTTTACCTCTCTTTCTTTGTTATCTCTTTCTATTTTTCCTTTTATTCTGCTCTTATCTTCTATTTCGTTTTTTCGTTTTTCTAATCAGACTTTTATACTTCCTTCAATGACTCTGCTACCACTGCTGCCAGAGCGATAGAATTAACTTTCGTCTCCGTGGAATCCGATCTGGATGTTAAGATGACCGGTGCCTTTGTACCTGTTAAAATACATCCGTTCTTGCAGTCGCAAAGGTGAGTCAACGCCTTATAGGTAATGTTGCCAGCATGAATATCCGGAAACAGGATCACATCCGCATCGCCAACGATCTTTCTTCCCTCTGCTCCCTTATGCTTTGCGGCTTCCGGATCGATGGCAAGGTCAAGGGACAGCGGTCCATCTACAACGCAGCCTGTGATCTTACCTTCCGCACACATCTTTGTCAGCTCATCTGCCTCTACTGTAACCTGCATCTTCGGATTAACCACTTCAACCGCCGCCACGGGAGCCACCTTCGGATTCGGGATACCGCATGCATGAACAACACTTACCGTATTCTCGATAATGCTGACTTTATCCTCCAGAGTCGGATAAGGAATAAATGCAACGTCCGTTAAGAACAGGAGCTTCTCATGACCCTTGATCTCAAATACTGCCACATGCGAGAGCGGCTTGCCGGTACGGAGTCCGACTTCTTTATCCAGTACACTCTTTAAGAATGACTTTGTATCTACCAATCCCTTCATATACATATCCGCTTTTTTGTTATGTACCAGTTCTACCGCCTTATGCGCCGCTTCCAGCGTATCCTTCTCATCGATCAGTTCATAGTTGGAAAGATCAATGCCGAGCTCTTCTGCGATCGGAGTGATCTTCTCCATGTCGCCTACCAGGATCGCATCCGCAATACCACGCTTGCGCGCTTCCTCAACTGCCTCCATCACAGGCGCATCCTGTGCCACTGCAACAGACACTTTTTTTCTGCTGCACTGAGATACCTTTGATAATAAATCATCAAATCCCTTGCTCATTTTTTCCTCCATTCCGAAGCATAAAAATACTTCGCTATTCGTATTTTCTAAATGTTATATCAGCATAATAATCAGCCTACCAAAAATAGTATCACTTTCGGAAGAAAAAATCAATTTTTATCTAAAACTTAATAGTAAAACTCATATCCTCTCTGGGTTCTTCGTTTCCGACATAAGAACCTTCCTCGTCATAACCGCCTTCGGCAGGTATGAATATCATATATTCAGAAGCGCTGTCAAAGTTCTGGATCTCGAAGCTTTGCTCAAATTCGATCCATCCCGTCCCCTCGCTGCGGACCTCCGGGCTGCAGGATGCATTCATCCGCAGTTCGTTTGGCGCATACCGCACACCGTTACTGTCCTCACAGAAAAACAATACGCCGCGCAGAATTTCAAAATCTTCCTCCCTATAAACGGTCCAATTCAGGGTAAAACTTACCTTAGAAGGCGCCGTCTGTACATCACATACCTCCACTGTGCCATACGACAGTTCAAAACACTGGTCTTCCGCCGTACTTATGCTGCCCAGCTTATCGGATTCTATTGTGAAGGTAAAATCCTGTTTTTCCCCTGATTCCATATAGACCTGCACCGTAACATCCAGCTTCTCCGGATCAGATTCTGCAAGATTCTCATCCATAATGGAGACTTCACATTGCCATACGCCGCTGCCTTCCTCTAACTCGACCACATATTCAAGCCTATTGTCCGTACCATTGATAAAGACATGATCGCCAAACGCAAGTTCAGGAAGTCCACAGGACTCCGCAAGGAATAAAAGCGTCGCGCCGTCATAATATACGTCCGTCACAGTAAAGAGCGGGTCCTGCTCCATAACACCGACCTGTCTGTCATCTGTAAAAATGTCACTCTGACTGCTGTTTACAGAAGCGGCAGATCCATCGTCTACATGAATGATCATTTCTCCTGCCTCCTGGCTGTTTATCCCAAGTTCTGCAAGCCATTTTGTAAAAGCGGGAAACTCCGCTGCCATCACCGTACCACTTACAAGGATCAGGCATGCCGCCACAGGAATTGCCGTTCTGGCAAAACGAAAGTGCTTTCTTTTACTGATCCTCTGTTCTGATACCGCATTATTTACACATTGCCGGAAGCTCTCAGGTGTGCGTGGAAATTCCTGTTTCAATGTTTCTTTAAATGATCCCATAAGCATTTTCCTCCTCTAAAATAGATTTCAGCTTGTCCCGTCCCCTGCTCAGACGACTTTTCACCGTTCCAGTGCCTGTGTTCATGATGTGGGCGATTTCCTTAACTGAGTATCCTTCCAAATAATACAGCACAATCGTAAGTCGGTACTCCTTTTTCAACAGAAACAAAGCCTGATACAATTCCGAATAATCCTCCAACCCCCATTCCGGTTCTTCTTTGTAGTCAGAAAACGGGGTAAATCTCTCGCGCTTTCTTAAGATATGATAGCACTCGTTAATCAGGATTCGTGTAAGCCATGTCTTAGCATATTGTTCTTTCTTAAGTGTATGCAGTTTCGTAAAGGCAATGGCAATCGCTTCCTGTACAGCATCTTCACAATCCGCGTCGTTTTTCAGAATAGACTTGGAAATGTGATAGAGACTGTCGGTGGATTTAAGCACAATCTCTGAAAATACATTTTTATTCATACCTATCCTCCTTTCATCGCTTTTTATCTCTTGCTACTGATTAGAGAGAATAAAGTCGAAAAAGGTTGCAGAAAAAAGAGAACTTCTACAGAAGTTCTCTAACTTCCATAGAAGTTCTCTGAATTCAGTCGTAGTTCTCTTTCATCAAGCACTTTTCTTTTTTATACCACACCAGCCAGAGAAAAATTGGTCGCTCTGATCAGCGGCTGCTCCGCCGCCATATTCCTTCTAATGGTCATTGCGTTTTCCCCTCTTGTCTCTTCCAGCTTATCCTGTGCGGCCTCCTGCAGTCTCCTGTTCGTCTGACCAATAGCGGAAAACTGCGCATTAACTGCCCTCTGCGCCCGTTCCTCCTGCTCTTTCAGTTCTTCCTTCTTTTTCGTGACATCACCGCCCCGGTCTTCATCCTGTTTGATCTCTCCCTTGAGGATGACAATGTCATTTTCAAGTCTCGCAACGATCGTACCCTGCTTTTTTGCACGCTCCGCCGCCTCGTCTTCCGAGATCATTGACTGCATTTCTCTTTTAGAAAAGCCCGGAATCTTCTCTTTGTCATCTTCCGGCTTGGTTTTCTCATCTTCTTTTGCAACGCCGGATTTCTCAGCCTGCTTCTCTATCTTAAAACCATCTGTTCCTGTCTGCCCTGCTGCGGCTTCTCCCGCCTTCGCCTGATCTGCATCCTTCTTTTGGACATCTGCTTTTTCCAGCTTACCCTCTGACACATTTTCCTTCATTCTTTGGATCTGCGCTTCTTTCTTCTCTGCTTTTGCTGCATCCTCTTTCGCCGCTTTCTCTTTTTCTTTTGCTTCGGCTGCTTTTTCCTTTACCGCTTGCGCAGCTTTGCTGTCTCCGGCTGTTTCCGTTTCTTTCGCAGCAGACTGTTCGTCCGTCACGGTTTCCTTCTGGCTTTCCTTACCCGCCTCAGCCTCACTGATCCTAAGCTTCGTCTTCAGACTGCTCAACTCCTGCTGCAGTTCCTGACGCCGCTTCCTCTTTTCATCAACTGTAAGATCCTGTTTGGAAGAAAACGCCTGTTTTTGCCGTTCCACATCAGAAATATCATCTTCGATACTCTTACTTTCCGTATCGACTGTTTTTACTTCCTGCTTCCGCACGGCGGAAACGCTTCTTACAGAAGTGGTATTTCCTATTGCACTGATACTTCCAATCTTCATACGCAGGCCTCCTTGCTTTAAACGTACTAATATACGCCATCCGATGCAGCATTTCCCTAAAAATTACATCTATTTTCCCTTGGGAAAAATTGTTAGTTAATATCATTATATAGGCAAACCCCAAAAATTGCAATATCTAAGCCGCAAAAAAGATTACTTGTGTGTCAAATATCTATAGAAGAAAAATATCGAATATTCGTTTTTTATGTTATAATAAAATTACCATATCACATAAGGACGGCAATAAAATGTTTGGAAATCATTTACCCAAAAGACCAGGATATTGTAAATCAAAGTGTACTTTAAAAGAAATCTTTTCGTATGTAAGATGGGCATATTCTTGTAATACCACAAAAACATTTATATTAGTATGGGTCAACAAACGTCATCCGCAATCCGCAACAGCACTTTTGAAAATGTTTGTGCAAAATAATTGGCGTTGGGGTGATATTGATTTTTACTTTCCAGGATTTAAAAATCCATTAGATTTTTCAATTGGTTTGAAATTAAATGTTTTAGATTTTGGTAAATCGATCAAAGAATTGGAAAACATGTCAAAATGGCGTTATTCCGGTAATACTGAATTTTTATTTTTAGAATTTAAAAACGGGGAAATAAGTTTTGAACACACTCTTTCATTAAATATTGATCAACTTTTGCAAAATAATACTATTTCATCAATTCCTGTTTTAATGGAAGATATCATAAAAGCCTCCAAATCATGTACTCAAGTATCTGAATTTGCAAATCAACTTAACTATTTGGAAGCATCAAAAGTCGTTAAAAATTTGTCATGACGTTGCCGTCCTAAGAGAAAGACCACTCTTTCTGTTCTGCTTTATTCTCTATTGTCAGAAGATTGTGGTACTATCTTGTATCTTGTTAGAACAAGGATATAGATATACTCTATCTTGGATATATAGTATCTAATATTTCCTCTTGCGAACATAACCTTATTAATCCTACTCTATCAAATGGTTTATTTTCACTGCCATAAAAATAGATGACCACATATAAATTGTCATCAATTTCGTAATATTTATATACAATCCCTGAACCAACCTGACCATTGGGCTCACCTATTTCTTCAAGTATTTGTTCATAAGTGCTTGTATTATCCAACTCATAAAAATACTCCAGTTCTATATCCCTATCAATGTATTTATATGATGCCAACAGCCCCGATATATATTTTGCATATTCTGCATTTCTCAATTCTTCCTTTATTTCTTCTATCTCATCGTCTGTTATTTCTTCTGTTATTCCGTCATTTTCTGCTTCTGCTGCTTCTTCTGTCCCATCATTTACTGTTTCTGCTGCTTCTTCTGCTGTATCTGTTGTTTCATCCAATGTTTTGGCACATCCCATCGGCAGTACACTGATATATAAAATCATAGTCAATGCAACAATTCTCGTTTTATTCATATTCGATTCCCCTGTTCTCTCTATACCCCAATACTTTTGGCATCAATTCTTATAACCTAAAAATACGTTACGAATCCCTCCGGCCTCCCCACAGCTTCAAGATCCCTCCACAGATCAGCCCGGATGCCAGAATGATCATAAGATCTATGGGCGCAGGTCCCACAGTCCCAAGTATTTCGGGGAAAAGTCCCTCCGGATAATACTCCGCCGGCGCTTTAAACAGGCCTCTAAAAAAGAATCCCTCTCCAAAACGGTACAAATATCCGTTTAATAATATCATTTCCCCTATATACATAAGTGTCGTCATAAACGAAGCCACTATGGAAGGAATCCCGATAAAGATCCGCGAACCTTTTTCCGTCAGAAAGGAGGCGGTATAAATCCCTGCCGTCGCGCCGAATAAAACAAAAAACACAGCCATGAGAATCGTTGAAACAAGGGAAACCCTGAGATTCCCGTCTCTGAAAAAAGCCGTAAAGCAGGCAAGAACACAGAGCGCCAGAAAGATTCCAAGAGCTACCGCCTGCATCGTCAGTACCTTCTTCTTTTGTTCTTTTCCCTGTAACACACGGGCAAAGCCGTAAAAGCAATTTAACGCCGCCAGTATCAGTAGCATAGAAATCGCATAAAAGTGCAATTTAAAAGCCGGATTGTAATTTCCCATCAAAATTTCCACAGGCGACTGCCTTATCGTTTCTTGCTCAGCAGTCAGCGGCAAGGCAATACACATGAACATCTGCCAGCTTTCCAATGTTGTCTCGACGGTGGAAGTGACGATCACTTTGCTCTCCAGAAGCATTTCTGCCGTCAGGAATATAGCGGAGGATACCACTGAAGCAAGAATCAGACTGCCCTTTTTCATGTATTTCAACAACAGCGGCATCAGCCATACTCCGGCAATCAATGCAAGACTGATGGGCGTATAGGGAATGATGTATTTGGGATAATCCTCCTTCATGACCGTTCCCGCCGTGATCATATCCGATACCACCCGCACACCCATATACAAAGGATAGGCGGAAGCCGCCAGTATGCCCGCCGCCGACAACAGATAATACTTTTCCAAACTTTTATTTTTCATATTTTATGAGTCCTCCTTAAGCACCATTTGTAAGCAACGTAAAGGCGAGCCCCACCGCCAGAAGCGCAAAGCATACCGCTGAAAATATGGATATTTTTTTATAGGATAAAATATGGCAGATCCTTTTATGGAGCTTTGCTCCCCCGAAAGCGGAGGCGAAAAGAGGCGCGTCCGCGGCACATTCCACCAACGTCAGTGCATAGGCTTTCTTTTCATGTTCCCCAAGCTCCGCTAATACTTTCTCGTCGCAAGCCAGTTCCATATCCTCCAGAAAAAGTTTCAAAAACAGCCATGCAAAAGGATTGAACCAATGTAGGCAGGCGGTTGCAAAAGCAACCAGCCGCCACCAATTGTCCCGGCGGCTTATATGAACCTTTTCATGAGCAAGAATGTAAGTCAGCTCTTTCTCCCGATACGACGCCGGTATCACGATCTGAGGATGAAGGATTCCATAAACAGCCGGCGAATCGATCTTTTCGGACAACCGGATATTTCCCCTGAACCGCCCACCGCAGCAAGCTTCCCATTTATCTTCAGCAATCATCCCGTCGTCCGGCAGCTCTAACCGCTCTCCCCGGCACGCTTCCCTTTTACTTCCCACATACAGAAAGATCAGGATTCCGAAAAGCACTACACAGCCCACCAGCCATACCGTAAACGCCCCGTTAAATAGATTTTCTAATATATTAACTTTATAAACAACGGGAAAATAACTTTCCGCCGCCCCTATACCGTTCATCATCGTAAGCATTTCCGATCCCTCATATACGGTAACCGTTCTCATCCCCGCCTGCTTCAAAAGACTCATAAGCCCGTATTGGCTTCCAATACTGACCGGTATCCACATCCGCAAAAAGGGAACCGCCCACAGAATAAAAACCAACCGCCTGGGAAGCTTCTTTATCTTTCTCAGAAGCAAAAGAACCGCTCCGGCAAGCGACGCCGTGACGCTCATATTCAAAACCCAGTAAAACACTTCTCCCAGCATAGATATTAATCCTCCATGTCGCAGCTTGCTGCGATTTAAATTGAAATGAAAAATGCCGTTAAAAAGCAGACAAGTCTGCTTTTGCGTTTTTCGGTGTGAAACTTAATATATCTTAGGCAGTGTTTTTTACTGCCTTAGATATATTTTTCGCACTACCTCTTATCAATCAGCTTCCGCAACTCTTCAAGTTCTTTTTCCGACAATTTTTCATCCTCCAGCAGGGCGGAAAACAGCGCCTTTTTGGAACCGCCGAAAAGTCTGTCAATCAACCCCTGCGTCTCTGCCCGGCGTACTTCCTCCTTTGTGATCAGCGGCGTACAGATAAATCCCGGCTCGTCACGCCGGATATACCCTTTTGCCACCAGCTTTTTGATCACCGTATATGTAGTATTCTTATTCCACTCCAGTTCCGACGCCGCCAACAGGCTCAGCTCCTTTGCGCTGACAGACCCCTTTGCCCAAATCAGCTCCATCACTTTCATTTCACTGTCAAACAATTTCAAATTCATCCCGTCCCTTCTTTCCGCGTTTATGGCAGCAGATCTTTTTGTATTTTTCTCTGCAATAATAAAAAACTGTCACATATACAAATCTACTAGCACACTAG
>JAIDPF010000097.1 GCA_029062895.1 Lachnospiraceae bacterium
TGTCGTGGGTAGCGTTAGTTGTGTTTCAGAGACATCAATCGTTTTGATATCCTCTACAACCTCTTCCTTTTTCTTCTCCGGCTTAATGAAACGTCCGGCCTTGTTGTTACGTCCTTTTCCCAATGTAAAATCGCCATCATCTTCATAAAGCTGATCTTTCTTGCTTCTCTTATCCTTATCTTGATTGTTGTTTCTTCTCTCTTCACGATGCTTTTCTGTAGAATCCGCAATCGGCGTATCTGCCGCAAACGGTTTCCCACCCGGCCGGGCTCCCGGTCTCTGAAATCCTCTCTGGTCTCCTGGTCTGCCTCCACCAAAACGATTATCCGGTCTTCCGTCTCTTCTTGGCATACCATCCGACCTTCTAGTCCCTGCCCCGTTGTTGCGAGGAGCGTCCTCTCCATTTCCGCGGAACCCTCCTTCACTGTTATTTCTTTCTCCGCTTCTGGGCGGTCTGTTGCGGTCTCGAAAACCGCCACCCTGTCCGGGCCGCTGGTCATTGTACCGTCCTGTAGGATAAGACCGATCGGTTCTTGGATTCTGTACAGATCGTTCCTGTACGGAAGGATTTTGATTTCTATCCTGACCCTCGCGCGGCTGTATTTGTTCTGCCACATCATGCGTTTCAACAGCTGCTGCCTTTTCCTCCCGCTGAGCCTCCTGTTCCTGCAAAGATCGTCTCTTTTCTTCCTGCATCATACGATTCGTTACCGCTGCCGCACGATCTACCATATTCTCCCTCGGCTTGATTGGCGCATTAAGACGTCCAAACCGATCCGTCCGCTGCTGTCCTGCATTCTGCTGCCGATACGGACCCTGTCCCCGCCGATCTCCCTGCTGCACAGGCCGGTTTCCCTGACGGTTTTGTGACTCACTGCCTACGATAATGATATTTTTCTTTTTCAACGGCTTAGGTTGAGAAGTATTTTCCGGCTGTTTAGCTGTCGGAGGTGCTGTTCTGGGAGATTCCGCAGATGATTTTTCCGTAATGGCATCCGTATCAGCAGCCGGCTTTCCTGATAAAGCCTTTGCTACATCCCGGTTATTTGCGTCATCCGCTGTATTAGCCGCATCCGTAGACATTTTGGGCATCTCCGCTTTTGCGGTGCCTCCTTTTGGTGCTTCTGTCGAATCCGACGCGTCAGCACGCCGATATCCCAAAGCCGCAAGCTTCTCAATCAGCAATCTTTCTTCCTCGTCAGACAGATTGCTCTGCGCTTTTTTGTTTTCGATGCCATGCTCCTGCAGCAATTCTATCACCTTGCTGTTTTCCAACTCGGTATATTCCTTTGAAAAAATACTGATTCTTTTTGCCATATAACCTGCTATCTCCTTTCAGCTGTGAAAGTTCTTCCATCTTTCACATTCCCTCCCGTTTTTTTGCGGAATCATTCATCTGCTTCAAAATCGCCCCGGCCAGTCCATGGTCGGTTACGGCAATGGATACGCGCATTTCTTTGCCGATCGCATGCCCCAATTCTTCCTTCGAGCCAAAAATCATAATCGGTATCTCCCGGTACGCACACATATTACTGAATTTTTTTCTTGTATTCTCCGATGCGTCCGTGGCAAGGATAACAAGACATGTTTTTCCCGCCTTAACACTATTTTCTACCATGAATTCACCGCTAGCCACATGACCGCCGCGCTGTGCCAGCCCCAGAAGCGAATATATCTTATTTTGTACCACTTAAAGAAAACTCCTTCTCTAATGATTCATATACGGAAGCCGGTATTGCCATTTGAAATGACCGTTCCAGACCTTTTCCTTTGATCGCTTTTTTCAGGCATTCTTCATTCTTACAAAGATATGCGCCCCTGCCGTTTTTCTTTCCAGTAAGATCAATGGATATCTCTCCCGATGTCTCCCTGATCACACGCATAAGCTCTTTCTTTTCTTTCATTTCTCCGCAACCGATACATTTACGCTGCGGCGTCTTTCTGACCTTCATATTGACCACCATACCTTTATGATGTATTGATCATATCACCATAATTTGGCGCGCCTTTCACGCCATAACAATGAACGCTGTCTTTGCGTTCATTTTACCATGCCCTGCTTACTCTTCTTCCTCTGAATTTCCATCCCCTTCAGAGTCCATATATTCGGCATATTCTTCACTTTCCGCATCCATATAAGAATCATCATATTCTCCTTCTTCTTCATAGGAGTCATATTCCTCATTATACTCTTCCATATCGTCCCCCATATAATCCTCAATACGGAATCCGTAAGCATCCTTTGCCTGAGTTTCCGACTTGATATCGATCTTATAATTGGTCAGCTTGGCAGCAAGCCTTGCGTTCTGTCCGGCCTTGCCGATTGCTAAAGAGAGCTGTGCATCCGGCACTACAACATTGGCTGTTCTTTCTTCCGGATCTGCAAAAACATTGACTATCTCCGCCGGTGAAAGAGCATTACGGATTAGATTACCCGGATTCTCATCCCAGCTGATGATATCAATCTTTTCTCCGTTTAACTCACTGACGATCGCTTTGGCGCGGTCCCCTTTGATGCCGACGCAAGCGCCTACCGGATCAACATTCGGGTCTTTGGAATACACTGCCATCTTGGTACGGCTGCCCGGTTCTCTGGCAATGCTCATGATCTCTACCGTACCATCCTGTATCTCCGTAACCTCCGCCTCAAACAATCTCTTTACCAGATCCGGATGCGTACGGCTTACCGTAATCCTAGAACCTTTAGATACATTGCGTACTTCCAGCACAAAAACCTTGATCCTGTCATTCGGTCTCAAAATCTCGCCGGGAACCATCTCTGACTCCATCAAAAGAGCATCCGCCTTGCCAAGATTAATACTCCAGTTTCTGCCGATACGACGCTGTACCACACCTGTCGTGATCTCCTTCTCCATGGCATGGAACTGATTGTAGATAACATTCCTTTCCTCTTCCCTGATCTTCTGTGTAATTACATTCTTGGCGTTCTGCGTTGCAATACGTCCAAACTCCTTAGAATTGATCTCAACATCCACCATATCGCCCACTTTGGCATCCGGATCGATCTTTTTCGCATCCTCCAGAGATATCTCTATCGCCGGGTCCATAACGTCCTCTTCCAACTCAATAACTTCCTTCGTCGCAATCACATGATAATCGCAGGTATCATAATCAATATCGACACGGATATTGTCCGCGCTTTTAAAATGATTCCTGCAGGCAGTTACCAAAGAATTACTGATTGCCTCAAACAGAGCCTCCTTACTGATCTCTTTTTCACGCTCCAAAATTTCCAATGCCTCTTTCAGTTCCTTTGTCGCTTTTTCCCGCTCCTGCGCTTCCACTGCTGCTTTCTGCTCTCTTGCCATTTTTCTTTCCTCCTGATTAAAAGTCTATCTTTAACCGCACCTGTGCAATCTTGTTCCGATCCAGTTCTATCTTGCTGCCATCCTCTGCTATGATCGTGATCATCCGCTGATCATAGGCATGTAGCACGCCTTCCAGTTCTTTAACGCCCTCTATGGGTTCAAACAGCTTTACTTCCACCATTTCCTGAAGGCTCTTTTCAAAATGTCTGTCTTTTTTCAGCTGCCTTCCCAAACCGGGACTGCTTACTTCAAGGATATAGGCATCTGGAATAAAATCTTCCAGATCAAGGGCGTCTGACAAAGCCCGGCTGACCTTTTCACAATCTTCGATCGTAACGCCGTCCTTCTTGTCAATATAGGCCCTGAGATACCATTCCCTACCCTCCTTGACATATTCCACATCATAGATCTCTACCTGATACCCGGCAGCAATCGGCTCCAAAAGCGCCTCTGTCCGTGCCTCATATTCCCGTTTTCCAGCCATGTCAATGATTTCCTATTCTCTGCCATAAATAAGAGTAGGCTTTCGCCTACTCTTGTCAACCACCTGCAATTACTTTATAAAGCATACCACTAAACTCTGCCAATTGCAAGTACTTTTTCCATTTTATTACAGATATTCCTTTACAAATCCTTAGTGTAATCCTTGAAAGGGCGACCGGTAAAATGCCATTCCCGCAAGATCCTCCTCGATCCGAAGAAGCTTGTTGTATTTTACCACACGATCACTTCTGCAGGGCGCGCCGGTCTTGATCTGACCAGAATTTAACGCCACCGCAATATCCGCAATCGTCGCGTCTTCGGATTCCCCGGAGCGGTGGGAGATTACTGCCCGATATCCCGCACGGTGAGCACATTCCACGGCATTAAACGCCTCCGTCATCGTACCGATCTGATTAACCTTTACTAAGATCGCATTGGCAGCGGCAAGTTCAATCCCCTGCTTTAATCTTTTTTCATTTGTAACAAATAGATCATCTCCAACAAGCTGCACTCTGTCTCCCAACCGTTTGGTCAGCTCAACCCAGCCATTCCAGTCTTCTTCGTCCAGACCATCTTCAATGGAGCGGATCGGGTACTGGTCGCAAAGCCTCACGTACATATCGATCATTTCCTCCGTAGTACGCATCACTCCGGTCTCCTTGGTATCCGTTATGCCGGCATAAACACCTTCTTTTTCATTGGCCGGATCAATACCACGTTCTTTTTTCAGGACTTCGGATTCTCCGGGGAAATAATACATACCGGAATTTTCCTCATGAAGTTCTGATGCCGCAGCGTCCATGGCAAATACCACGTCGCTGCCGCAGGCATATCCGGCATCCGTCACGGCGCGCGTCAAATAATCAAATACCTCAAAGGCATCTCTAAGATCCGGAGCAAAACCACCCTCATCACCGACAGCTGTCGCTTTTCCGTCCTTGGCCAATATCTTTTTTAAACTGTGATAGATCTCTGTGCCCATGCGGAGCGCATCAGAAAAGGAGTCAGCCCCTACCGGCATGATCATAAACTCCTGAAAATCAATGGTATTCTTCGCATGAACGCCACCATTTAAAATATTCATCATCGGCGTCGGCAGAATTTTCGCGTTGGTTCCACCAAGATATCTGTACAAAGGAAGCCCAAGCGCCTTAGCGCATGCTTTGGCATTGGCCATAGATACCGCCAAGATCGCGTTAGCGCCCAGCCGTTTCTTATTCTCCGTTCCATCCAGCTTGATCATCATTTCATCGATCAGCGGCTGGTTTAATCCGTTTTTCCCAAGCAAACATTCTCTGATCTCCGTATTCACATTCTTGACCGCATGAAGGACGCCCTTACCGCCATAACGCTTTCCCCAAACCGCTCTGGTATCTCCGGTAACCGAATCCTCCTGTTCAAGCATGCTGTCCCTGAGTTCCACTGCCTCAAATTTACCTGTCGACGCACCGGATGGCACAATTGCCGAAGCCGTATAACGGTTGCATATCGTCACCGCAGCCTCTACTGTGGGATTGCCTCTGGAGTCCAAGACTTCTCTTGCATGTACGTCCGTAATTTCCAATTCATGCATTATATAACCCTCCAAATCGTTTTTAATTATTGTTTACGGTTTAAAGCGTTATATACACTTTTAAGCTCAATATTTAAAAAGCCATATTATATACGGGCTTCCACCGCAATATAATATGGCTGTATTTCAAAATAAAAAACAATATCTGAACGTTAGATACTTATTATGACTTCTTGACAAGAAGCGATTTTCCGGTCATCTCAGCCGGCTGCTCCTTACCCATAATCTGGATCAGTGTCGGAATGATATCCGCCAGACATCCGCCTTCACGAAGCGTATAAGAGGGATCATAATTTACAAGGATAAACGGCACCGGATTAGTGGTATGTGCTGTAAATGGCGCTTTTGTCTCATAATCAACCAACTGCTCCGCATTGCCGTGATCAGCACAGATGAACATTGCGCCACCGTTTCTCTTGATCGCTTCCACTGCACGGCCAACACATTCATCCACTGCCTCTACCGCCTTGATCGCCGCATCTTCCACACCGGTATGCCCTACCATGTCCGGATTTGCAAAGTTAATAATGATAACATCATAGTTACCGCTGTCAATGGCTTCTACCAGTTTATCGCAGACACCGTATGCGCTCATTTCCGGTTTCTGATCATAGGTTGCCACTTCCTTCGGGGAAGGAACAAGCACCCTGTCTTCGCCGGGGTTGGGTTCCTCCACGCCGCCATTAAAGAAAAAGGTAACATGGGCATATTTTTCCGTCTCAGCAATACGCGCCTGTGTCATATGATTAGCTGCAAGCCACTCGCCAAAGGTATTTGTCACTGCAATCTTGTGAAATGCGATCTCCTTATTCGGGATCGTCGGATCATACTCTGAAAAGCACACATACTTGATGTCCAATTTTTTCTCTCTTGCAAATCCTTTGAAATCATCATCACAGAATGCCCTTGTGATCTCCCTTGCACGGTCAGGTCTGAAGTTAAAGAATACCACGGAATCCCCGTCCCCGATCACTGCTGTCGGCTTACCACCTTCCAGCACAACCGTCGGCTTTACAAATTCATCTGTCTCATCCCTGTCATAGGACGCCTGAATACCGTCTGCCGCACTGTCTGCCGTCAATCCCTCTCCTTTGGTCAACGCAAGATATGCCTTTTCTACACGATCATAGTTATTATCACGATCCATTGCATAGTAGCGACCTGTTACGGTAGCCACCTTGCCGACACCGATCTTCTTCATCTCATCTTCCAGCGCGATCACAAAATCCTTGCCGCTTGCAGGCGGTGTGTCTCGTCCATCCAAAAAGGCATGCACATAAACCTTGGAAAGGTTGTTCCTCTTTGCCAGCTCCAACAATCCGTATAAATGTGTATTGTGGCTGTGTACACCACCATCGGACAACAATCCGAACATATGAAGCGCAGAATCATTCTTTTTACAGTTCTCTACTGCATTCAACAGTGCGGGATTCTCAAAAAATGTGCCGTCCTGAATCTCCTTTGTGATTCTGGTCAACTCCTGATACACGATACGTCCCGATCCCATATTCAAATGACCAACTTCCGAATTGCCCATCTGCCCGTCAGGAAGTCCGACTGCCATACCGCTTGCATTCC
>JAIDPF010000098.1 GCA_029062895.1 Lachnospiraceae bacterium
TGGTCAACTACTGATACACGATACGTCCCGCGCCCATATTCAAATGACCAACTTCCGAATTGCCCATCTGCCCGTCAGGAAGTCCGACTGCCATACCGCTTGCATTCCCTTTCACAAAAGGATATTCCGCCATCAGCTTATCCATCACAGGCGTCTTTGCCTGTTTTACTGCATTTCCCTCCGCCTTGTCATTCAGACCATAACCGTCCAAAATCATCAGTACCGTTGTTTTCTTAGCCATCTTTATTCTCCTTCTTTCTTTATAATTTTAACTTACTTTATATTTTTCTTCAAATTGCTCCACCGGCATCGGCTTATCAAAATAATACCCCTGAAACATATCACAGCCAGCAGTCCTTAAGAACGCAACCTGTTCTTCCGTCTCGACACCCTCTGTAATAACGGCAATGCCAAGCTTTTTCGACATCGCAATCATCGCGTCCATGATAATTCGGCTTCGATCCTGATGCTCCGTCTTTTTCAAAAATCCCATATCCATCTTGACTACATCGACATTCATATCCTTTAACGTATTTAGGGAAGAATAACCGCTTCCGAAATCATCAATCTCTATATGGAAGCCAAATTCCCTCAGCCTGTCTAACAGTTTCAACTGTTTACTCATCTCTGTCATAACCGCCGTTTCCGTAATCTCCAGTTTCAGATTCTTAGGCGCAATCTCATATTTCTTTACCAATCCGGTAAATGTTTCATAAAGATCAATATAATAAAAATCCTTTGCGGAAATGTTAACAGAAATATGAAGCTCTTCCCTGCCCATCTTCTTCCATTGCGCCAACTGCCGGCAGGCAAGCTCCCACACACACATATCCAACTTGTGAATATATCCCGTCTGTTCAAACAATGGAATAAAGGCAATCGGTGGAATCAATCCGTCTACGGGATGCATCCAGCGCACCAATGCCTCCGCTCCCAGCAATGTACCGTCCGCAGCAATCTGTGGCTGAAGATACATCCGAAACTGTCCGTCATCCATTGCTTCCTCAAAACCGCTGATCAACTTTTTCTCTTTGTAAAGTTGATCTCCCAGCTTCTCGTCATAATATGCCGCATACTTCTGATAATCTGATTTAATAGACTGAATCGCTATTCTGGCACGGTCGCACATCACCGAAACATCCATGGTGGGATCCGTGATAAAATAAATGCCCAGCTGGATATGGACATGATATACGTCATTCCCGTCCTTTGCGGCAGCTGTCTTGATATAATCGGTTATCCTCTGTTCATCAAAACGTTCCACCGGCATACATACGGCAAACCTGTCGCCGGATAAACGTCCATATACAATATTCTCTGGATATTCCTGCCGCATTATTCCTGCAATCTTAATCAAAAGTTTATCTCCGGCTTCCACGCCAAACATATCGTTATACAATTTAAAGTCTTTCACATCAACATACATAATACAGCGCTTCGTATCAGGATCATTTTCCAATACCATATGCGCCTGTTCCATAAATCCGACCCTGTTGAAAATTCCGGTCAATTCATCATGCGTCGCACGGTAACGCTCTCTCTCATATTTTGTAATTTCCTCAGTCATATCCACGATACTGAAATATGCGCCGACAAAATTCCCATCATCATCCAGCAGCCTTTTAAACTTTGTTTCATAATAGTTTATTTTATCCCCTTCAATCTGCTGCTCCCGCCATGTCGTATCCACCAGTTCCTCATCGCCCTGTTCTTCCAGCCAATCCGCATAATATTTTTCAAAAAACTCATAATCTTTACACTGCGCCTGCCCAAACAAACGCTTTGCCATATCATTGACATAGATGCAGTTTCCCACCAGATCAAAGCAGAGAATGCCCATGCTCATATCCTTAACGGAAAATGATAACAGTCTCGCCGTCAACCCTTTGGGAATATAAAGAAGTCCGAAATAACCGATTGCTATCGCTAAAAGAACATAAAAAATAACGGAAATATCAATCGCAATATTTGCAAAACGATATACGATGTTAACACCCAAAATGATCACAAAAGAATACAAGATCACATCATATTTTCTGCGGTACAGCTTAATTGTATTCCTCGCTTTTACAAAAAATACACCCATAACAAATAGCGCCATGGAATATACGATCAAAATATGCGAAAGATATCCCGGCATCCTAGTATGTACAGCATAACAGGAATACTCCAAAGTTCCTTGATATATATCTGTCCATTCACAGTAAAAAATATGTTTGAAATAAAGATTTGCAAGCAAAGATATGGTATCCACAATGGAAAAGAATGAAAAAATCCCGACGACAGTCTTATTCTTATCAAAATAACCTGTATAGTGTTTCGCGAAATAGAACAACGCCACAACCAGCCAATCGGTAAGTGCAAAATAAAGACCATGCATCAGCATCGCGAAATACTCTTCTCCCTCAACCGTAAGTACCGCTGCTATATTACAAAGCACGGTCAGGATCGCGACTGCAAACAAAAAGCGCATCGTATTGACGATCTCTTTCTTGATGCGCCCCATCATAACGATACAGACAGCCATAAAAACCACTAATATAATTCCGGTAATACAAAATCCTTGGATCAAATCCGTTCCCGCCTTTTTCTGTCTTGCAACTCTCCTGCAATTTCACATATAAAAAATTATACCGATTTATCAGTTAACTGTCAAGAATTGGCAGTAAATCGGCATGGCTGTCCCGTAAACCATCCAGAGCAACATCAGGATAGTGCCTGCCATTGCAAGGATTACGGCAATCCTCATAACAGTTTCCCAAATCACCGCCCGGCTTTCCCTGTCGAGATTCCCTGCGCTTCCAAACACCATCCTCCGCGCAAGCGCAGTCAACCGCTCCAGACCCTTCACAACATATATCATAAGTGGCAGGAGCATCGGCATCATATATCTCCCCTGTGCCTGAAAATCTGATGTATATGCATAATAAACCGTCAGAAATACCGGCATAAGAATGCAGAAGATCAAATTGGCATGAAAAAACAGCCGTTTCCCCTCATGCTGTTTTCTATAAAGGGGAATCGTAACGATATATCCCAGCAGCCCTCCATAAAAAAATATCTTATAGAAACGATAGATCCAGATATTTGCAAAAATAGATAGAGAACCATATGCTCCAACAAACGAAGCATATGCAATCGTCAGATAGTCTGTTTCCCGTATCATCTGCCGGAGTGTATATCCCATCTGCTGATACGTCTGGGACGTCAAAGGATTGACCTTGTCGACAGCATATAATTCCATCATTTTGTCCGCCGTGCGAAATCCAAGAATGTCGCCGTCATACAAGATATAACTGCGTATAAACCACCACGCCGTACCCAGTAAGATCACCGCAGTGATAGGCACTGCATGACGGAACATATTTTTCCAATCATAAGAAATCCTTAGGCCTCCTTGTCCCCTCTCATGCAATTTACTGGAAACAGGATTTGCAAAATAGGCAAGGCAAAGCAGCACTGCACTGACGATATAACCATACGCATTATAATAAGAAAGTGTACATGATATCACGCCGGCGCATAAAACGCCGCTATTGAAGACGTGAAATCCATCCTGATAGATGCTGACCAGCGCATATAAGATCAGCACGGTTGAAAGCATTGCCATAGAATCCGTATTCACATAAGTATGCAGAAATAAACTTTGCGGCATAAATGTCACCAGAAAGCAGAACAGCCAGTCAAGACAGATTTTTTTCGCTTCCTCGTCAAAAATCCTGACCGCCAGTTTTCTGACCACAAAAGCCATAGCTATGCCAAACAGAACATTGACAAAACGCGCGCTATATAATAAGTATAATTCGCTGTCAGTAAACAGATCCACAAACCGCATTACCCATCCCATAAAAATATACGGCAGGACATTGTAAAGCGCATAAGATGAGCCATATCCCGGAATACGAACTTCCTCGTCATAAGCGGTAGGAAGTTTGCCATGTTCACAGATGTACTGAGGAACCAGATACCTTGCGTGTTCATCCGGCGCATTGGCATAGACGGGTGGCGTATCATAAAGAGGCTGCGCCAGTGCGATAGAAGATGCCACGATAAAGAAAATAAATAGATAAAGTGCTGTCAGCATCCACTCTCTTCTGTCCGACTGTTCCAAGAACCTCTTTTCTCCCATGGCTATATTTCCTTCCTTTCCTGTTTCTAAGGAAGCACTGATGAAATCACCGTTTCCCTAAAAAAGAACCGGACGACACTGTTTCGCCCGGCTCTCTGTATTCAACTCTTATTTGTCCGGAAGTGCTTACCGCAATACCTGGCTCCAATCGCTGATACCGATCACGCCCTTTGCCCACTCCATGTAAGCAGCTTCCTGAGGAGTTCCAAATGAATTATATACGGCTGCAGCCTGACCTGTCATAGTATAATCCAGACCCGGGCCGTGATTATCCCCTAAGAAGATGATCTGCGACAAGCCATTTCTCCTTGCCGACTCATAAGCAGCAGCAATTGCTGCACCCTGCACAGCATCACCCTGTGTATTTACCAGTCCTTCCTCACTATCGATAATGTAACGTCTACTACCGTCAGGAGCTAAGAACTGCGGCTGTGACAGATAATTAACTACCACACTGAGGTTCTCAAAAGTAATCATCCTATTACTGTTGATCTGAGCTCTCTCATAAGAACCGGTTGCCCAGAACTTCGCGTTGGTCAGTGGAACGGGATGGGGGTGCACAGAAATACCCCAATCAATATTTCCACCTGCTGAAATAATGGCATTAAAAGTATCGCAGAAATCTTTTCCATCAATGTAATTGTATCTGTCTACGGCACGGTCTCTGTCCCAGCACTGGTCAATACAAATCAGCACTTCTGCACCCGCATTCTGGCTCTTGATCGCATTATACATAACACGGAATGCATCCGCATACTGATCTACATAATAATCCCATGAAACACCACCCTGCCACTGAATATAATTCCACTTACGCACATTTACTTCGTTTCCGATGATGAATACGTCGGCGCTGCCATTTTTCGCAAGCCAGCTTACCTCGCTTGTCAATGCGTTGACGCCCGCCTGATCGGTTGCGTTAAACATGAAAATATTGAACTGCTCATCAACCGGATGCGGATCCCCGGCATAACCGGAGCGTCCAAGTGGATGCGTGATTGTAGGATTGCCGGAATTATTTAACAGGGCAACCGTCTTCGCCAGATATCCAATGGGATAACCATTGTTAGCACCACCCTGCATCGGGTAATTATTAAACTGATACTCATGGGTAGGTCCCTGTAAGCCATGGAATGCTGCGGGTCTGGAAACATTCTTATCCGCCAGCACTTCAGGGTTTGTAATAAACTGAGGGTTACCTACAATTGTAGGAACACCACCCTTAATTGTAACAAAAGCAAATTTCTCATACAGTCTTGCTGCTGTATAAGGGAATGTAACCACTGGATCAGCAGTCATCGGCAGGCTCATGATAGGCGCGCGTCCTGCAGGTACCGCATCCTCAAAAACAGCCAGCTCATATACATACAGCACACCGTCATCAGAAGCAGGCAAGCTTGTAAAATGTGCTGAAAACTGGATCGTAGATCTGTCCAGCAGTCTTGCACCAGGACCTGCAGCAACAGTACCCACGCTGGGTGTAGCAGCCGCTGTTGCACCTGCATACGGCAATCTGCCTTCTGCCCTGCCAAAATTAACATAATGTTGATATAACGCATTTGCATCCGTTCCGACTGCAGCTGCAACATCCGGATTGCTCTGCGCATAATATTCAGCATCAAAAACGTTTCCATCTGGCATCGTCTGAGGCGCGGCGCTAACAACCATGCAGTTCCCGATCAGCATCACAGCCACCAACAATGCGGACAATAATGATCTTCTCATTCTCCCTTTTCTCATTACGGACTATCCCCCTTTTTTTACCAGATACTGTTTTTAATTTTATCATTATTTATTTGTTCAGTCAATTATTTTCATGAAGCTAAATTATTGACTGTAAAAACTGTAGAAAGTCCAAAATTTGTCTTCATTATTTTAGAGCGGAATATTGCCGTGTTTTTTCTTCATCCCAAAAATACTTTTCCTTTTATGTTTCACAATCACGTCATAAATCTTATCCCTTGTCTGCTCCGGCATAATCAGTTCATCGATATAACCATGTTCCAGCCCCAGCTTATAACCAACTACCTCTCTCTGGTACTCCTCAGCCTTTTCAGCAAGGAAGGCTTGACGGGCTTCTTTATCCATCTGTTTTACTTCCTTTGCGTAAAGGATCTCAACAGCTCCCTGCTCTCCCATCACCGCGATCTTGGCAGACGGCCATGCGAATACCTTATCGGCCCGCATCGTCCGGCTGTTCATGGCAATGTATGCCCCTCCATATGCTTTCCGGACGATCACGTTGACCTTTGGCACTGTTGACTCCGCAAATGCATACAACAGCTTGGCTCCATGCCGTATAACCCCTTTACTTTCCTGTTCCAGTCCCGGCAGAAATCCGGTCACATCCGTAAATGTTACCACCGGAATATGAAACGCGTCGCAAAATCTCACTAGTCTGGCAGCCTTATCGCTTGTGTCGCAATCCAGCGTACCTGCATTGCACATTGACTGATTGGCAATAATACCGACCGAGATTCCATACAGTTTTGCAAAGCCTACAACCACTGACTGCGCAAACATGGAATGAATCTCCATAAAACTGTCATCATCCACAATATCGCGGATCAGCTCACGGATATCATAACCATGCCGATCACTTTCCGGAAGCTGAAACGAAAATTCTTTTTGTTTGATAAAATTGTCTTTTGCGGGGACCGCCATATTACCCTTGCTGCATGGCGGAATGATAGAAATCAGTTTCCTCAATTCCTGAAAACAGGTTTTTTCATCTTCATAATTAAAATGCGCGCATCCGCTGACTTCCGAATGAAGTTTTACACCGCCCAGCTCCTCTGCTGTAACAGTACCCAGTCCCACGCTTTTCACCACCTTAGGTCCGGTCACATACATCTGACCGATCCCCTGTACCATAAATACAAAGTCGGAAAGTCCCGCGGCATATGCAATCCCGCCTGCGCATGGTCCCAGAATCACAGAATACTGCGGTATATATCCTGACGCGTCTACCATATTGCAGAACATATCGCCAAGACCTGCAAGACCATCAATGCCTTCCTGTATCCTCGCGCCACCGGAATCATTCAGCATGACATACGGACACTTTTTCTTGATCGCAAGCTTCTGCGCTTTGATAATGTTTCTGCTCTGCTGTATTCCAAAACTGCCACCCTTATATGTGAAATCATGGGTAACCGAAACAACCTCCTGTCCAAAAACCTTTCCGATGCATACATATACGCCGTCCCTGCCGTTCGGATTGGTCAGTTCCCGATAATCCCCATCGTCATATAGTAAGGCTAATCTTTCTGTCGCAAATAATTTTCCTTTCGCATGCTGCTTTTCTTTCCTTCTGGCTTCCTTGTTTAATTTTTCTTCCTCTTCCATAATCCGCCTCTATCAATCAAATTTTTTCCCATCACAGACTGCTTTAACAGTACGCTTCTTTCTTATAAAATATTTTGGGGAAATTTATTTCTTCCATATTTTAACACATCAATTGGATTGATACAACTAAAAAGAATCGATCATAGAAAATACATGAAATGAACTTCCTCTCAATCCCCTCTCATTTTAACGCAATAAAAACACCGGATATAAGGTTTTATCCCCCCGTATCCGGTGTTTTTATATTGCTCCCTATGCCGCTTCTGCGGCTTATTACTTACTTATAGCAAACGATCTTTCCAAAATCAGCCTTGAGAGATGCGCCGCCCACAAGACCACCATCAATATCCGGCTGTGCGAACAATTCTGCTGCATTGCCTGCATTGACAGATCCGCCGTACTGGATGCGGACAGCCTCTGCTGTTGCTCCATCGTACATCTCAGCGATGCAGTCACGGATGCCCTTGCACACTTCTTCAGCCTGCTCTGTCGTAGCCGTCTTGCCAGTTCCAATCGCCCAGATCGGCTCATAAGCAATAACAATACCCTTTACCTGATCTGCGGTAACGCCATCCAGATCGGATTTGATCTGCAGCCTGATCCAGTCCATGGTCACACCCATTTCTCTCTGCTCAAGGGTTTCGCCGCAGCAAAGGATAGGAACAAGTCCTGCTTCCAATGCCTTCTTTACTTTCTTATTCAGAAGGCAGTCGCACTCCTTAAAGTAATCACGTCTCTCGGAATGTCCGATGATAACATACTTAACGCCGGCATCAACTAACATTGCAGCAGAGATCTCGCCTGTATAAGCGCCCTTTTCCTCAAAGTACATATTCTCTGCGCCAACCTCTACATTCGTTCCTTTGACTGCTTCTACAACCGGAACAATGTCAATTGCAGGTACGCAATATACAACATCTACTTCCTCATTCTTTACCAACGGTTTCAGTTCTTCAACCAGTTTAACTGCCTCACTGGGAGTCATATTCATCTTCCAGTTGCCGGCGATAATCTTTTTTCTTGCCATGATCTTTCTCCTCTCATAATTACCTTATATGAACTTAATCTTTATTTGTCATCTGCAGCCATAACACCCGGAAGCTCCTTGCCCTCTAAGAACTCAAGAGAAGCACCGCCGCCTGTGGAAATATGGCTCATCTTATCTGCAAATCCTAACTGATTTACAGCCGCTGCGGAATCGCCGCCGCCGATGATCGTGGTTGCATCTGTCTCAGCAAGGGATTTCGCTACAGCGATCGTACCTTTTGCCAGAGTCGGGTTCTCGAATACACCCATCGGTCCGTTCCATACAACTGTCTTAGCGGATTTCACAGCGTCAGCATAAAGCTCTGCTGTCTTTGTTCCGATATCAAGACCTTCCATATCTGCAGGGATCTTGTCAGCATCTACCACCTGAACATCAATCGGTCCATCAATAGGATCCGGGAAGTTTGCTGCGATCGTGGTATCGATCGGAAGAAGCAGCTTCTTACCAAGCTTCTCTGCCTTCGCCATCATTTCCTTACAATAATCAAGTTTCTCTTCGTCAACAAGAGACTTACCAATCTCATAGCCCTGCGCCTTTAAGAAAGTAAATGCCATACCACCGCCGATGATCAGCGTATCACACTTCTCCAGCAGATTATTGATAACATTTAACTTATCAGCCACCTTAGCGCCGCCAAGGATCGCTACAAAAGGTCTCACCGGATTCTCCACCGCATTACCAAGGAAATCGATTTCCTTCTGCATCAGGTAACCAACAGCGCACTCGCCGCCCTTTGAACGAACGCATTCTGTTACACCTGCAACAGAAGCATGCGCACGATGGGAAGATCCGAATGCATCACATACATATACATCACAAAGATCAGCCAGTTCTTTGGAGAATGCCTCCCCGTTCTTTGTCTCCTCTGAGCCACGGAAACGTGTATTCTGAAGAAGAACAACATCTCCTTCCTTCATATCGGCAACAGCCTTTGTTGCTGCCTCGCCTGTTACATTGTAATCAGCTACAAAATTAACTTCCTTGCCAAGCTTCTCGGAAAGTCTCTTGGCAACAGGAGCAAGGGATTCTCCCTCGTTCGGGCCGTTCTTTACCTTGCCCAAGTGAGAGCAAAGGATTACCTTGCCGCCATCCTTAAGCAGCTTCTGAATCGTAGGAAGTGCCGCATTGATACGGGTTTCGTCTGTGATCTCACCGTTCTTTAAAGGTACGTTAAAGTCGCATCTTACTAAGACGCGCTTTCCGCTTACGTTGATATCATCTACTGACTTTTTGTTTAATGACATGTCCATGTCCTCCTTAATATAATAATATATTACAATACATTCCGGGAAGAAATAAGGTCCGGCCCTATTAGGACCGGACCTCTTAAGTCTGCTTAAAAAGCAAGCTGGTAAATCATCAATCGTAATTCAATTTACTGAAGCTCAGCAAAATACTTGATTGTTCTAACCATCTGGCTTGTGTAGCTGTTCTCATTGTCATACCAGGAAACTACCTGAACAAGATTATCAGCGCCAACCATGGTCTGTGTTGCGTCGAAGATGGAACCATATGTGCTTCCTACGATATCGCTGGAAACGATCTCATCCTCATTGTATCCGAAGGACTCTGTAGCTGCTGCCTTCATAGCTGCATTGATCTCTTCCTTCGTTACGGACTTCTCTACTGTAGCTACAAGGATTGTTGTAGAACCTGTAGGAGTCGGAACACGCTGTGCAGAACCGATCAGCTTTCCGTTCAGTTCAGGAATAACAAGACCGATAGCCTTAGCTGCACCTGTGGAGTTAGGAACGATATTAACCGCACCTGCACGGGATCTTCTAAGGTCGCCCTTTCTCTGAGGACCGTCAAGGATCATCTGATCACCTGTGTAAGCGTGGATCGTGCTCATGATACCGGACTTGATGCCAGCAAGATCATTCAGTGCCTTAGCCATAGGAGCTAAGCAGTTTGTTGTACAGGAAGCTGCTGAGATAATTGTATCAGAAGCCTTCAATGTCTCATGGTTAACATTATAAACGATGGTAGGAAGGTCATTTCCTGCAGGAGCAGAGATAACTACCTTCTTAGCGCCGGCATTGATATGTGCCTGAGCCTTCTCTTTGGAAGTATAGAATCCGGAACACTCCAGAACTACATCTACGCCAAGTTCGCCCCAAGGACAGTTATTTGCATCCGGCTCTTTATAAATCTTAAGTGTCTTACCATCTACTGTGATAGAATCCTCACCAGCAGATACTGTATCAGCTTTTGCATATTTACCCTGTGAAGAATCATACTTCAAAAGGTGTGCTAACATCTTAGGAGATGTCAGATCATTGATTGCTACTACATCGTATCCCTCTGCACCGAACATCTGTCTGAATGCCAGACGACCAATACGACCAAAACCATTAATTGCTACTTTAACTGCCATTTTGTTTTCCTCCTGAAAAGATAATGTTGTACTCAACTGAAAACTATTGTAACCAATTTGTCCTATTTTTTCAAGACATATCCTAGAAAAATTTTCCATAAATTAATAAAATGTGGTATGATACACGTAAACATTGACCCATGTATGGACATCATATGTCGATTTTGGGGGAATTTACTCCCTTACAACTACATATGACACGTGGAAATCGGACAAACTATATTCAGGAGGATCTACTATGCCTATCCTTGCGGACTGCCATATGCACACCCATCATTCCGGAGATTCCGACGCTCCTATAGAGTCCATGATCAACCGTGCCATAGAACTAGGCTTAAGACACATTTGTTTCACCGAGCATCAGGACTTTGATTTTATCTATGAACCGGACGAACCTCAAGACATCTTTATTACAGATACAGATGCCTATCAGAAGGAGCTGCGGGAAATGCAGTCCAAATATGATGGCCGTCTTACTATCCGTTTTGGCATTGAGTTGGGACTCCAGACCCATATTACAGAGCAGTTAAATAATTATTCCTCCTCTTATGATTTTGACTTTATCATAGGCTCCTCTCACCTGTGCAATCACAAAGATCCTTATTTGAAAAGTTTTTTTGTGGGTCGGGACGAACAGGAAGCCTATCATGAATATTTTGACTATATCAGAGAATGTATTTCATCCTTCGGCAATTTTGACGTTTATGGCCACTTAGACTATGTCCTTCGCTATGGTCCTACCAAAAATGCCGGCTTTCGCTATCAGGACTATCAGGAATCGATCGACGCTATCCTCCGTGCTCTCATTGAACGCGGTAAAGGCATTGAGCTGAATACCAGCGGCTATGCATACGCCCTTGACGCACCCCACCCCTGCCGCGAGATCCTGCTCCGATACAAAGAACTCGGCGGCGAGATCCTGACCATCGGCAGCGACGCCCATGATCCCTCGCGTATCGCATCTGATTTTAACAGGGCAGCCCACCTTCTGACCGACTGCGGTTTTCGTCATTACTGTGTTTTTGAACACCGCAAACCCGTATTTTATCCATTCTGATGCACTGCACTTATCCTACGTTCTTTATACTAATTCCAGTGGATACACGCGGATTTCTTAACCTTTTATGATTCGTACGTCAAGAGTCCTCTATCAGGATATATGATATCAGATTTTTGTGCAAACCGTAGGGATATATGTCTCCGATATATGTCCATTAGGTTTACATAACTCTAAGTTTGAGCATATATGTTCCAAAAATGATTTCATTTATGATGTTTTTGGAACATATATGCTCAAACAAAAAGTTATGTAAACCGGATATGCCATATCCTTATTGACTATGATATCGACTGTTATATTGACGCTCCCCACACTTTCATATTTATCCTTCCGATATCATATAATTGAAAGAAATAAATCCCACAGGTTTCTTTCTATGTCCAATGCACACCGTTTGATCAAAGGCACGCTCATCCTGACTGCTGCTGGTTTTCTAAGCCGATTCCTCGGCTTTTTCTACCGCATTTATCTTTCCAGACAATTTACTGAAGAAAGTATCGGAATCTACCAACTCCTCACTCCCTTGACGGCATTGGTCTTTGCCATCACCGCTGCCGGTCTGCAGACCGCCATTTCAAAATATGTGGCGGCCTCTGTCCAAAAAAGCCGGGAAAAGTCGCTTGAAATTCTTACCGCGGGTGTCCTTTTCAATCTGACGCTTTCGATCCTGTTTAGCGTTTTTATCTATCATGCCTCCGAGGACATTGCCACCCTGTTTCTAAAGGAATCCAGAACGGCTCCGTTGATCCGCCTGTTTGCCCTGTCTATTCCATTTGCCGGACTACATTCCTGTATCAACGGTTTTTTCTATGGCTTGCAGAAAACCGGTCTGCCAGCGCTCTCACAGCTTCTGGAACAGGTTCTCCGGATCCTGACGCTTGTGATATTATGCGAATCCATCCTTCGCGCGTCCATGACTCCGTTGATTCAGGTTGCCGCTGTCGGATTGATCACCAGCGAAGCCGGCGCTGCTTTATTTTCCCTGTTTTATCTCTATCGATATATTATAAAGAATCAAATACCGCTTCATTTCCCTGCAGTAAAGAAGCTTCTCGCCATTATCAGGAAACTTTTTTCCATGGCGTGGCCATTGACTGCAAGCCGCGTCGTAATTACACTTATGCTTGCTTTGGAAGCCGCCTATATGCCAGAAATGATGTTCCGTTCCGGGCTTTCCCGCGCCGAGGCATTAGGTTCTTATGGTATCCTGTCCGGAATGGCGCTGCCACTGATCCTCTTTCCCAATGCTATCACCAATTCCATATCCGTCCTGCTCCTTCCCATGGTATCCGAGGCGGAAGAACAGGGAAAAAACAATACCATCGTGGCAGCCACAAGACGTTCCATTAAATACTGCTGTTTCTGGGGTTTCCTCTGCTGCTTTGGATTTTACTTTTTAGGACCAGCCATAGCCACCCTTTTATTTCATAATGCGCAGGCCGGTGAATATGTCCGCTCCCTGAGTTTTATCTGCCCTTTCCTTTATCTGTCTGTCACCACAGGCAGCATATTACATGGGCTCGGACGTACGAAAATTACTTTTCTTGCACAGGTAATCTCTCTTGGCGTCCGTCTGGGATTTGTTTTTCTGCTCATACCTACGCTCGGTATGAATGCGTACTTTTCCGGACTTCTGACCAGCCAGATCCTATTATGCGTATTTTATCTTCTTGCACTTCGCAAATATATGTATTATACTTAGGATTTGGATGTAGCTGACATGCCTTTCAGAGCAATGTCAGCAATGCAATCATTATTAGAAAGGTACGGTGAAATACCAATGAGTTTTGAATTTATACAAAAACTGCCAACCCCTGATGAAATCCGGAAGCAGTTCCCTGTTCCGGAACATCTAGCAGCTTTAAAAAAAGAGCGTGATCAGGAAATCTGTGATGTTATTGCCGGAAAAAGCGATAAATTTCTTGTCATCATCGGTCCCTGTTCCGCCGACAATGAAGAGGCTGTCTGTGATTATGTAAACCGCCTCGCGCGCGTTAATGAAAAAGTAAAGGACCGTCTGATCCTGATCCCCAGAGTTTATACAAACAAACCCCGTACTACGGGCGAAGGCTATAAGGGCATCGTTCATCAGCCGGATCCTTCTCAGAAACCGGACTTTCTGCAGGGCTTGATCTCCATGAGAAAGATGCAGCTGCGCGTCATGGAAGAGTCCCATCTCACAGCTGCTGATGAAATGCTGTATCCTGAGAACTGGGGTTATGTGTCCGACATCCTCTCCTATGTTGCGATCGGTGCTCGTTCCGTAGAGGATCAGCAGCACCGTCTTACTGTCAGCGGCTTTGATGTACCTGCCGGCATGAAAAATCCTACCAGCGGCGACTTCTCCGTAATGTTAAACAGTGTCTATGCAGCACAGCATCCCCACGATTTTATTTACAGGGGATATGAAGTAAAGACGAACGGCAATCCTTACGCGCATACCGTTCTTCGAGGTGCGGTCAACAAACACGGCAATGCCCTTCCTAATTACCACTATGAAGATCTGGCGCTGCTTCTTGAGATGTATAATGAACGCGAGATTCTCAATCCCGCCTGCATCATCGACTCCAACCACAGCAATTCCGCGAAGAAATTTGAGCAACAGCCCCGTATCATCAAGGAAGTACTTCACTCAAGACGTGTCAATGCGGACATTAAAAATCTTGTCAAGGGCGTTATGGTGGAGAGCTATATCAAAGAAGGCAGCCAGAAGATCGGTGAAGGTATCTATGGCAAATCCATTACTGACGCCTGCCTCGGTTGGGCAGATAGCGAACAGCTGATCTACGATATTGCGGATCTTGTATAAACGTAAGCTTCTAAACCTATATACCGCCGAAAACATGTTTACATGAGGTCTATCATTCTGGAGCAAATACCCCCTGCATAGCAGGGGGTTATTTTTACTGTGACACAATAAAATAACAGGTTGATAATATTACCAACCTGTTATTTTTTATTCCCCAATACTAAAAACATGCTCTTATAACCCTGCGTTCAGATTGAAAAAGAAGCTATCAAGCTTATTTTTTAATCTAGCCCCGCGGAAAATTCCTTGCATACACTTCTCTGATCTTATTCTGCGACATATTGGCATAGATCTGTGTCGTGGAAATATCGGAATGCCCCAGCATCTCCTGCACACTCCGAAGATCTGCTCCGTTTTCCACCAGATGCGCCGCAAAGGAATGACGCAGCGTATGCGGCGTAATATCCGCCGTAATGCCCGCCTTTTTGGCATAATACTTTACGATCTTCCAAAAGCCCTGACGGCTCATAGGCTGTCCGGAACAATTGGTAAACAGCACATCCGAGTCCTGATCTTCCAGCAGTTCCCCCCGCGCATTCTTCAGATAATCTGTCAAAGCACGTTTTGCTGGCATGCCAAAGGGAATAACTCTTTCCTTATGCGCATCCCTGCAGAGTATGTAACCCACCTGAAAGTTAATATCCGTCGTCTTTAAACTAATCAGTTCCGACACACGAATCCCTGTTGCGTACAAAAGTTCAAGCATAGCGCGGTCACGAATCTCTTTCGGGGAAATCCCGGACGGCTGATCCAACAGCTTATTGACCTCATCCGTTGTCAGAATTTCCGGCATCTTCTTCTCAATCTTGGGTGCCTTCAGAGTTTCCGAAACATCCTCCGATATCAATCCCTTTTTGAACAAATAATGGAATAATGCCTTTATTGAAGCAATATTTCTGGAGATCGTTGCCGGAGCAAAACCTTCACGTTCCATGTACAGAAGATAGGACTGCAGATTGGTCACCGTAATACGGGAAACATCGTTAATTCCCTGCTCTTCCATATAATTCGCCAGCTTGTTCAGATCTCTCCTGTAAGAAGCTTCCGTATTGGCCGACGTCCTTTTCACATCGTGAAGATATAAAATAAATTCCTGAATAACGTTTTCCATGAAATCTCTGTTTTCCTCTCACCCTTATTGATTACATATTACATGCTATTTCATTATCATTATACGCATTACTTTTTTGAAAATCAAACGTTATTTTTACTGAATTTTCTTAGAAAAATCAGCATTTGCAAGCCTTCTACAACATATCGGAAAATGTCATTTTTTTTGATACAACATCTTGTAAATATTATAAAAAAAATTTTATAAAATTTTTTAATAAAATGGGATTTACATAGCTTTCCAACAAGATTCCAACTAAAAATAGGACAAATATCACAAAAAGTTGTGCCATTTTACCAAAAAACCTTTCCTGATCCAAATGATATCCCATCATCCAACGGAGATAAAACAGAAAAGCGGGCAGATAGCATAATGCCTGCGGCATAATAACGGCAAGATACAAAAGCGGCCCCAGAATTCCGTAACGGATAGAAGCAACGGTAATCCACGCCCCGGTCTCCAATCCTACCCATCCCGCGAAAACCGTTGCTATAACAGGGGCCAGATTCGTCATCGCAAATACCACCAGCAATCCGGCTATCATTCCGCGCTTTCTAAGACAGTAGAAAAACAGACCCTTCCCGTTCACATCCATGAAGCGTAGCTGTTCTATGGTACTTTCAGAAAAGAAGCCATAACGGAACAAAAACTCCTGATCAGGGAATTGCAGCAGCACGATGCCCAGCAGTACGCCCGCCATATAAAATAACAACAGTTTCTCTCCCCACCCGCCTAATCTGTGACTTGGTATCTTATTTCTAAACATCTTTAGCCTCCGGAAAAAAAATGAACCAAAGACCTTTCCTTCAGTCCTTGGTTCAATATATGTCCCATTTTTTATATTTATTCTTATACCCGGCAGAGTCTTTCCCAACCGGTCTATCGGTCAGTCTATAGACGGTTCTTTCTTCATACAAATATTTTTGTATGCCAGAATCGCGCCAACAGTCTTGGAATCCTGCAGCTTCCCACTGTAGATCATCTTTTCCAGATCAGTGAGTTCCCACTCCTCTACCGTCAGATATTCATCCTCATCCAGATGCTGGCTGCTTTTTATCAGATCCGTAGCCAGATAGACGTCGATCTTTTCGTTGCAATATGCCACCGTCGGATAAATGGAAATCAATGGCTGCACATGTTCCGCTTTATAACCGGTTTCTTCCTCCAGTTCCCGAATCGCCGCATCCATCGTCGGTTCCTCCGGTCCCTCCAGACCTCCGGCAGGGATCTCAAGCGTAAAGCGGTCCAGCGCGTTACGGTACTGTCTGACCAGCAACAGCTTATTGTCCTTTGTCACCGGCAGGATCGCCGCCGCCCCCTGATGCTTGATAAAATCAAATTTGGCAACATGACCATTGGGTATCTTCACATCATCCTGATAGTAGGAGATAATCGCGCCTTTTGCAATCAAATTGCGTCCAAGACGCTCTGTTTTAATACTTTCCAAATAATCCATATTTATTTTTAATCCTCCAAGCCAAGTAAGTTCTCCACACTCGCCAGCTTTACGCAAATCACAAATACCTCAAGCGCCTTTGCCAGTTCTTCCATCGACGGATAGGTCGGCGCGATACGGATATTGCTGTCTTCGGGATCTTTTTTATAAGGATAGGCTGCTCCTGCCCCCGTTAACGTTACACCTGCTTCCTTACACATGGCAACGATCCTCTTAGCGCATCCGGGAAGCGAGTTAAAACTGATAAAGTATCCGCCATTTGGATTCGTCCATGTCCCAATTTCCAATGATTCAAGCTCCTTTTTCAGCACATCTATGACAAGTTCAAACTTCGGACGCACAATTGCCGCATGTTTCTTCATATGCGCTTTCATGCCGTCAATATTCTTAAAATATCTTACATGCCTTAGCTGATTCAGCTTATCATGACCGATCGTCTGGATGGTAATGATCTTCTTAACAAATGCAAGATTATTCTCAGAAGCAGCAAGGGCTGCAATACCGGAACCCGGAAACGTCACCTTGGATGTGGAACAGAACTTGAATACCATATCCGGATTGCCCGCCTTCTTGCATTCTTCAAGAATCTCAAGCAGCTCTGCTTCCTTGCCATTGTAAAGGTGATGGATTGTATAAGCATTATCCCAATAAATCCTGAAATCTTCCGCAGCCGGTTTAAGGTTTGCGAATCTTCTTACCACTTCATCAGAATATGTAATACCCGATGGGTTAGAATACTTAGGAACGCACCAAATTCCCTTGACAGCGGGGTCGTTATTGACATACTCCTCTACCATATCCATATCCGGTCCATCATCACGGAGCGGTATATTGACCATTTCTATGCCAAATTGTTCTGTAATGGCAAAATGCCTGTCATAACCCGGTACCGGACATAAAAATTTTACTTTATCCAGCTTACACCACGGTGTGGAACCGCATACGCCAAGAACGAAGGATCTGCATACCGTGTCATACATAATATTTAAACTGGAATTACCAAAGACAATCACCTCGTCAGGACTTACTTCCATCATATCCGCCATCAGCTTCCTTGCTTCCGTAATACCCGTAAGTTCCCCATAATTTCTGCAGTCTATGCCGGCTTCTGAATAAAAATCGCTCTCCGGATGCAGTGTATCGAAAAAATCAGCCTCCATATCAAGCTGTTCGGCACTTGGCAGTCCTCTCGCCATATTGAGTTTAAGCCCCTTCCCCTTAACATCTTCATATTGCTTTGTAAGTTCCGCCTTCAGCGCATTCAGTTCTTCTTCAGACATATTCTTATATGGTTTCATAATATCTCGCCTTTCATCCATGATCCTTTATATTCTAGTATAATCGTAATCAATTATCCATTGGCATTATACACCTCTTCCACTCACTTAACAAGTTATTATTTCAATTTTCATCAGTTTTCCATAAGATTCTAATCCTCTATCTGCCTTAAATGACCGATCTTCGGAACCGCTACCATAGAGTAGTTTGTATGATAAATCACCATTCCCGGATTGCCATTTGCCGGTTTTTTTACATTCTTTCTCTGCGTATAATCCACCTCCGCTTTATCCTGCTCCCGCACCTTGGAATAATACGCCGCCAGAGAAGCAGCCTCCTCATAAACGATATCCGGCAGTTCTTTCCCCTCCGTCCTGACGATCACATGAGATCCCGGCGCATGCTTGGCATGAAACCACCAATCCCCGCCATTCGCCATCTGAAAAGTCAGTTCTTCATTCTGATAATTATTCTTTCCAACATAGATATGAAAACCCGCGCTGCTGAGATAATGCAGTGGTTTCCCGGTTCTCTTTGTCCTTTTTTCTTTCCCTTTACGTCTGATATAACCGCAGTCCACCATCTCCTCACGAATCTGCAGAAGATCGTCTTCATTCCGCGCAAGCTCCAACGACATCCCGATACTCTCCAGATGCTCCAGTTCTTTCTTTGTCTCTTGAATCAGCGTAGACAGCGCTTCAAAAGTCCGTTTCTGTTTATTATATTTCTCAAAATATTTTTTAGCGTTCTCTGTTGCGGATTTTGTCGAATCTAGCGGGATCTTAACCATTTCATCGGTATAATAATTTAACGCCTCCAGCTCCTTCGCTCCCGGCTCTGCAGAATACCCGTAGGTATTTAAAAGTTCCCCATAGATCCTGTATGTTTCCCGTTTCTTTGTATCTTTCAACTGCTTATCCTGCAAATCGTATTTTTTTGCCGTCCGTTCTATGGCTGTCTGTACGACCCGTCGTAAATCTCCCGACCTCTGCCGGATCCGGACAATCTTATTCTTTTCAGCATAATATTCCTGCAACAGCAAGGAAATACTTTCATAGGATTTCTTCTCTCCAAAGATCAGCAGATCAATTGCGGAAAATTCCGCAGGCACGTTATTTTCATAATAAATACAGGGCGAATATTCCCCCTTTTTGATCTGACCCATGACTTTTGAAAAAGCCTGCCAAAGCGCCTCCCTGTCCGCTCCCTGCAAAGACGCGGTATCCTGCTCCGGATTTACTCCCGCCCGTTCGCAGATGGCAGAGGCAACCGCCGGGGAAAGTCCTGTATAACCTCCATATAACGCCTTATAAACCGGATGATTAGACATACCACCAGTTCTGCCAATGAAAAACTCGTTTTCCGTCACCATCAGCGGATCCGCTTTCTCCTGTGTCTTCGGGATAAAATAATCTTTTCCCGGAAGCACCTCCCGCACGGAACTCACCATTCCCGAAATATGCTTGATACTGTCTACGATCCTGTTATTTTCATCCACCAGTATGATATTACTGTGCTTGCCCATGATCTCAATGATCAGATCCTTTCGCTTCAGATCTCCCATCTCATCCAGATGTTCCAGCGTCATGCGTACCACCCGTTCCAATCCCGGCTGTTCAAAGCCAACGATCCGCGCATTCTGCAGATGCTTCCTGAGCAGCATGCAAAATGCCGGCGCCGTCATGGGGCTCTGCTTGCTGTCCTGCGTCAGATAAATCAACGGCAGAGACGCATCCGCCGACAGCATCAGCTTACGCTGTCCGCTATGATTCTTTATGGTAACCAATAGTTCATCCGCCTCCGGCTGGGCAATCTTATAAACCCTGCCCCCGGATAATTCCTGATTCAGTTCCTTAACCACGGCCGCCACCGTAATACCGTCAAATGCCATAATCCCTATATCCTTCTCCTAAAAACAGGTCCGGAATCCCGGACCTGTCATTTTCATATCACATCAGTTATTCCTGTTGCTGCTTATCTCCGATCAGCCAGTCGTACATCTCCTGATATTTCCTAGCCGATACATGCCATGAGAAATCTGTCGCCATAGCACGGTCAACCAACTTATTCCACTCCCGTTTGCGGTCATAATAGATTTTCTCAGCATAACGGATCGAAGCCAGCATCTCATGCGCGTTATAATTGGCAAAAGAGAATCCTGTTCCTGTTCCATCATATTCGTTGTACGGTTGTACCGTATCCTTCAGTCCGCCGGTCTCACGCACAATGGGGATCGTGCCATACCGCAGCGACATCAGCTGGCTTAGTCCACAGGGTTCAAACATGGACGGCATCAGGAAGGCATCGCAGGCTGCATAGATCTTATGGGACAAGCCTTCAGAATAATAAATGTTAGCCGATACCTTATTGCCATATTTCCAGTCAAAGTGACGGAACATATTCTCATAACGTTCCTCACCGGTTCCCAGCACCACGATCTGTACCTCATCATGGCAAAGCTCATCCATAATATAGGCAATCAGATCAAATCCCTTCTGATCGGTAAGTCTGGAAACAATACCGATCATCATCTTCTTATCATCCACTTCCAGATTCAGTTCCTTCTGAAGCGCATGTTTATTCTTTACCTTTTCTTTCCTGAAGTTCTTGGCGTTATAATGAACTTCAATATAAGGATCCGTCTCCGGATTGTACTCCTCATAATCAATACCGTTCACAATACCACGCAGATCGTTACTCCTTGCCTTTAACAGACCATCCAGCCCTTCACCATAAAACGGCGTCTTGATCTCCTCCGCATAAGTATCGCTGACTGTTGTAATTGCATCCGCATAAACCAGACCGCCCTTTAACAGATTGGCATCCTTATATGATTCCAGCTTGTCCGGTGTAAAATAATATGCCGGAATACCGGTAATATCACGAACTGACTTCACATCCCATCTTCCCTGAAACTTCAGATTATGGATCGTCATAACGGATTTCATGCCCCTAAACAGCTCATTGCCCTGAAAACGCTCTTTCAAATATACAGGCACCAGTCCGGTCTGCCAGTCATGACAATGGATCAAATCCGGCACAAACCCGATCAGCGGAATTGCCGACAATGCAGCTTTGGAAAAGAAGGCGAACTTCTCAATATCGTCAAGTACATTTCCACTATAGGGTTTAAATCCGTTAAAATAGGATTCATTGTCGATAAAGTAATAGATGACCCCATCAACCTTCGCTTCCAAAATTCCTACATACTCATTTCTCCAATGAAAATCCATGTAGAAATGCGTCTTGTACTCCATCAAATCTTTCATCTTCTGTGTCATGCATGTGTACTTAGGAAGCATAACCCGCACATCAAAATACTCATGATCAACACACTTAGGCAGAGAACCTACAACATCAGCCAATCCACCTGTCTTAATAAAAGGAACCCCCTCTGATGCGACAAATAAAATATTTTTCATTGCCCTTCCTCCATGTCTTGTAACAAAGCACCTTCTCACTTTGTCCGATGTTTTTTTTATTATATACCATTTCCCGTTATAGTAAAAGAATAATTTTAGAAATTTCTGGTATTTTTTTCTTTCCTGCTATTCCCTGTTTTTTGTGCCGAATAATTTGACATTCATTTCAAAATTTTTGAATTCACCTGATAACGCGTCATATATTTTCCCGGTAAGATAAACGGATACGGTCAGCAATCAGCGCAATAAACTCCGAATTGGTAGGTTTTCCTTTTCCGGTATTGATCGTATAGCCAAACAGTGCATCCAGCGTTTCCATCTTTCCTCTTGACCATGCCACCTCGATTGCGTGACGGATCGCACGTTCCACGCGGCTGGGTGTCGTCTGATAACGTTTGGCAATCGTCGGATACAGTACCTTGGTAACGGAACCCAGCATCTCCGTATCTTCTACCGACATCATGATAGCTTCCCGAAGATACTGATATCCTTTGATATGGGCAGGGACACCGATCTCATGGATCATATTGGTAACATCCTTCTCCAAATCTCTGGGATTGGAGGCTGCTACAGGTTTTACATTGCCCGCCGGCAGTTCCTTCAATGCCTCTTCCTCTTTTCCCGGAACGGTTATCATGATCTGTAATTTGTTTTCCCGGGTGAGTAATTCAGACAAAATTTTAATCATTTTGTCATTATCTTCCGTCAATGCAATTGTCTGCTGTTCCATAATGTCCTCCAATCTTCATAAAAAATCTTTCATTTTATAACGAAAAATCATCTGATCATTCGTTATGAAACTCCTTCGATTTTTTCATCTAAAACTAATCCTATTATATAAGCCGGACATTTTAGGAAGCAACTCTATTTTATCGCAAATAAATCTTAATTTCAGACAAATTATTCCATAATTTTCCTTTATTTTTCATCAGGATATTCTTTGATCTGCATGATACTCTTATATGCCGGACGGATAATCTTATCCACGTTGACAATTTCCTCCAATCTGTGCGCACTCCAGCCGACAATCCTTGCAATGGCGAAGATCGGGGTATAAAGCTCAAGTGGAATATCCAGCATGCTATATACAAATCCGCTGTAAAAGTCAACATTGGCGCTGACGCCCTTATAGATCTTTCTCTTTTCTCCGATGACCTGTGGCGCCAGACGCTCTACCATGCTATACAGCGCAAAATCCTTCTCCCTTCCTTTCGCTACTGCCAACTTCTCCACAAAGGTCTTAAATACCCTTGCCCGCGGATCGGACAGGGAATATACCGCATGCCCCATACCATAGATCAGTCCCTTACGGTCAAACGCCTGTTTATCGACAAGTTTCTCCAAATATTTCCTAACCTGTTCTTCATCATTCCAGTCAGATACATGGCTGCGGATATCCTCCATCATTTCTACCACTTTGATATTCGCCCCGCCGTGCTTTGCTCCTTTTAACGATGACAGCGCCGCCGCAATGACTGAGTAAGTATCTGAGCCTGAAGATGTAACGACGCGAGTCGTAAACGTGGAATTATTTCCTCCGCCATGCTCCATATGTAATACCAGCGCAATATCCAGCACCTTTGCTTCCAGCTCCGTATATTTTTTATCCGGCCGAAGCATCAGCAGGATATTCTCCGCTGTCGAAAGATGATCCTGCGGTCTATGAATATATAGACTCTCGTCGCAAAGATAATGGTTATAAGAATGATAGCTGTAAACAGAAAGCATCGGGAACACGCTGATCAGCTTAACACACTGTTCTAAGATACGGTCTAAGGACGTATCCGTGATCGTCTCATCATAAGATGCCAATGTCAACACACTTCTGGTCAACGAGTTCATCAGATCCTTACTGGGTGCCTTCATAATAACATCTCTCGTAAAATTGGTCGGAAGCTGCCTGCACGCGGCAAGCATCTCTTTAAACTCTTTCAGATTCTCTGCCTTCGGAAGTTCTCCCAATAACAACAGATACGCAATCTCCTCAAACCCGTACCGCTTACCTTCAAAACTATTGATCAGGTCGATCACATTATAGCCGCGATACCACAGACTGCCATCACAGGGGATCTTCTTACCATCCTCAAATTTAAATGCGTCGATCCTTGAGATGTTAGTAAGCCCCGTTAATACACCGTTTCCATCTTTATCCCGAAGCCCCCGTTTCACGCCTAGTTCATCAAATAATTCCGCAGGTATATAATCATTGCTTCTACAGATATCAATGATATTCTTTGTGTATTTTGTCAAATCCCCGTATTCTGCCATCTGCGCTCCTCCTATTTCTTATTTTCTTCTCATATAGCAACTTGTTATATGATAACGGATTTTTCCTTTTCCGTCAAATTAAGAACACCCGATTCACAAAATCTTCAAAAAAAGGCACGCTCTACAGCAGTGCCTCGATCTGACTCTTCGGTACGGCTCCGACAGAACGCTTCACGGCTTCTCCGCCTTTAAAAACCACAAGCGTCGGTATGCTTGCGACACGGTACTTCATCGCCAGACCCTGCTCTTCATCAATATTAATCTTTCCGACCTTTACCTTCCCCTCATATTCCTTCGCGATATCCGCGATAATGGGAGAAAGCATCTTACAGGGGCCGCACCAGTCCGCCCAGAAATCTACCAGCACCGGTATATCGGACTCCAAAACCTCCTTTTCAAAATTAGCTTCTGTGATTGTTATCTCTGCCATTTTTCCATCCTTTCTTTGCTATAGCAATAGCTTTATAATTTTTCGTTATATAGTTCTTCCCATAGGTTTACATAACTCTTTCGCAAGATTCAGGCAGCAAGCTGCACAAATCATAATCTGGCATGTGCATTTGGAAAGAAATTAGAAATTCTTAACATTCCTATCCAATACCCAGCAATTTCGGAACACGATGTTCCGAAAAGGGGCAATTGAGCCATGGATGGCGAATTTGCCCCGTTTGCGTCCGTCTTCCACAACTTAAACTAGGAATGTTTAGAATTTCTTATTTCTGTACATCGGCACATGCACAGATTATGATTTGGGCAGCTTTCCATATAATATCTTTATTAGTATTTCATAGAAAATCATTTTCATACCGCTTATTCAAAATATCCTTTGTATTTCACCTTATACTTTCCCTTCGGGAACAGATACTCATACAGATCGATAAAATAATCATCCGTCATACTCGCCATATAATCCACAACAATAGCATTGGCTTCCTGCGCCTCATAATCGATTCTCCTGCTGTAATATCTGGTATAACTCTTGATATAATCAATATGATGCTTATAGATTACCGACTCCTGATCATGCGCCGTCATATCTTTCAAAAGTTTCTCATATACCGCTTCAAACATCGGAAAGATCTGCTCATCAAATACTTTTGTATTTACATCATGCCCATAAATCCTTTGATAATTCTCCTTCTTAGCTTTGGAAAACGCCTCATAATATTGCGCATCCATCTTCAGATACGGCATTCCGTAACTACATTCTATGATATTGACCGTCATGTTGTGGATAATCTCCGCATTGCTTTTTCCCATCTCGTGGTTTGTAAATTCCGAATCATCCTGTAAAATCCCCAGCTTAACGGCATCCTGCCTGTCCTTGCCAAGATAGGCGATGATATCGGACACCCTCATAACACATGCCTCCAGCGTCGCAGGTACCAGTTTTTTACAGGCATCCGTATCCAGATAGCATGCCTCCATCTTCCGGTCAAACACCGCAAAATCCCTGTAAGGAGAAGGCTCGTATTTTTCCAGTTCCATTTCGCCATTATGACAGATAATACCATCCAGTGTCTGCAGACTGATATTGACCGGGAATATGGTATCCAGTACCCTTGCACTATGGATATTATGAGAAAAATGACGTCCCGTCCTGCCGGAGTAAAGCTCGTTCAGCTTACGCTCCCCCGCGTGTCCAAAGGGTGTATGACCGATATCGTGCCCTAAGGAGATCGCTTCTATCAAATCAAGATTCAGTCCCAGCATCTGCCCGATATTTCTGGCAGTCCGTGAAACCAGCTGCACATGGGTCAGACGTCTTGTGATATCATCATTCCGATACAGGGAAAATACCTGCGTCTTATCTCCATAACGATTGTAATAGGGAATATTCATAATCTTCTCACAATCCCTTACAAAAGCAGGCCGCCAGAGCGATGCCTGATCGTGGTCCATATTACGCCTTAGCACATCTTCGTTTTGAAAGGCATACGGATTGATCCAGTGAGCTTTTCTGTCCTTTTTTATCCGCTCCTGCAGTTCTTCGGATAACTGTTGATAATTCCCCATATCCAACCTCATTTCTAAAGTATTTTCCGGTGCTTACTCTTTAAGCCTATTCTCCCACGTTTCTATGATCTCCTCGCACTGCTCCACATCCATATCCTCTACGGCGTTTTCCATCTTTTTCAGCAATTCTTTCTGCCATCCGTCGTATCTATATTCCGCTAGTTTCATCACCATCTCACCTGCGGTATCCATATCCAGTTCTTCCAGTGCTTCGCTGATCTTTTCAAATGCTTCCGCAAGTGCTTCCTTCGTAATCTTTCCTTGATCAGCTGTCTTATCTTCCTCCGGAAAATACGGTCTTAATATCTCCTGATAATATCTGCACTGCAGCAGCAGCTCACCTGTCAGTGCATGAATCATGTCGGCATCGTTCCGATTGCCCGCATTTTCCAGATTTTCTGCACGTTCCGAAAGTTTTAACGCACCGACCTGTCTGGATGCGCTTTTCAGGGCATGCACCTCAATCGTATATTCCTGCCACTGCTCTTTCTTTTCATATTCTTCAATCCGTTCCATCTTCTTGGGAATTGCATGATAATAATCCTTTAGAACCGCCCAGAATAATTTTTCAGAGCCCAGAAGTCCCAACGCATATCCCGTATCAAGCCCTTCAATCGCTATGGCGGGCGCTTTCTCCTTTCCTGCGGACAGAAGTGCCGCATTTGCCGCACTGCCGCCGGTATTATCCGTTTGGATATTGACCACTTTCCCTGCTGGAAGCCATTTTCTCAATTTATCTAACATAATCTGCAATTCAATCGGTTTTGCAATAAAATCATTCATGCCTTCCTTAATAAACTTCTCCTGCGTCCCTGCTATCGCATTGGCTGTCAAGGCAATGATCGGAACATCATCATATTCCAAATGAAATCTTCTGATAATACGCGTCGTTTCCACACCATCAAGCTCCGGCATCATATGATCCATCAGAATGATATCATAATGTTTATTGGAGATCATGTCGATCGCCTCTTTACCGCTGAGCGCCCTGTCGATCTTCATCTGAAGCGGTTCTAAAAGTCCCTCCGCCACAGTCAGATTGATCGCGTTATCATCCACAATTAAAATCTCCGCATCCGGCGCAATAAAGGAAATCACATCTCCGGAAGCTTCCGAAGCTGACATATGGATATCCTCATGCTGGAAAATGTGGACAAGATTAGCGGAATGAACGGGTTTTTTCATCTGTACAAAATTATCCCACATGCCGTTCTGCATCCCCTGCATCGACGAAAGCACTACAACTGTCAGTTCCGGATGGCGGGAAAGGAGTTCTTCCACTTCCTGTGTCATTGCCATCCGTTCGATAAATAAAAAATGAAGCTTTCCCGTTTCAGAAAGCTGCATGATCTTTTCCGGAGAAGACTCTTCAAAAAACAAAGCCCCATAACGCTCCACATCTTTTTTCAGCTGTTCCCTGACATAAGAATTGCTGATCATCGCAGCTACGCCTTCTTTATCGCAGTGATAATCGATACTCGGTTCTTCCGTGATGATCTTCTGTGGCAGTTCAAAATAAAAGATGCTGCCCATCCCATATTCGCTCTCCACATAAATCCTGCCGTTCATCAGGTCTAAAAGATTATGCGCGATCACCAGTCCCAGCCCTGTTCCTTCCACGCCTCTATTTCGCTTGCTGTCCAGCTGCTGAAACGCTTCAAAGAGTTTATCATAATCTTCCTTTTTGATCCCTATTCCCGTGTCCTCTACGGAACACTGCAGCAGAATCTCATCTTTTGACTTTCTCTGATAATGCATACTGATCGCAACCTTGCCGTTTCTTGTAAATTTAACAGCGTTATTGGCAAGATTTACAATGATCTGCTGGATCCTTATGCTGTCGCCCAGAAGCTCCTTTGGAATCGTTGGTTCAATATCGATCAACAGTTCCACATCCTTGTCGCCAATCCTTGTAACAATGATATTGATAATATCCCGCAACATGGCAACCGGTGAATAGACTTCCTCTGCAATGGTCATCTTTCCCGATTCTATCTTAGAAAAATCAAGAATATCATTAATAATCGTAAGCAGAATCTGGCTGGAACTTACGATCTGATTCAGGTAATCCCTTGCCGTATTTGGCAGCTGCTCCCTAAGCGCAAGCTGCGCCATACCGACGATGGCGTTCATCGGTGTCCTGATCTCATGGCTTGTATTCGCAAGAAAATCCGATTTCAAAGAGGCGGCCTGCATAGCCTCCATACTGAGCTGCAAAGATACATATGCCTTATATGCCATATCAGTAAGAATCTCCGCAACCTCATAGATAGCTTCCGTCGCCCTTTGTATCGTCTCCTTCTCCACAATATTCGTTTCTTCCGCCGCCTTTAAAAACCCTTCGGGATCAACATCAATCTCTACCGCGATCTTCCTCATCGCCTCACGGTATGGCTTTTGCGTCAGCACCTGACCACCAATAAAACCGCCGATCATCGTTCCATTCAAGATAATCGGCGCCGCAAAGTCTATCAGTCCCGCATGACAGTAATAGGACACGGGACCCTTCTTCTCCAGCGCCATTAACGCACCCTTCCTGTCACACTCTTCGCACCTTTTTCTCCCCACTACCGATTTCCTACAGTAATCTGTACAAAAAGCCGAAAAATTTGTTCCTTTCGTAATAGCAGCGCCGTTTTCATCCGTTGTCAACGCCGCCATTCCTGTCATTTTCGCAAAAGCATCCTGCATCTTCTGCAGGATCTCCACTTCAATCAGATCTGTCAATCGAAGTTTTTCTGGGGAATCTGTTTTTTTCATCTCCTGATTATGATCCCTTCTATGTAGTCTGTTCTACTTCTTATTTTAATCTCCCATACTGCCTTTGGTGTCTCAAATAGAAATGAATTTTCACCCTAAGATCTTCTTCAAGGTACGGTGAAGTTCTTCGTTATTCACCGGTTTCAACATATACCCCTGCGGCTTCATGGTCAATACTTTCTGTATCTTATCCACCTCATTCACACCGGTCAGGAAAACAACCGGTATATTCTTTGTCTTTTCATTTGCCCTAAGGATATCCAGCACCTCAGGTCCGTTCATGGACGGCATCTCATAATCCAGCAAAATAACATCCGTTGTTCTTTTCTCCAGAAATTTCAATGCTATCTTTCCCGCTAATGCCGTAGCAACGTTATATTCTTCCCCCAAATACCGCTTGATCGTCTTAAGCATCACCGGATCATCGTCAATGACCAGTACATGCTTCATACCGCTGTTATCCGCTCCGCCCTGCTCCTGTGCCTCCATTGCCAGCCTTGCTTCCTCTGCAGCCTGTGCCTCCATCGCTACTTTCTCTGCAGCCTTTCTTTCCTTCGCCCGTATGATCGACAGAATCTCCTCCTGCACTTTACTGATAGAGATCGGTTTGTGAAGCACAAGATCCACAGCGCCTTTGCAGGCTGAGGTAAAATTCTGCACATCCGCAGAATCCCCTATCACCACCATCATAACTTCCTTTTCCGCTTTATATCTCGCTTCACTGATGCGTTCCATCCGTTCTTTCGTCTCCTCTTTAGGGCAAAAGACAAAGATATCCGGCTGAAACAATTTCACATGCAGCTGAAGATCCAATTCTCGGTCGGATGTCGACATACACTCAAAAGTGTCCTGCGTCCTCACAAAAAAATCATCAATTACCGGAAATGCCCTGCCAGTTATCAATACCTTATACTTCATGTCTTCACTCCCCTATCCGTTTAACTTATGTTCCGCAGCCGGCGCACAAATTCCCAGCTGCCACCCTATTCTACCGTAACCGATTTTGCAAGGTTTCTCGGCTTATCCACGTCCAGACCTTTCGCAAGGCTCAAGTAATACCCCATCAGCTGCAACGGAACCACTGCAAGACTTGCTGAAAAATGTCTGTCCGTCTTGGGAATATAGGTCGCGAAATCCACAGTATCCTCTATATTGTAATGACCATACGTGGTCAATCCCATCAGGCAAGCTCCACGGCTCTTTACCTCTACCATATTGCTGACCATCTTCTCATACAATTCCTGCTGCGTCAGGACACTGATCACCAACGTCCCGTCCTCGATCAAGCTGATGGTTCCATGTTTCAATTCTCCTGCCGCGTACGCCTCCGAATGAACATAACTAATCTCCTTCATTTTCAGGCTTCCTTCTAGACAAATGGCGTAATCAATGCCGCGTCCTAAAAAGAAAACGTCCTTCGCATTGACATACTTGGATGCAAACCACTGGATCCGCTCCTTATCCTCAATGATTTTCTCAATCTTTGCAGGAAGCGTATCCAGTTCCCGTAACATTTCCTGATAATCATTATCCTTTAACGTCCCTCTTACTCTGGCAAACTCCAGCGCCAAAAGATAACACGCAACCAGCTGGCAGCTATATGCCTTTGTTGTCGCAACTGCGATCTCCGGACCCGCCAAGGTATAAAAGACATTATCCGCCTCTCTTGCAATAGAACTGCCCACCACATTGACAATAGCAAGCGTCCTGATCCCCCTGTTCTTCGCCTCACGCATCGCGGCAAGGCTATCCGCTGTTTCTCCGGACTGGCTGATGATCAGAACCATATCATTGTCTTGCAATAATGGGTTACGATAGCGAAACTCCGAAGCCAGTTCCACGCGGACAGGAATCCGGACAAGATCCTCTATCACATACTGCGCCACTACCCCTACATGATAAGCGGAACCGCACGCCACAATATGGATCTGATTCACATCTCTTATCTGCTCCTCCGTAATTCCCACGGAAGACAGATCGATCTTCCCATCTGAGACCACAGCATTGATCGTATCCCTGATCGCCTTAGGCTGCTCATGGATTTCCTTCATCATAAAATACTCATAGCCACCTTTTTCCGCAGACTCAGCGTCCCACTTGATCTCTGTCAGTTCTTTCTCTATAATCTCACCATCGATATTATAAAATTCGATCTCTCCCTTGGTAAGACGAGCCATCTCCAGATTGCCAATATAATAAACATTCCTTGTATATTTAAGAATCGCCGGAACATCAGATGCAATATAGGACTCTCCATCAGCGATCCCCAAGATCATCGGGCTGTCCTTTCTGGCAACATAAATCTCGCCGGGATAATCCTTAAACATGACCGCAAGCGCATAAGAACCGCGAACACGGACCATGGTCTTGGCAAGCGCGTCGATGGGGCCTACCTGATATTTTTTATAATAATAATCCACCAGTTTTACCAGCGCTTCCGTATCTGTCTGCGAATAAAAGGTATAACCCTTTTTCAGCAGCTTATCCTTGATCTCCTGATAATTTTCAATGATACCATTATGAACGGCAACGACATTCATATCATCGCTGCTATGTGGATGCGCATTGTTTTCCGAAGGTTCTCCATGGGTCGCCCATCGGGTATGCCCGATACCGCAAGTGCCGGGAACCGCTTCCCCGCCATTGGTCTTCTCTGACAATACCTTCAGACGCCCCTTTGCTTTTACGATCTCCGCCGAAGCATCCCCGTCACGCACAACCACGCCTGCCGAATCATATCCTCTGTACTCCAGCTTTGACAGACCTTCCAGCAAGATAGGCGCTGCCTGCTGCCGCCCTGTAAATCCAACAATTCCACACATATGCTTTTCCCTTATTCCTCTCTATTTTTTATACCCTTCAGGCAATTCCGTCCACAAGGTTTACATAACCTGAAGTTTGAATATCTATATTTCAAAAATGATTTCATTTATGATGTTTTTGAAATATAGATATTCAAACAAAGAGTTATGTAAGCCGGGCTTAACTCTTTCGTAATTAATGTTAATCTTTTTATTATTGTATGTCAAGGCAGGCTTTTCTACCCAAAATCAGCTACCCTATCCTAAAAATGCGCAATGATCCCATTTTATTGCATCCCGACAAGCAGCAGCAACTGATATACAACAAATGAAACGACCCACGCCAGCAGACACTGCCCTGCCGCCACGGCTCCCGCCCATTTTGTACCCAGTTCCCTTTTTACCGCTGCAACCGCAGCCACACAAGGCGTATACAGCAGGCAGAATACCAAAAGCGAAAAAGCGCCTGCCTTTGTCAACAGTCCATAAATGCCTTCCTCCGCAGGAAGAAGCACTGATAATGTGGAAACAACGCTTTCCTTGGCCATAAATCCGGAAATCAGCGCCGTAGAGATCCTCCAATCTCCAAATCCCAGCGGAATAAAAAGCGGTTCAATCACACCGGCAACCAAAGACAATATACTTTCCTGCGGCTGATCCGTCATATTAAGCCGAAGGTCAAAGGACTGTAAAAACCAAACGATAACCGTTGCCAGAAAGATAATCGTAAATGCCCTCTGCAAGAAATCCTTTGCCTTTTCCCACAAAAGCTGCATAACATTTTTAACGCCCGGCATACGATAATTTGGTAATTCCATGACGAAAGGCACCGGTTCCCCACGAAACAGACTTTTTTTCATAATCAACGACATAACGACTCCCATAGCCATCCCCATAAAGTAGAGCAATCCCATTACAAGCGCCCTATGCTCCGGAAAAAACGCAGCTGTAAAGAATCCATAGATCGGCAGCTTTGCGGAACAGCTCATAAACGGGGTCAGCAGGATTGTCATTTTACGGTCCCTTTCTGAAGACAACGTCCTGCTTGCCATAACCGCGGGTACCGTACATCCGAATCCAATCAGCATCGGCACGATACTCCGTCCGGAAAGACCGATCTTACGAAGCAGTTTATCCATCACAAATGCCACTCTCGCCATATAACCGCTGTCCTCCAAGATCGACAGAAAAAAGAACAGCGTGATAATGATCGGCAGAAAACTTAATACACTTCCCACTCCCTGAATGATACCATCCAACACAAGCGACTGTATCACTTCATTGACATTCATGGCTCCCAGCAGTTCTCCCACGGAATCTGCCGCCCACGTTACGCATATCTCCAGCAGTTCTGACAACCATGCGCCAATCACGTCAAACGTTAGCCAGAAAATCAGAAGCATGATCGCGACAAATGCTGGAATCGCCGTATATCGTCCGGTCAGAAAGCGGTCAATCTGTCTGCTTCTGATATGTTCCTTACTTTCTCCGGCTCTGACAACCGATGCATCGCAGACCTGACTGATAAAATGAAACCGCATATCCGCCATTGCGGCTGCCCTATCCAATCCCCGCTCTTTTTCCATCTGTACGATGATATGCTCTAACATCTCCTGCTCATTCTGCTCCAGATGCAGTTTTTCCAGCAGGTGTCGATCTCCCTCCATCAGCTTAGTGGCGGCAAATCTGACCGGAACACCATTCTGCGCCGCATGATCTTCGATCAGATGCATCACCCCGTGAATGCACCGGTGGATCGCGCCGCCTGTTCCCTTTGCATCACAGAAATCCACCCGTTCCGGGCTCTCCTGATATTTTGCCACATGAATCGCGTGATCCACAAGTTCCGTAATCCCTTCGCCCTTGGCTGCGGAAATGGGCACGACCGGCACCCCCAGCATCTTTTCCATGATATTGATATAGACGGTCCCACCATTTTCACGGACCTCATCCATCATATTCAGCGCTATTACCATCGGGATATCCAGTTCCAAAAGCTGCATCGTCAGATAGAGATTCCGCATAATATTGGTAGCATCCACAATATTGATGATCCCCTTTGGCTTCTCACGCAGAATAAACTCTCTTGTGACGATCTCTTCATTCGTATATGGCGACATTGAATAGATCCCCGGCAGATCCGTGATCACAGTATTATCATGTCCCTTGATCACGCCATCCTTACGGTCAACCGTTACTCCCGGGAAATTTCCCACATGCTGATTCGATCCAGTCAATCGGTTAAATAATGTCGTCTTTCCGCTGTTCTGGTTTCCTACCAGCGCAAAGCTGATCGTCTCTCCCTCCGGAAGCGGATTTTCATCCTCTTTTGCATGGTATTTTCCGCCTTCTCCCAGACCGGGATGCGGTATGATATCTCTTTTACGCGGCGTATCCTGCCGTACTTTCGCTTCTCTGACCGCTTCAACCTCGATCTTCCCGGCATCTTCCAAGCGAAGCGTCAGTTCATATCCATAGATCCTTAATTCCATGGGATCTCCCATAGGCGCATATTTGACCAGCGTCACTTCTGCTCCCGGGATCAGTCCCATATCCAGAAAATGCTGCCGTAACGCGCCTTCTCCTCCTACCGCAAGGATCGATGCGGATTGTCCCAATTCCAGTTCCTTCAGCGTCATTGTTCCTGACCTTCTTCTCTCATATTAATTCTCGTTTCTTCCTCTATGATATCATGATACCCCGTCAGCGCGGCAAATGGCGAAAACTGCGCCGCTCTGTCATGCAATGACATCGGAGGATGCGTCGCAGACACCGGATGCGGCAGATGAATGATATCTTCATAATCTCGATCTTCCATATCGTACTCTACTCCTCCATGTCAGAGCAGTTTTACTGCGATCAAAGCAATTTGAGGCTCTGACTCAAATTATGGATTGAAAAATAAGTTATCGAGCTTATTATTCAATCTAATAACCATGCCTTTCCCTTAGGCTTTATGCCCGCCGATCTGTTGATTGCGACTGATGGCTGTAGCGCCTTCCTCAAGATTCATACCCTTGACAATCGCATTTTTGCCATATTTCTTTTTCATTTCCAACACCGTCTTCTGAATCCGTTTTTCACGTTCTAACTCTTCTTCCTCTTTTTTTCTCTGCTCTTCCAATGCCTCATAATCCGTAAAAAGATTCATCTGCTCATAATGCTCTTCCTGCTTAATCCTGCTTTCTTCCACAACATGATTAGCCACCAGCGTAATCCTTCTGACCAAAAGAATAGGGTTGATGATCCTGTCATACAGCTCCATGACAGCCTCCTTAATCAGTCTGGCAGAAGAAGTCTGCCTTGCAAGATTGGCCGTTCCATGAGCATGCTTTGGTTTCCTACGTCCATAGCCATCCGTCGTAACCGGTCCCTGATACATCTTTTTGATCTTCGGATCGGTCAGATTTATGATATCATAACCTATCGTCAGAATCACCTGATCCGTCACCAGTCCCTTATCCACCAGATCAAGCGATATCAGATCCGCCATCTCTTTCACAACTAACGCTGTCTTCTTTGTATCATACGGGCAGGCAAGAACCTGACCGGAGCATAAGCTGTTATTCTCCGGCTGGTACGCTTTGACATCGGCAATTGTCACCGGTTCATATCCCCATGCATGATCAATCAGCAGCTGGGCATTGATTCCAAACAGCCTGTATAATAAATCCTCATTATAAAATTCGTCAGCTTTTCCAAGAGAACATCTCGCAATATCCCCCATGGTATATAATCCATTTTCTTCCAGCTTCTTCGCGTATCCCCTGCCTACACGCCAGAAATCCGTCAGCGGCCGATGATTCCATAGTCTGCGGCGGTATGTGATCTCATCCAGATAGGCGATCCGGATTCCCCGTTCATCCGGTTCTACATGTTTTGCCTCCACATCCATCGCAACCTTGCAAAGATACAGATTCGTACCAATTCCTGCTGTTGCCGTGATGCCCGTCGTATCTAAGATATCCCGTATGATCTTTTCCGCCAATTCGGAAGCCGTCATATGATAGGCGGCAAGATAATGGGTCACATCCATAAATACCTCATCAATAGAATACACATGAATATCTTCCGGCGCTACATACTTTAAGTAGATCCGATAGATATTCCGGCTGTATTCCATATAAAGAGCCATTCGGGGCGGCGCTACGATATAATCCACCGCAAAAGCTTCCGAACTTTCCAGCACCTTTGCGTCATAACTGCTCCCACATAACTTATGCCCCGGCGACTTTGACCGTCTCTGCCCATTGACTTCCCCGACCTGCTGTACGACCTCAAAAAGTCTCGCCCGTCCAGGAATACCATACGCCTTCAGGGATGGCGAAACCGCAAGACAGATCGTCTTTTCGGTACGGCTTTCATCCGCCACTACCAGATTCGTGGTCAACGGATCCAAATTCCTCTCCACACATTCCACGGAGGCATAAAACGATTTTAAATCAATCGAAATGTAAATATGCTTATTCTGATCCGACATACGCATCCCCACTTTCCATGAAAACTCTCTAAAAGAGTTATGTAAATCGGAACAGCAATCATGGAACCCCCACTATGAAAACAAATTCATAAAACCCGTGATCTTCTTCGCATCCTCTATGATCTCCTGTCCATGATTACGCAGATACTCTTCCAGTTCACAGATCTCTTCTTCGTTAAAGCCCTGTGATTTTGTAATCCTGCACTCCGGCACGCCTCCTTCCGCGCAGTCATTCTCCCTTTCTATCATCACGGAAACAAACGGTTTTCCCTGCTTATTCAAAACAGCGGAATGTGTAATCTTTAATTTATGCGCATCTTTCATAATAATAGCCATGCCTTTCCATAACCTGCGATTCTTGACAACGAAAAGCGTAAGCTTTTTGTTGTATGCTGCCGCAGGCACAATAATTGCAAACCGAATTTATTCGGTTTTGAAAAACTCTTTGATTTTTCAATCTAATCCCCCTGCCGTCCTCCTCTACTTCTTTATCTTCAAGGATCTTAAATATTTCTTTTGTTCCTCGGTAATCCTTCTGCTCTCTACTGCCTTCTGGATAGCCTTATTGTGCGTCCATGTTTCCAGCCTTTTCTGCTCAATAAAACAAACTGCAGCATCATACTGCTTTGCTAACGCAGTAGCAAAATACCATGCAATCATCATATTGACATAGTATTCCTCGGACCTTATGGAGCATACCATTTCCAGATATTCCGGTTCAAAAGCATCATCAAGATAAAGGCTCATCAGCATGCCAATGCCAAACCTGACCGTATAAACCCGGTCGGATGCGATCCATCTCCGGATCTTTTCAAGAAGCTCAGGCAGATGCTTTTTAAACGATTTCGGGGAAATCTGATCACAGGTCGCCCAATTATCTATATACGGCAAAAAAGCGTCCATAGCCTGCACGCATGCTTCATAATCCTTCATCCCTTCTATGATAAATCCATGCAGATTATTCTCCTCATAATACTTATGCGGAAGGTCGTGAAGGAATGTGTCAATATCCGGTTCCTTTGCCAGTTTTTTAGCAAGCTTTCTTAATTCCGGCGTTCTGACGCCGATCACGCATTTCGGATCCACTGTCGGCATCAGACCGCAGGAAAATTCCCTGTATTTCTCATCCTGTAAATCAAACAACACTTTTTGTATTTCTGTCATATTCGCCCATCATCCTTATCTGGTTTCTATAGAAGCTCCATTTTCCCATACAATATTCTGACGCAGCCGCTCCGTCTCCTTATTCAAAAAATCAGCAGAATTTTGCGGCAGTTCTATCTCTTGAAAAGCATCTTCAATATAGTTACAGATATAGATTTTACTTCTGCAGTTTAGAAATACCCAGTGAAACTTTTGTCTTCTGTTTTCCTGAATCTGCCGCATCGTTAAAAAAAGCTCCCCTGCGTCGATTTCATATTCATTAAGCGGATGCAGAAAAAGATAGAGCCCGTTATACCGTCTGTGCTGATAGTTTGTATTTAGTTTTTCCAACTTTTCACGAAACCGGTATTCCGCCTTATAAATGTAATCCTGCTCTTTGCTCTCATCCGGCAGGACTGCCCAGAAGCGTCCATTATAAAAATACAGACGCTCCCCATAACGTTCCGCCATCAACTCAGGAAGTTCTTCCATAAGACACCCGAGATACTTTTCAATAAAGTTTTTTGTCTGTCCGTCATCCGGCAGCAGCGCCTGACTCACTTCTAGTCCCAGCTCCATCTCCTCATTGATCCAGTCTGGGGATTCGCTCTTGATAAATCCCGGTTTGTATTCCTGCCAAAGATATTTTAACGAGAGGGCCGCATAGATTTCATTGAATAGTTTTTCGTAAGCCATATCTATACCTCCCCTATAAATCTATCTTACCACTGTCCGCAACTTCTGAAATATCATTTTTACATTATTTCTGAATAATTCATCCTTCAAAATAACCAGCATCAGACCATAGGAAACAACGCCTGTTGCGATCAACGCCAAAAGTCCCAACACACTCGTTGGCAGATACCTTCGAGCAATCAGCAGTACCACCAACATAAAGAAGGAAGAAAGGAGATATTTAAATGCGCCTTCAAATATATTCTTAAATTCTAACTGATGCGACAGACAGCAATATCCAATCTGTATTGAAACACCGATAATCTCAGCGCTGACGGATGCAATCGCCGCTCCGATGGCAGCAATTCGAGGAATTAAAATAAGATTTATGACAAGATTGCACACTGCCGCTACCGCTACAGAAAATGTATAGACATTTTGTTGTTTGGTGGATATCAGATAAGAGTAGCCTGTCAGATAAGCCAGACTGACCGCTACCACAAGAATACTAAAAATTGGCATTAAAACTTCCACCAGATCATACCCTTCGCCAAAAAAGACCGGCACAAAAGTTCCCGCAACTCCGATCAAACCAAACATAATGGGAAAAGCCAAAAACGTGGTAAACCGATACGCTTTATATATGTAAAACAATACATCTTCCTTCTTTTGGTTTTCAAATAGATTGGCCACCCTCGGCAGAACCACCATCGCAATTGAAGTGACAATACTCAAAGAAAATCTTGCGACTTTTTCCGCCTGTTCGTAACAGCCGTTTTGATAAGAAGAACCTGTGATCCATCCGATCATCGATTTATCCAATACACAATATACTTGGGTTGCCATAGTTGGCAGGAATAATAATATAATATCCTTGATGTTTTTCAGTGGATGGACGTCACTTACTTTTACGAGTATTTTAGGCAGCGAGAACCACATGGACGCATTTCCCAGAATGGCAAATCCTACCACGGAGGCAGCATACAGCCACAGATCTGAAGAATCATTGATAAAGACAAAGATAAAGATCATATGACAAATCTTCACCACAAAATTTCTTATGGCTATTTTTTTAAAATCCTCTATTCCGTAATAAAACCATGAAATATCAAAAATGACATTAACAATATTAATGGATAAGATGAAATAGATTAAAATATTCTCTTTTACAAAAGAAACCATAATGAAAAAGAACGCCAAACAAATCGTACTGGCCAGCATTCTGAAAATCTGGATCTCCCAAAATGCCTTGGAACATTCCTCTCTGTTATTCCTTACACAGGCAATGCTGCGCTGTCCATAAAGCGTCGTTCCCAGTATGGCTGTAATAATAAAATACGACGCAATCGAATTAACATAGCTATAAATTCCAATCCCATCCGCCCCCAACACCCGGGACAAATACGGAGTTACGATCAGCGGAACTAATAATATAAACACCTGATTTACCGTATTCCAGATATAGTTACGGCCTACGCTCGGACTTTGACTCATTATTGTTTTTCCCCAGATAAAATACTTTTTCACTCAAGAGTACATCTTATTCTACACTTACTTCCCCGGTTTGTCAAAAGTTAGATTTCATGACTCATGTCCCAGCATATTTTCAATAAATATTCCATATCCCTTTGCGGAATCCCTGACCAGCACGTGTGTCACCGCTCCAATCAGCTTGCCGTCTTGTATGATAGGAGAACCGCTCATCCCCTGTACGATGCCTCCTGTCATTTCCAGAAGTTCCGGATCGGTGATCGTGATAGTAAGTCCTTTATTATCATTGCTATTAATATTAATGCTGTCAATTTGGATATCATAGTATTTTAATTCTCCCGCGATATCAGATAATATTTGCGCCGGTCCCGGATGAATCTCGCTCCGATAGCCTACTTCGATAGGTTGCGGCATGCTGTCCAAAATCTGCTGGCTGAGATTTCCAAACACGCCGTTAGACGTATTGTTGTCGATCGTACCGATGATATTATCATGAACATAATGTATCATACCGGTAATCTCTCCCGGATGTCCTGACTGTCCCTTTTCGATGGCAATCACCTGAGAACGATAGAGCTCTCCCCTGTTCATATCCATGAGTACGCCAGTATCCGCATCGGCAATTCCATGACCCAGCGCTCCGAAATTTCCATCCAGATCAAGATACGTCAAGGTTCCGACCCCCTGAGCGCTGTCCCTGACCCAGATGCCCAGTTTATACTCACCAGACTGATTCTGTACCGGAATCACGGAGATCGATAAGATTTCTTCATTTCTGCGCAGCGTCACGGAAAGCGGTTCACCGTCTGAACTTTCGATCAGATCAATCAAGTCCCTTTTTCTGGTAACGTTCTGACCATTCACTGTAAGTATATAATCGCCTTTTTGCAAAAATCCTTCTGCGGGCGCGCATTCTATTCCCATATTGTTGACAAAAGAACCGGTATCAATCACAAGGATTCCGTCCGTCTCCACATAGATACCAACAGTGGTTCCCATAGGGATCAGCATCTGTTCCTCTACAACACGGATCGATACCTCCTTATATGGAATGATACCAAATAACTTTAAAAAGGCAACATAATTTTCCTGTTCTCCGGTAATCATGGTAAATTCTCTGGAAAAATCAATAGGAATATTCGCATCCGCCTTTGCTGTTTCCGGTACAATCACACCGCTGACCGGCACGCAAAAATCAATCTCCTGTTCAGAACACGCCTTTAAATTGATCGCATCCGGAATCATAGATAGATAATATTGATAAACTAGCAGTATACCCCCCAGAATTACAAACAACGCTATAAAAAATGTTACTCTCTTAAAAAATCTACGACCCATCCAGATAACCTTGCCTTCCATAATTGATAGAAAAAGGACATGCCGCATTTGCAGACGTGTCCTTTTTAGTATGTCACATTTTATAAGATTTAACGTTATTTCATTTTTGTTTGATCTGCCAGATTTTTCAATTCTTCAGCGTTTTTAAGCACAGCGTCCGTAATATTGTCAGATCCGAGGAGTCTTGCAATCTCCGCAATCGAATCTTCCCTTCCAAGCGTCTCAAGCGTGGTCACTGTCTTCTTATCCACTTCCTTTTTTTCAATCAGATAATGTGTATCTGCCATGGCGGCAATCTGAGGGAGATGGGTGATGCAGATGACCTGATGCTCTTTTCCAAGAATTGCCATCTTTTCCGCAACTTTCCAAGCCGTCTTTCCACTGATTCCGGTATCGATCTCATCAAAGATCAGGGTATCGATCTGATCCTTTCTGGCAAATACCGTTTTTAACGCAAGCATGATACGCGACAGTTCCCCACCGCTCGCAACCTCTTTCAATGAGCGCATCTTCTCTCCGGGATTCAAAGAGATCAGAAAATCCACTTCGTCATATCCGTCAACGCCGCAGCTTTCTTTTTTTGCCACATCCACCGTAAAAGATACTTTTAAGAAATTCAGATCCTCCAGCGCCTCCTGAATCTGCACGGATAATACTTCCGCCTGCCGCTTCCTGATCTTATGAGCTTTGTCAGCCATACTGAACATCTTCTTTTCCAGCGCGGCGATTTCTTCTTTCCGACCTGCAACATAATTTTCTAAATCTTTTAATTTATCCAGTTTCTCCTGCTGCCGTTCCCCATATGCAACCACCTGAGCGATACTCGCTCCGTACTTTGCCTTAATGTGGTTGATACTGTCCAACCTCGTCTCTACCGCATTATATTCCTGCTCCGAAAACGCAGCGTTCTCCATATAATCCTTCAGTTCTCTCGCGGCGCCATGAAGCAGGCTCTCCGCATCAGTAAGCTGTTCCAGAACCGAAGTAAGCTCCGCATCCAGATCGGCTGCCTGATTCATTTCATGAAGGGCATATCCCAGTTGATCCAATATCCCGCCCTGATCCTGTTCCAAATAATTGGCGGTACGATTAACGGAATCCGCGATCCTTTTAAAATTCTGCATTTTGTGAAACTGCTTCTCCAGTTCCTCGTCTTCCCCTTCTTTGAGTTGGGCCGAAAAGATTTCATTCACCTCATATTCCGCCAATGCGATCTCTCTCTGCCTTGCCGCATCATCCATGAATAACTCTTCGACTTCCTTTTTATACTCTTCACATACCCTGTACTGCTCCGCAAGCTCCATTTTAATCTTTTCAAGTTCTTCTCCACAGTATTCATCCAAAAGCATCTGACACTTCTTATTTTGTAATAAAGACTGATGCTCCCGCTGCCCGTGAATATTAATCAGAAACTCGGCAAGCTCCTTTACCTGTTTTGCAGATACCGTCTCCCCGCATACTTTCATAATGCTTTTTCCGGGCATGATCTTTCTTGTCAGGATCAGGATACCGTCTTCTTCGATCGGAAGATCCATCTCCCTGATCTTTTCCAGCTGTTGTTCCTGTCCAATCTGAAACACCAGCTCCACCAACGCGTAATCCGCGCCCTCTCGGATCACATCATGCTCAACCTTTCCGCCAAGAGCATAACCTATCGATCCAATCACGATCGATTTACCGGCTCCCGTTTCCCCGGTCAGAAGATTCAACCCCTCATGGAAATCTACTTCTGCTTCTTCAATCAATACCAGATTTTTCACGTGTAAACTGACTAACATATTACCACTCCTTTACATAAGTATTACTCTTTCTCCTATCTGATACTTATGCATTAGACACTCAGCTTTTTGTGTAATACTTCCAAAAAGCCTACGTCACTCAACTTGATTATCTTTGTTACCTGTGACGAGCGGAAAACCGTCACTCTGTCTCCCGGATGAAGGATGCCCTGTCCTGTGCCGTCAAAGCAGGCTTCCACCTCTACCGGCTTTTCTCCCCTTGGTGGAAGAACCTCAATCTCAATCTTATCCTCCGGCGACAAAATGATGCTTCTGGTACTCATCGTATGGGGACAGACTGGGGTCAATACGATCAGCCTCGCCTTGGGTTCCACAATGGAACCTCCCGCGGAAAGATTGTAACCGCTGGAACCGGTTGGCGTACTTAATATCATCCCGTCAGCGTAAAAATCATTCAGATACTTTCCATTGACGGAAACACGATAACCAATGATCTGAAAATCTCCGTGTCTTGTCAGCACTACATCATTCAAGGCACTGATTTCTTCTATACCTGCTACTTCCGCCCCCACTCCTTTGCAGTCAACTACACCTGCCAGCATCATCCGCTCTTCCATATGGTAATCATCTGAGACAAGCCGTCTCATGGCATCAGGGATGTTGTTCCGCTCAATCTCCGTCAGATACCCCAGCGTACCAAGATTAATACCGATTAACGGAATCCCGAGTCCCACGATGTCATTCGCCGCCCTGATCATCGTTCCGTCTCCGCCCAGCACGATGATGCACTCCGTTTCCGCCGTAATTCGCCCGGACGATCTTTCCTCAATATTCTCTTCGACTACAACCTCCACACCGGGATCACATCGATAAAGTTCCTCCCGCACCATAGTTGCAACTTTCAAATCAACGTCTTTAAGATGATTCGGCATGATATAAAATCTTTTCATACTAATCTCCATACCGCCTTCGGCGGCTCATCATCCATTCTCGTGCGCGGCATCTACAATCTCATCAATTACAGACGCCCCTATCAGATCTTCTTCCTCGGATTTTTCTATCTCCATCAAATATTCGATATTCCCCTCCGGTCCGCGGATCGGCGAATAATCAAGCTCCAATAGACGGAATCCTGTCTCTTTTGCATATCCAAAGGCTGCTTCGATCACGTCCCTATGTACCTTCGGATCCCTGACGACACCCTTTTTCCCAACCTGATCTCTTCCTGCTTCAAACTGTGGTTTGATAAGGCATACCATTTTGGCATGCTCTCTTAATAACGGATGAGCCGCCGGTAGTATTTTTGACAGGGAGATAAAAGAAACATCGACTGACGCGAAATCAATGGGATCAGACAGATCCTCTGGCTTTATATAACGGAAATTAGTCTTTTCCATACAGATCACACGTTCATCATTACGCAATTTCCACGCAAGCTGACCATGTCCCACATCAATGGAATAAACTTTAGCTGCGCCATTTTGCAGCATACAGTCAGTAAATCCGCCTGTAGACGCTCCGATATCCATACAGATCATACCGTCAAACCGAAGTCCAAATACCTGTACAGCCTTTTCCAGCTTCAGTCCGCCCCTGCTCACATATTTCAAAGCAGAACCGTGTAGTTCAATCTGCACCTTATCTTCCTCAAAGGCAGTTCCTGCTTTGTCTTCCCGCTGTCCATTGACAAACACACTGCCTGCCATGATCATAGCCTTAGCCTTTTCCCGTGACTCCGCAAGCCCCTGCTTACACAGCAGAACATCCAAACGCTCTTTCATATGATTTCGAATATCCTCTCCAAAATATGTTCCGCATCGATTCCGATCTCAGCTTTTAACAGATCTACATTGCCATGTTCTACGTATTCATCCGGAATCGTGATCGTCAGCAGTTTTGCCGGTGCTTTCTGTCCGGATACGCTTTCTTCATTTTGTATCCTTCTGACTTTCTCTCCAAATCCCCCGCTTGCAACATTTTCCTCCATCGTTACAACCAGTTTATGGGTAGCAAACGCCGTCCGGATCATTTCTTCATCAATCGGCTTTACAAACCTCGCATTAATCAGAGAACATCCATGACCTTTTTCTTTGAGCGATGCTCTGACCTCCACCGCGACCCTGACCATGCTTCCTACGGCAATCAAGCAGATCTCATCTTCCTGAGCGATCATCTCGCTCTTGCCATACACGATAGGGCTGCGATACTCCTGCAGTCCCGCATAAGCTTCCCCTCTGGGATATCTGATCGCGATCGGTCCCGCAAATTCAACAGCGAACTTCAGCATATCGGAAAGTTCCCATTTATTTTTAGGTGCCATGATATGCATGTTGGGGATCGAAGAAAGATAGGAAAGATCAAAGATTCCCTGATGCGTTTCGCCGTCACTGCCTACCAGTCCGGCTCTGTCAATCGCAAAGGTTACCGGCATATTCTGAATACAGACGTCATGCAGGATCTGATCATATGCCCGCTGCAGAAAAGAAGAATACACAGCCACGATCGGCTTCATACCGCCCGCTGCCAGACCTGCTGCAAAGGTAACGGCATGTTCCTCAGCAATTCCCACATCAAAAAACCGTTCCGGAAACATATTATGAAAGCGCTTCAGTCCTGTTCCATCCGGCATCGCCGCCGTAATAGCCACAATCTTTTCATCCTGCTGTCCCAGCTTGCACATCACGGTGGAAAATACGTCCGTATAATTTGCTTTCTCCCTGATCTTTTTTGGTAGGCCAGTCTCTATTTCAAAAGGCTCTGCCCCATGAAATCTCGCCGGATGCCGCTCTGCAGGCGGATATCCTTTCCCCTTTTGCGTCATGGCATGAATGATCACCGCGCTTTTACATCTCTTTGCATCTTTGATCGCGCGCATCAAGGCATTGATATCATGTCCATCTACAGGTCCAAGATAAGTCAATCCCATATCTTCAAAAAACATCCCGGGAATAACCAGATGCTTGGCACTGCTCTTGACACGCCGGATCGTCTCCACGACTCCCTCGCCCCTTTTGGATTTCATCAGCGTATTATAAACGCCCTCTTTCAACCCCAGATAGGGTTCTGCCGTTCTTATGCCATTCAGATATTGGGAAATACCTCCTACATTCTCGGAAATAGACATATTATTATCATTCAGTATGATGATAAAATTCGTTTCTAGTTTGGAAGCATTATTCATCGCCTCATATGCCATGCCCCCAGTCAGGGAACCGTCTCCAATCACGGAAACAACGGTATAATTTTCCCCTTTGAGGTCTCTGGCCATAACCATGCCAAGTCCTGCGGAAATAGATGTGGAACTGTGCCCGGTATCAAAACAGTCACATTCACTTTCCTTGCGTTTCGGGAAGCCACTCATCCCGCCAAACTTCCGAAGCCTATCAAATCCATCCTTTCGTCCGGTCAGGATCTTATGGGTATAAGACTGGTGTCCAACGTCCCAAATGATCTTATCTTCCGGCAGGTTTAAGCTTAAATGCAGCGCCATCGTCAACTCCACCGCCCCAAGATTGGATCCAAGATGTCCGCCATTCACACTGATCTTCTCAATCAAAAATGCGCGAATCTCTTCTGCAAGCTTTCCATAATCTTTACGATCGATCAGCTTGATATCATTTTCCTGTTTGATACGCTCCAGAAGAGTTCCCCCTGCTTCCCGTTCTTCCTTATCAACTTCCATCTCCATATTTCCCCACACCCCGTCAACCTAATACATTTACTCCGCCGACATTCCTGCTTTTCCGTGATTGCCTGACGTCTTCTACATCTTCCGCTCCATCAGCTGCTTCATCAACTCTGTCAGAAATTCCAGAGAACCTGTCGCAGACAAGGCATCCAGCAGCCTGATCGCTTCCTCTGACATCTGTTTCTGATCTTCTTTCGCACCCGCCAGCCCCTTATACGATACATATGTCATCTTGTGATTTTTTTCATCACTTCCGACGGGTTTTCCAAGCTCCTCTGTCGTACTCGTGATATCTAAGATATCATCCTGTATCTGAAACGCCACGCCCAGATTATAACCGACCTTTTCTAACGACGCGATATCCTCTTTGGGCGCTCCTGCCAGAATCGCGCCAATCATAAGGGACGCCTGTATCAGCGCCGCCGTCTTACACCTGTCAATAAACAAAATCTGATCCAGATCGGAAGTCTCTCCCTTTTTTTCGGCCTCCACGTCCTTCGTCTGCCCGCCAATCATGCCATGAATACCCGCTTTATGATAAAGCACCTGCATTGCATAACACATTCTTTTTTGTATCGCCGGATCCGCTTCTTTCAGAACCGCGTTTAACAGAATTTCCACAGAATAATTCAGCAGCGCGTCTCCTGCCAGCACAGCCATAGCCTGTCCATATTTTACATGGGTCGTAGGCAGCCCGCGCCGAAGTTCGTCATTATCCATCTCCGGCAGATCATCATGCACCAGCGAATACGTATGAATCATCTCGATGGCCGCCACAAACGGCTGTACTAAAGTATCTTCCCCGCCATAGGCGTGAAAGATCTCCTGCATCATCATCGGCCTGAGACGTTTTCCCCCTGCTTGCAAACTATAATTCATGGCTTCCAGCACTGTTTTCTGATATCCCGTTTCCTTAGGGAGATAATCCCGGATCACTACTTCCAAGGATGCGGTCCTCTGCTCCAGTTCTTTATGAAAATTCATCTAACGCTCCATTCTGGTTCATGACCATTACTTTCTTTTCCACCCTGTCGATCTGATCATTGCACTGCTTTAACAGCTTCATCCCCTGCTCGTAAAGGGAAAATGATTCCTCAAGTCCGATCTCCTTGTCTTCCAGCTTTTCAATCATTTCTTCTAACTGTTTAAAATTTTCCTCCAGCGTAAAAACTTTTTCTTTCTCGTCCATATTAATAACCATGCCTTTCCATAATCTGCAAATTTTCGACAACAATAAGCGTAAGCTTTTTGTTGTATGCTGCCTCAGGCACATTATTTGCAAAACGAATCTTCAGGATCTATATCCGATACAGATTCTACCCTAGCGCTGATCGTCCCATTTGTTACACGGATCTGCAGAGTATCTCCCCTTTTCACCTGACGGGTATCAGTCACTGCATTTCCATCCATATCCGACACATACCCATATCCCTGTCCAAGCTTTTCCAATGGGGACAGTCCCTTATACCGTTCAAGATAGATTTGCAACTGATGTTTTCTATCCTGAATCCTCTGCTCTATTAATCCGGAAAGCTTTTCTTCTATTGCAAGAAGCTGCATTCTTTTTTCATTTATTTGATTTGCCGGAGACAACGCACGCAGCCGAAGCGCCGATTTTTCCAATGCAGACCGTTTCGCTTCAAAATGGCCTTCCCACAAATATTCCAGACGTTTCCGATATCCTGCAATCACGTCCTCCAATACAGACATCTGAAACACTGCCAATTCCGCAGCTGCTGAAGGCGTCGGTGCCCTCATGTCCGCAACAAAATCCGCAATGGTAAAATCCGTTTCATGCCCTACTGCGGAGATGACCGGAGTCATACAGTCAAAAATCGCCTGTGCCACGATCTCCTCATTAAATGCCCACAGATCCTCCATGGATCCTCCGCCCCGTCCTGCGATGATGACATCCACACCATAGGCATCCAATGCCGCAATGCCCTGCGCGATACTTTCCGCCGCATGCTCTCCCTGCACCAGAGCAGGATATAATATGATCTCCAAATATGGATTCCTGCGTTTTGAAATATTTATAATATCCTGTACCGCCGCCCCGGTAGGCGCTGTAACAATGCCCAGTCTGTGGATATACGCCGGAATCGGTCTTTTATACTCCGGCGCGAACATCCCCATTTCTTCCATTTTCTGCTTTAATTGTTCAAACTGTTCATGAAGGCTACCCAAGCCCTCCTGCTTGATCCGGGATACATAAAGCTGATATTTTCCGTCCCTTTCAAAGACCTCCACCTTGCCGGAGGCAACAACCTGCTGCCCTTCCTGCATCTTAAATGTCAGTCCCTTTCGATTACCGGCAAACATCACGCAGGCAAGCGATGATTTTTCATCCTTTAACGTAAAATAAATATGACCTGACGTATGAAATTTAAGATTGCTGACTTCTCCTCTGACATAAACAAGCCCAAGCATGATATCCTGGGCAAACATATTCTTAATATAGGAATTGACCTGACCTACGGAATATATATTCACACTAATAACCATGCCTTTCCACAGCATGCGAATTCTCAACAACGAAAAGCGTAAGCTTTTTGTTGTATGCAGTCACAGGCACACTTCTCACGCTAATTTGGCAAGAACACCATTAATGAAACCGGATGCTTCCTCCGGACCATATTTTTTCGCCAGCTCCACAGCCTCATTGATCGCCACCGAATCCGGCACTTCTTCATCATAGAGCATCTCATACAAAGCAAGGCGAAGAATGGCCAGCTCAACCTTTCCTACTCGTTTGAGAGACCAACCGGTAACCGCGTCCTCCAGTTTCTCGTCCAAACCGTCAAGGCAGTCAATGACCTTTGACAGCTTTCCTAAAATTTCTTCTTTTTGATCCTCTTCCACTGTCGGCTCTTCCTCTGCAAAATACAACCCTGCCTGCGCTTCCATCTCATCCCTGTCATGAAACTCTACCTGAAACAAAAGCTTAAAAATCTGCTCTCTTACTTTTCTCCTGCTCATACTCATCTTAAATCCATACTCTCATTTATGATTCTTTTATCGTTTTTCGTTTTTTCCATGCTGCATAGAGACGCTGGAAATCCTGATATTCACATCCGCAACCGTAAATCCCGTCATCGTTTCAATTGCTGTCTTTACCTTATCCTGTACCAATCTGCATGTCTTAGGAATATTAAATCCATACTCCAGAACAATGGCAAGATCTATCGTCACTACGTTATCTATGATATCTACCTTCACGCCCTTTGTCAGCTTCTTCATACCGACCTTGCTCATCAGTTCATTGGTGATATTCCCAACAAGCGCAGATACTCCTTCAATCTCCGTCGCCGCCAGTGAAGCGATCATGGCAACTACATCATCCGCGATCTGAACCGTGCCAATATTTCTGACCTCTTTGGAAATTGTAATATTATTAGCATCCATAGTAGTAACCTCCTAAAATATTAACCTTTCTTTTATGTTCGATTATATCAAAGCTGATATCATTTGGCTAGTCAAAATATCTGCTATAACCATATGCTGATCGTATAGAGCCGGTCATCAACTGCATAGATCACGGACTGCGTCTGTTCTGATAAGAATAAAAAGATCTTTTGATTCGTGATCAGTTCTTCCTGCATCTCGGCAAAAACAACGGAATCCGCGCATTTTAATGTCAACGCCTCCCTGCCTTCTGCATATGAGTTTTGAAAAGCCTCTCTTAAAGCTTCTTCATTATAATCTTCAAAATACAGATTCTCCTTGATATAGTAATTGGCCTCTGTAGCAATGCACTGCGGCATGGGAACAACACTTTCAATGATATGCGTCGTCTGAAGCTGCTCTGTCGTAATATTTAAAAACTCGTAACTGATGGGCATCGATGTACTCTGCATCGGCTGTCCTTCCAAACGGTAACTTGCGTCTCCCCATGTAGGATCCATATAATAGTATGCTCCATCGATCTGCACCAGATTCCACGCGTGCCCTTCACCACTTTCCACTTTGCCCACTACCATCGTACACGGAACATCCAACTGTTCCAGTAGATACTGCACCGCCTTGGCGTATCCCTGACATACCGACTCGCCGTTTAAAAAGACGGAAAGAATATTTTGATTATCCGGTGAATCCAGCACATACTCTGTATGCTCAATAACATATTCATAGATATATTTTACTTTATCATAATCTGACGCGTTTCTGGAGATACCGCTAAGACAATGACCTACATATTGGTCAATGGAAAACTGCAAGATCCTTGTTTCCTCCTGCGTATAAGTATATTTACCCGAAAAGGTCAAATATAGGATCTCATTTCCTCTTGAATATCTCATATAAGAATATCCATCGATCCAATAAATCTCCGGATGATCTGCATGCACATAAAGAAACACCTTCTGCAGTATATCAGAATCATTCGTGGAAACCTTGATATTTTCTGCATGATGCTCTATGATCGTAAGGAGTTCAACATAAAGCGGCCGCAGGGACTCCTCCAGCATATCGTAGGCATATCTTCCTTCCTGTTCAGCCATCCGTTCACGGATCCCTTCCTCTGTCAGTCCGATCGCCGCTCTCGCCGATTCCTTCTCATCATCCATGGAATCAGCTACAATCTCTTCTCCTGACGCCTCTACAATAGGAGCCTCATATCCTGTCTCCGGTCCTGCCATCGTTCCATTACCGCCTGTTCCCTGCGCACTGTTCTGTCCCTGACCATTATGGTTCAGTATATTCGTATTTGAGCCGGGCATCTGACAGCCGGAAAGCAAAATCGTAAATACCAGCAATAAAATAGGATACTTTATCGTTGGACTCTTTTTACTCATCCTGATAACGCTGCTCCTTTCCTTAAATGCTTTTTTATATTCTATCCATTAATTGACGCCAAATTCACAAAGTTTCAATCCGGGATTGCGGTCTAATGTCATACCAACACTCCATGCATTGATAAACAACAACAACGGATTGCCTTTCATATCCTGCACGCGTTTCATATCTGAAGTTCCGCTGATCTTTGAAACATCCACCTCATCCTTATTCTCGATCCAGCGGATATGTTCATAAGGGAGCGCATCCATCTTAATCTCTACATTATATTCATTTTCCAGACGGTATTTTAACACTTCAAACTGCAATACGCCGACTACTCCGACGATAATCTCCTCCATACCTGTAGATATTTCATGAAAAATTTGGATCGCACCCTCTTGCGCTATCTGCGTAATACCTTTTACAAACTGCTTCCGTTTCATTGTATCCACCTGCCGCACCCGCGCGAAATGCTCCGGGGCAAATGTGGGGATCCCTTCATAAACAACATGATCCTTAGGCGCGCACACCGTATCCCCAATTGAAAAGATACCCGGATCAAATACTCCGATAATATCTCCAGCATAAGCCTCTTCCAGAATTTTTCTTTCGCTTGCCATCAGCTGCTGCGGCTGCAGCAGGCGTAGATTTCTCCCGCCCTGCACATGTCTAACCTCTTCTGACGCGTCAAATCTCCCGGAGCAGATCCTCATAAATGCGATCCTGTCACGGTGCGCTTTGTTCATATTCGCCTGAATCTTAAACACAAATGCAGAAAACTCATTCCCAATCGGATCGATCAGTCCCTGTTCCGCTTTTCTGGGCAGCGGTGTAGTCGTCATCTCCAGAAAATATTTTAGAAAAATTTCCACGCCGAAATTCGTGAGTGCCGATCCGAAAAATACCGGTGTCAACTTTCCCTGATGCACAAGGGAAAGATCATATTCAACGCTTGCAGCGTCCATCAATTCCATTTCCTCATCTAACTTGTCCTTTGCCTCCTGACCAATCGCCTCCAGTATCTTATCCTGATCAGCAATCGGTATGACCGAGGTTTCTCCCTCTTTGGTTCCCTTTTCCGTATCAGAATATGTGATAACACACGACTTCTGCCGGTCATAGATCCCCTTAAATCCTTTCCCCGATCCGATGGGCCAATTGATAGGGCAAGTATCAATCCCCAATTCCTTTTCAATCTCATCAAGCAGATCCAGCGTTTCATTAGCATCTCTGTCCAGCTTATTGATAAATGTAAAAATGGGGATTCCTCGCATTCCACAGACTTTAAAAAGTTTTCTGGTCTGCGCCTCCACACCTTTCGAAGCGTCGATGACCATCACAGCAGAATCCGCCGCCATCAGCGTACGATAGGTATCCTCCGAAAAGTCCTGATGTCCCGGCGTATCCAGAATATTGATGCAATACCCGTCATACTCGAACTGTAAAACAGAAGAAGTAACCGAAATACCTCTTTCCTTTTCTATCTCCATCCAGTCCGACACGGCATGCCTTGCCGTCGCCTTGCCTTTTACGCTTCCCGCAAGATTGATCGCCCCGCCATATAACAGGAATTTTTCCGTCAATGTCGTCTTTCCGGCATCCGGATGGGATATGATCGCAAAGGTCCTTCGTCTATTGATTTCTTTTATCAGATCGCTCACTGTCAGCCTCCTACAGCATGGATGTCCCACTAATCTCAGACGGGATTCCAAGATATTTTAAAATCGTTGCCCCAATATCGGAAAATGTCTCCCGTGTTCCATAATTAACCGGGGCAATATGCTTTCCATACATCAAAAACGGCGTATATTCTCTGGAATGGTCTGTAGAAACGGTATATGCCGGATCGCATCCATGGTCTGCAGTAATCATCAGCACATCCTCTTCCTGCATTTTTTCAAAAATCTTCGGAAGTTGTTCATCAAAATATGTCAGTGCCTTCGCATACCCATCGACATCATTTCTGTGGCCATACAACATATCATAATCCACAAGGTTCACAAAACACAGTCCTTCAAATTCCTCATCCATATACTTCAGAGTTTTCTCAATACCGTCCACGTTACCGGTGGTATAGACAAAACGGCTGATGCTTCTATCGGCAAAAATATCTTTGATCTTTCCTACCGAAAGAACTTCCATCCCCGCCGCCGTGATCTGGTCTAATATCGTGGTTCCCGGCGGTTCCAAGGAAAAATCATGCCGTCTGGTGGTTCTTGTATAATCCCCATCAGCACCGATAAACGGTCTGGCAATGACTCTGCCCACACCGTGTTTGCCGGTCAGCATCTTCCTCGCTATCCGGCAGTATTCATAAAGCGTCTCCACCGGAACCACATTTTCATGCGCCGCAATCTGAAATACGCTGTCTGCTGAAGTATAAACGATCAGATCCCCGGTACGCACATGTTCATCACCATATTTTTTAATAACTTCAGTACCGGAATAAGGAAGATTGCACAGCACACCCCGCCCTGTTTTCTGACAAAATTCTTTGATCACATCCTCTGGAAAACCGTTCGGATAGGTAGGCAGCGGCTGCTTTGAGATCAATCCGGCAATTTCCCAATGACCGATAGTTGTATCTTTCCCTTTGGAAGCCTCCTTCATACGCGCAATAGACGCTGCCGGTCGATCAGTCCCTTCTGCCCAGTCAATACCGTCAATATTAAACAAACCCAGCTTTTTCATATTGGGCATATGAAAATAAGGGCTTTTCGCAACGGACCTCAATGTATTAGTTCCTTTGTCACCATAATCCGCCGCATCCGGCATTTCGCCAATTCCTACACTGTCTAAAACAATCAAAAATGTCCGCTTCATCTTTTTTCCCCCATGGTATTCACCCTATGCTCGCTCTTCGTATCCCCACAGTGCTGAGCTCGATTCCGCTTCGCTTCATCTCGCCCGCGGGCTTCGCCCTATGCTCACGCACGAACAAAAATCAGCCTGCGAATAAATTCGCATCTGATTTTTGTTCATGCGTGAGCACACTGCTCATAAGTAACGCGGATATTATACCACACTTTCCTTTTTAATTCAATCCGCAGAAACCGGCGTGATAATGATATTCTCCTCTGCCACAGACGTCTTTCTTGATACGATGTCTATGATCTGCGCACACTGCGCATCCGTCAATTCTGACATTCCTACTACCACATCTGCCGTCCCGTCCGTTACACTTACTACCACCTCTGAAAATCCCTTTGCTTCCAAAAGAATTTCTGCGGAAGTTTCCTTCTCCGCGATATCCGTCAGGGCGATCATACTGTTAGTAGCCTCCTGAATAGACGCTTCGTCCGCACTGGTACTGTTGATTATCTCCAGCAACGCAGATCGGTTCTGCGACCTCGTCTGCTCTTTTAAGAGCCTTGCGGAAGCCAGACTGGTAATGCTGGTTGTGGATGTAAATACAGCCTCTCCGGGTTCGCTGTCTATGGTCAGTGTATTAGCACCTTCCGCTTCTCCCTGTACCGGAATCAATCCGTCTTCCGTTCCGGCTGTAGCCGCGGTCATCTCCGTCATGTCTTCCTCCAGATAATTCCCTGTAATCACCACAACTTCTTCATCCATACTGTCAATGTCCATCAATCCGACCGTCTCAAGATCCTCTTCTGATATGTCCAGTAATGCCGTAACATCCTCTCCCGTTTCTCCACCCATGATCTCCGAAGTTCCAGCCGTCATAGTTTCCTCATCCACCTTGCTTCCGGTAAAATTAAGATATCCGGCAACGGCGATCATAATGGCTAGTGCTGTGATCATAACATGATTTTTCTTAAATACCTTTTTCAATGCTCTCTCCCCGCTTCCTATTCTGATTTCATTCTTACTACTCTAATCTTATGTACGGGAACATCAAATAATGACTGTATAACATCAGTTATCTCAATTATTCTTCTCGGATCATCTCCCCCCTCTGCCACCACTACAACACCTTCTACTCTGGGTGTAATGATCTTCTGACAGTAGGGATTCTCCCGTCCATTCTCATCCGTATAAAATACGGTGTTCTCTACTATCCTTGAGGCATCCTGTTCCTCCGAAATATCATAATCCTTCAGGATCACCCTTTCATCCGATGCCGCAAGCGTGATCATTACCTTAACATTTCCCACGCCTTCCATACTTTCCAACAATTCTTCCAGCTGCTTCTCCATCTCCTGTTCATAAGACGCGGCATATCCTTCTTCCGTACCGGCATATCTGTCTTCCGCATCCGCCTGTGGTGTCCTCTCCCCTTCCTCTTTTGTTCCGCCCTCCGACGTACCTACCGGCACTGCAATCACCATCAGAAGGATGCCAAGCAGCGCCAGAATCAAAAGATTATCTCTGGTGGCATACTTTTTGACGGACTGCTGTAATTTTTCCTTCAATTTGTCTCCCCCTCTCCCGTTTCCGAAAAATTCTCAACTAACAGCGAGTATATCCTGTCGCCCCATACATTGATTTCCTTCTCCAAGCTTTCCTCCTCCATCCGTATTTCTTCCGCATAGTCCGCCGCCACATCCTCCCGAAGCATACTGACGATAGGCAGAAATAGTATCATGATACAAATCAGATCCATTAAAAAACGAATATATTTTCCGTACTCTGCTGAAGGGATCAGTTGAATCAGCATCTCAGCAACAATCATAAAAATACTGGCTTCTTTCATAATATTCACGTAAGATTCCATCTGCGCCGCTCTCCTTCCTATTATTTAATGTCTGCAAACCATCAAGCAACCTAATATCCGGATACCGAAACACTTTCTGAAATTGCGGATACATCTATCAGATCCTACAGGATGCCACGATTGCTATAATCATGAAATTCAGCAAGACAGCGGATACCAGCAGGCGAAACATCTGCATACAGCAGTTTCCGGTTCGTTCCAACAACGTCACTGGTCCGGCATCTGTGACCAATCCGATCAGCGCGCTTCCCAGATGTACAATCAGAACCACAAATAAGACTCTGGCCATAGGTATCATGCAGACAAGTATTATTAAGGAAAGGATTACTACCCCGATGCTGTTTTTGATCAGAAGCAGGGAACCGCTCACCATCTGCATTGTCGTATCCGTGATATTTCCCAATCCCGGAAGGGCGGCAAGAAGCTTCTGTGCCGTCCCATAGCTGACGCCGTCCAGCACCGGCGCAAATAATCCCTGCATCATACTAAATCCTCCAACCAATGCCATGCTGATCCTCAAGATCCACTTAAATAACTTGTTATGAAGTTTCAACAGATACTTCATGGATTCATTGCCGGTAATGCCGCTCATTACGGATAAAACCATCGCAGCGCTGACCATAGGGCATAAAACGAGCTGAAACAAAACCTCCAACAAATAGATCACCACCATCTCGATCTCATACAAACCGGTAGCTGTACCGGCGCCCACCGCCACTCCTGCCGTGATAAAGTATGCCGGCAGCATCACATGCAGCAATTCGATCAGCCTGCCTATGCTTTCCCCAACAATCCTGACAATATCGTAAAACGCAACCATCAGATAACTTCCCAGCAACGCCTGTATCAGGTAAGTACCCATATTCATGATTTGCTTATTTTCGTATAAGCCGGATATATTCCTGCATACGGCAGTCAGCAGACCGCACAAAAGGATTACACAGAACAACTCCTTACGCGCTGCCCATTCGCCAATGATACATTCCATCCCCATATTCAAAAGCTCGACCGGCTTCAATGGCAGATTGCCGTAAAGCAGCTGTTCCAACATTTCCTCGATTCTAAGTCCTTGGTCCGGAAGGATACTTTCCAGCCAGTCATTGGCTGCCGAAAAATCATACTCTCCAAGGATACTCTCTACCAGCCCTGTTTCGGAGGCATACCCTATCCCTATCATACGACCCCTCCTAATAATCCTCCATGTCAGAGCAGCTTGCTGCGATGACACGCGATGAGAAATCCGCGCAGGCGGTTTCTCATCTGCGATCAAAGCAATTTGAGGCTCTGACTCAAATTTCCAGTTGAAAAATCAGCACATCAGTGTGATTTTTCAACCTATACTTCCTGTGATCCTATTCTTCAAACATCTCAATTTCACAATGCAAATCCATTGATGATATCAACAAGAGTCGCAAGAATGGGAATTCCAAGCATCAGAATAGACACCTTGCCAAAAACTCTGATACTGTCCGATAACGCCAAAAATCCGTTTTCTTTACACAGGGACGCTCCAAATTCAGTAACCACCGTGATCCCTACCGCTTTCAATAACAGAATCAGATAAGGTCTGGCAAAGGAAAGATTTTCCACTAGCCTGTCCAGATACTCCAGAATCACAAAGAGCCGGGAGATCAGACATGCCACAGTAAAAATCACTACACCAAAGGAAAGCACGCTTCCTATCACCGGTTCTTTCTGTCTGATCAACATGGAAGCAATCACTGCGACAATCCCAAGCAAAGCAACTTGTACAATATCCATTCCTATGACCCTCTATCATCTATAATTCAAATAATCCCTGTACCAATGTAAACATTTCCACGATATATGGAATAATCCAGATCAGTACCATAACGATTCCTGCCAGACTCAGCAAAAATGCCTGATCTTCTCTCCCGCTGTGTTTGAGTATCTGATTGAGAAGCGTGATCAGGATACCTACGGCCGCAATTTTTAATATTATTCCTTCATTCATATCAGTATGATCACCCCCAATATCCCGATGGTAATTCCCATACAGCAATATACCCTTCCCTTTTGCCGATACTCACTTTCAAGATGCTTTTTCTGTTCTTCCATTTCTCCGGACACCTGTTCAAAAATCTCCTCCCGATACCGGCAATCCACCGCCTTCGCCAGATTCGTCAATTCCATCATATACTGTATGTCTTCCTTCTTCAGACAGGTCTCTGCTTCCATACGTTCCAATGCCTCCTGCCACATATACTCAAAACTTTTTCTTCCTCGCTCCATCCCCTGATAGATCCCGTGAAAGATGTTCTGATACGGAAGTCTGCTTTTTTCCGATATTTTTAAAAATATCTCCCCCAGCGAAGACCTCTGGAAACTCACTTCGCTCTTAAAAGCCGCAATCAACTGGGAAAGATAGTTTAATTCAAACCTCCGTTCCATCAGTTCCTTTGCCTGCAGCCACCCATATAAGGATGAGGTCAGAATGAGCAGAACGGCTCCTATCAGCCTGATTATCGACATCACCTGCTTATCACCTGATTTCCATATGTATCCAAAACCATTTCGATCGTACCTGCCCCATGGGATCTGCTCATGATAACATACCTTTTAAACGCATGTTCTTCAAGCAAATCTTCCAGCCCTTTCTTTTTTCTGATATCCTCCAGTCCTTCCCCATGGATCGATGCAAGAATATGGCATCCGCATTTTAGAAGCTGACGGATGGCGCCTGCATCCTCTTCTCCACCAATCTCATCCACCGCAACCAGATAAGGATTCATGGAACGCAACAACAACATCATCCCCTGCGACTTAGGGCAGGCATCCAGAAGATCTGTCCTCGTTCCGAGATCATTTTGCGGCATACCAAGATAACTCCCGCCGATCTCAGAACGTTCATCAACCACACTGACATTTCTTCCCTCCGCATACCGGCTGCCATCCGATACCTGCCGGATGATATCGCGCAGCAGGGTTGTCTTGCCACAGCCGGGCGGCGATATCAAAAGACAGTTCTGCAACTCCCCCTTCTCGTATAGGTAAGGAAGGATCCGGTCAGCAGCTCCCTTTACTTCATGGGCAATCCTCAGGTTCATAGAGGTAATATTTTTGATGGAACGCAGATGACCGTTTTCTACAACGGCTTGTCCGGAAATTCCTATTCGGTGTCCGCCCTGTATCGTTAAAAATCCTCTCGCGATCTCCTCCTCATACGCATACAGGGAGTAATGACAAAGATGCATCAATATGGATTCCAGTTCTTTTTCTTCGACCCGGTATGCCATATTGATATCCCTAGTCATTTCTCCCTGTAACGTCATGCCATATTCCCTGTTACCCGCCATCAAAAGAATTGGTCTGCCCACTCTTAGATGTATCTCCTGCAGTTCCTTCACCTGAGCCAGTCCGGCAGCGATTCCTTTAAAGCAGTCCGGAAATATCTCTTTGATCATGCTATTGTCCATCATATAAAGCACCTCCATATTTCAATATATGAGGTGTTGTCCTAATTATTCCTCCCGAATCATTTCTTTTTGCAGCCGCTTCATGATCTTTTTTTCCAAGCGGGAAATATACGATTGGGAAATGCCTAACAATTCCGCAACCTCCTTCTGCGTCATCTCCTGACCGTCCGAACGGTTGATCCCAAACCGCAGCATAATGATCGTCCGCTCCCGTTCCTTTAACCTGCTGATGGCACGTGTCAGCAGCGTCCTTTCCACTTCCGTTTCAATATCCCGGTAGATGATATCCTCCTCTGTCCCCAGTACATCGGACAACAGCAGTTCATTTCCGTCCCAGTCCACATTTAAAGGCTCGTCAATAGAAACCTCCAGCTTTGTCTTATTATTCCTGCGAAGATACATAAGGATCTCGTTTTCGATACACCGGGAAGCGTAGGTCGCCAGCTTTATATTTTTTTCCGAGCGGAAAGTATTGATTGATTTAATCAGTCCTATCGTTCCGATAGATACCAGATCCTCTACTCCGATTCCGGTATTATCAAACTTTTTGGCAATATAAACCACCAGCCGAAGATTACGCTCGATCAGAACCGGTTTTGCCTCCTCCGCTTTTCCATTTTCCAGTTTCCAAATCATTTCATTTTCTTCTTTTGTATTTAACGGCGGAGGAAGGACGTCGCTTCCTCCTATGTAAAACAGTTCGTTTTCCGAATCCTCCGGCAGAAGTTTATCCTTACACAAAAACCAGTAAATCTTTGCCGTCCAGCCAAAATCTAACATAATCCATCCCTTTCTTTTAAATAATCTGTATGCAGAAGCATCTGATATTTCCCATGAGAAGATAACCTTCCATGATAGACTGCCAGAAGCATCTCCTGACACTGATAAACCCCTCCGCTGTCCATGATCTTTACCTGATGCACCTTGACTGCCGGAAGCATCCCGGCATCCGTCCCAACAGCATGGTACGGAATCATATAGACACCTTCCTTTTCTTCCCGGATATTCCACTGGATACTGCTTTCTTCCACCACACAGACAGCTTTCCCACTGATCGGTTCCCGAAGACCGTTGCCGGTATCCAATAAGGCCACGATCTCATGCTCCTTACCCCGGTAGAGGAAACTGACATGATACAAGGTTTTTCCCCGCTGTCGGAAAAGCCATATCAACAAAAGTGCCGTCAACAGAGTGCCGGTCAAAAAACGTAGTCCGCTGACCCCGGTCAGCTTCTCCAACCTGTATGATACCTGAAAACATCCTGTCAGATACATCACCACAATCAGCAGGGCAAGAACGACTCCTCCCGCCATCCTTTTGTGAACTCTGCCATACAGAAACCGGAACAGTAATGTTCCGGTCAGGCACTCTGCCATGACACATCCCCATCTGCGTATGCCGACAGGCAGTAACAAACATGCGATCCCCGTCATACTCCACAAGGCTCCGCAAAACAGCAGCCGCTTCCATGCTGCCTTTCGATGCAGCAGCATCCCCACAAGCAGCATCAGCAGGATATATACCAGCAGATATTCCACAAATAACCGATCCAAATATATGGTATAATGTAAAGAAGCATCCTGTTTCATATCTCCATCCTTATGTCCTATTATAAAAAAAGACGGATATAAAATTTGTCAAAACAATGTTTGTCTCATATAATTTATTGATACATCTTTCGAGCATTTTCTACAGGGGAACATATAATCTCTCATCAAAACGTGGCGCATGGATATGCTGGAATCATGAATTGCCATGAATATAGCTCTTCTAACGCAAAATAAAAAGACATGATGTGTCATTTTCTGACAAAATCATGTCTTATCTTTCTTACGTTAATTAACATATATAGGATTCGGGCCTCAAAAGGTATCTTTTAAATTTTGTGGCGGCAAGCTGCGCGAATCATCATCTGTACCTATGCTGCTGTACGGAAATAAGAAATTCTAAACATTTCTGGTTTAAGTTGTAGAAGACGGACGCAAAAGGGGCAAATTCGCCATCCATAACTCAATTGCCCCTTTTCGGAACATCGTGTTCCGAAATTGCTGGGTATTGGACAGAAATGTTAAGAATTTCTAATTTCCTTCCAAATGCATAGGTACAGATGATGATTCGCGCAGCCTGCCATTTAAATTCTGCCCATGAGGTTTACATAACTCTTCGTTTGAAAATCTATGTTTCAAAAATGATTTCATTTATGATGTTTTTGAAACATAGATTTTCAAACGAAGAGTTATGTAAGCCGGACTTAACACTTTCGCATTTAACTTTACGATTTCTCATTCCCCATATTTTCCGGCAGTACCAGATTTAGTATCACCGCCACAAGGAATACCACCGCGACACAATTTGTAGCGAAGACATTTTGAACGATCTGCGGAAAGATCTCAAAGATCTCCGGCACCTGTGTAAAGCCGATTCCCGTACTCAAAGACAATGCCGCTATTGTAACATTTCTCTGCGTATAACCGCAGTTACTCACCATCTGCAGTCCACTGACCACGATCGTACCAAACATCATGATCGTACAGCCACCCAGTACCGCATCCGGCAGTGTGGCAAGCAGCGCCCCAAAGCCCGGAAAAATTCCCGCAATAATCATAATTACCGCTCCGGTTGCAATGGTAAACCGATTGACTACTTTGGTCATTGCAACAAGACCGACGTTCTGGCTGAATGAGGTGATCGGCAGACATCCGAAAAGGGACGATAGCGCACTGATGAAGCCATCACAGGTCAAAGAACCGGCAACCTCTTTTACGGAAGCATCCCTATCCAGTCCGGACGTGGCAAGTGCCGAGGTATCTCCTATGGTCTCCGTAGCAGACACCAGAAAAATCAGAACTACCGCTATGATGGCGCTCATATTAAACTCCGGTCGAAACGGCAGGATCGCCGGAAGCGCCACAATAGAAGCCGATTTTAGCGCAGAAAAATCCACCTCTCCCATGAAAATTGCCACAATATACCCCACAACAAGTCCAAATAGAACAGATAACTGTTTCCAATAGGACTTCGCAAAAATGTTAAAAAGCAAACAGCATAAAAGCGTTATTGTTCCAAGAATCCAATTTGTTGCCGAGCCAAATCCCTCACTTCCGCTTCCGCCGCCAAAGGAAGCTGCTCCAACCGACAACAGCGAAAATCCAATTGCCGTCACAACACTCGCCGCCACAATCGGGGTAATCAGCTTTGTCCAGTATTTTGCGAACAGGCCCAGAATTCCTTCCACAATACCGCCGACTAACACAGCGCCTATAATCGCGTTATATCCGTAGGTCGGTCCTATATAACAAAAAACCGAAACAAACGTAAAACTGATTCCCATAACGATCGGCAGACCGGAACCGACTTTCCACAACGGAAATAATTGTATGAGCGTTCCGATTCCTGCTATAATCATCGCACTTTGTATCAACATAGCGCTTTGTGACGAATCCAGTCCGCAAGCTCCCGCTACAATCATAATCGGCGCAATATTCGCCACAAACATAGCCAGTATATGCTGCAGTCCAAAAGGAACCGCCTTCGCCAAAGGGACCCTTCCCTCCAGAGAATAAATATTATCAACACTTGCTTCTTTCTTCATCCGTATATCATGCCTCTCTTTTCCGTTCACACTTTGTCCGCGTCCTAGTCCCTAAAATAAATCCTGCCGGTGGCTGCATCCATGCCGTCTACGATCGCGAGAGATTCCAGACGATAACCGAGATTCCTGATGGTACGTCCTCCCGATTGGAATCCTTTCTCAATCGCAATTCCGATTCCCTCCAATGTTGCTCCTGCCTGAGACAAAATAGAAATCATCCCCTGCAGGGCACAGCCATTTGCCAGAAAATCATCAATGATCAAGACATGATCATCGGGTCCCAGAAATTTTTTAGAAACAATCACCTGATTTTTGCATTTATGAGTAAACGATTCCACCTCCGCCATATACATACTCCCGTCAATATTGACGCTTTTAGATTTTTTCGCAAAAACAACCGGAACATCAAAGTATTCGGAAACAACGCATGCGATTCCAATTCCCGATGCCTCAATGGTCAGTATCTTATTGATATATGTACCTTCAAAGCGTCTTTTCCACTCTTCTCCCATCTGTTTGAAAAGCCTGATATCCATCTGGTGATTCAGAAAAGTATCAACCTTAAGGACATTTCCCTCTTTTACAATACCATCTTTTTGTATTCGTTCTTCTAAAAAGTTCATTTGGGTGTTCCCCCTTCAACCTTAGCATTATCGTTATTATAATTTACCTCATTAAAAATCTCCCGCCGAATCCTCGACAGGAGATAGTCAATTTACAGATATTAAGAATCCGATCTCTTCATAAAAGAAGGAAGCTGATAGTTTTTATCTTCAATCTTACTCTTAAATTTCCCATTGAAAGTCGGAATATTAGAGGTTCCCATATTGCTGCTTCTGAATGTCGGCCGTTCCATCGCTTCCGGCGCTTCCTGCTCCTCCACACCTGCATCCTGACTCATAACCGAAGCCGCCTCATAATTTGTTCTTGGCGCAACAGGCGCTGCCATCGTTCTCGCCGCTTTGGGTGCGCTCTGAGGATATGTATTATTGGTTCTTGCCGGACGATATTCATCCGCCCCTACGATCCTGCTCATCGGCGCGGAAGGAGGTTCTATTCCAGTAGCAATGACTGTGACAACACAGGTATCCTTCATCGACTCATCACTTCTGGTTCCAAAGATAACATTTCCTCTGTCACCTGTGATCTCCTGAATATAATCAGCTGCCACACCGGCATCATACAGTGTAATGTCACCCGTTACATTTAAGATAATATCCGTCGCATCCGCAATCGTCGTCTCAAGCAGCGGACTCTCCACCGCGTTCTTAACTGCTTCCAACGCCTTATCATCGCCTGTACCTGTACCAATACCCACATGCGCTACGCCTTTGTCCTTCATAACTGTCTGGATATCAGCAAAATCCAGATTGATCATGGACGCCTGATTAATCAGATCGGTAACGCCCTGTACCGTTTGCTGCAATACTTCATCCGCCTTGCGAAATGCTTCAGGTATGGAAGTTCTCTTATCTACGATCTCAAAAAGCTTCTGGTTCGGGATCACCATCATAGTATCTACATGCTTTCTCAGTTCCTCGATACCTTTGAGGGCATTTTCCATACGCTTTTTCTGTTCAAAATTAAACGGTTTCGTCACAACCGCAACCGTCAGGATTCCCAGTTCCTCTTTAGCAATACGCGCAACTACCGCAGCAGCGCCTGTTCCTGTTCCTCCGCCCATACCTGCCGTGATAAATACCATGTCACTGCCGGAAAGAGCTGCTGAAATCTCATCTGCGCTTTCCTCAGCCGCCTCTGCTCCGATCTCCGGTTTCGCTCCTGCTCCCAGACCCTTCGTCAGCTTCTCGCCGATCTGTATCTGCTTGTCCGCTTTACAAAGCTGCAAGGCCTGCCTGTCCGTATTGACCGCAATATAATCCACCCCGATTATATTTTCACTGATCATCCGATTCACTGCATTATTACCGCCGCCGCCAACACCGACAACCAGAATCTTCGCAGCTGCGCTTGATTCACTATTTTTTATTTCGAGCAAGACCTTGTCCTCCTAACAAACATAATCACAACATTATTATGTTGTAACATTATATGTTATAACATCATATATAGTATCATATAATCATTTCAAGAATTTATCAACTATTTTTTAGAAAAAATATATAATTTTCATTCTGCACTATTCAACCGTCATTGTGATATCTCCATCCCCGGACTCATAATTTTCCATATGAATAATACCTTTCCTATCCTCTACCAGAGGAAGAATGGCAGCCAGCCGCTGTATTTTTTCCTCCAACAGATCCACGCTGCCCAGATCGACACGCACATCGCCAAAATAAAGCATCATTTCATAGTTGCCATCAAAGTAAAGCTTGTCCGCAACAATATCGTATTTATTAAGCATCTGTGTCACATTTAAAATTGTCTGGAAGATCTCTTCATTTTCTACAGGAAGAGTTTCGTACATCACCATATGATCAAAGGAAAGACCCGTAACCAGAGGAATCCCTACTGTCTGTACGCTGGCACATTCCACAATTACGCCATCCTTGTCAAAATACATGTAATTGTCCAGATATTCCACATAACCGGCCAGCGCTTTCTCATAAACCATAATATGTATCGTATTGTGGTCAACCACATCCACATCCATCATCTCTATAAACGGGATATCCGTAATATGTTTATTCCTGTATTTCAGAGAAAGATACAGTGAATTGTCCCCATATTTCCCCGTCACGACCATCTGCCTGATCTCTTCACTGGTATAATGTTCATTTCCCTCCACATATACATTGGTCACTTGAAATATATCCAACACCAGCCAGAAACCCACACACAAAAGCAGTATCACCCCCTGAATGATACAAATAATGATCTTATAATGAATGATTCGGTCATAATCCTTCAATCTAATCCTCCATGCCTTTCCATAACCCGGAAATTTGGGCGCAAGCACAAATTTCAGATTGAAAAATAAGCTATCAGGCTTATTTTTCAATCTGCATACTTTATCCTCGCCCCAACTGCCGATAGATCTCTGACAATATCCTCATATCCCCGCTCTACATATCGGCATCCCTTTACATATGTCACTCCGTCAGCCATCAGCCCCGCCAGAATCAACGCTGCACCGCCTCTTAAATCCGCCGCCTCGATATCAGCGCCATGCAGTTTTTTAGTTCCCCTGATCAACAGCCGTCTTCCCTCATGCATCACAGACGCTCCCATTTTCTCCAACTGCTTTGCATAACCAAAACGGTTATCAAAAATCCTCTCCTCAATAATACTATTTCCTTCCGCGCAGGTCAAGGCAGCCGCCATCTGTGGTTGTAAATCGGTCGCGAATCCCGGATATTCCTCCGTAGCCAGATATGGAATAGCGCGATACTTTGCCGAGGATATGATTTCCACTGCATCATTCTGGCACTGAAGTTCTATGCCCATAGTCCGAAGGCAATCCGTCAAGCCTGTCAATTCCTGAAGCGGAATATCCTCGAAGCTCACGCGTCCCCCGGCAGCCGCCACCGTCAGAAGATATGTGCCCGCGACGATCCTGTCAGGCGGAATCTGATAATGCACCTCATGCAGCGGACCACCGGTAATCTTAATCGTTCTCGTTCCAAGTCCCTCAATATCAGCTCCCGCTGCTATCAAAAACCGGCACAATGCCGTAATTTCCGGTTCTGTCGCAGCATTCTTCAGCACTGTGACACCCTTTGCGGATACTGCCGCCAGCAATGCGTTTTCTGTCGCTCCCACACTGGAGATCGGAAATGTGATCTCCTTTCCAATCAGGCAGGACGCACTAGCTAAAATCTGGTCTTCCTCGATGGAAATATCAGCGCCCAGCTCCCGCAGCGCCATCAGGTGATAGTTGATCGGGCGCTCCCCGATCACGCATCCTCCGGGGTATCCGATACAGGCTTTTCCAAAACGTCCCAGCATCGCTCCCAGCAGGATGATGGAAGACCGCATCCCCTCTATGTACTCCTTCTGCAAATGGCACTGAGATATTCCGGAAGCATCAATTTCCATTCGCCCCCGGCATGACTGGATACGACATCCCATGCTTTCCAAAAGCTTTTTCATTAAATCAACGTCCCTGATATCCGGACAATTGCTCAGCACTGTCGTACCAGGAACCAATACTGTAGCCGCCAAAATTGGCAGCGCCGCATTTTTGGACCCCTGTATCCTGATATGACCGTGAAGTTCCCTGCCTCCCTCAATACGTATCACACTCAATGAATTATCCCCATCTCCATTCTAGACAGGATGCTCCTTCGTAAGAGCATCTAATCTATTGTATGAATAAGAGGTCAAAAAGTGACTGAAAGATTTACAGTTTCGCGTCCAACGCAACATTCTGCACGACTCCGAATTCTATCAGCGTAAATATTACGGCGGAACCACCGTAGCTGATAAACGGAAGACTGATACCTGTATTGGGAATCAGATTGGTCACCACGGCGATATTTAAGATAACCTGAATCGAAATATGGGCCATGACCCCCACCACAAGCATCGCGCCGTGGAGGTCTTTCGCCCGCATTGCAATATGTATCAGTCGATGGATCAATACGGCAAACAGCACAATGACCAATACCGCACCCACCAGACCAAGCTCCTCACAGATAATGGCAAAAATCATGTCATTCTGCGCTTCCGGAATAAAGCCCATCTTCTGGATACTCTCCCCAATCCCCTTACCAGTCAGTCCTCCGGAACCGATAGCATACAAGGCCTGCAACGTCTGATATGCCGTATCATCCGAGTATTGCTCCGGATGAAGCCATGCCACGAAACGCTTTCCACGGAACTCCATATCACTGGTATCTATCGGCTGACTGAAGTAGATTACGATAAAAACGACCGCTATAGCAGCCAGCACAACTGCAATGACATATTTTTTATACTGCGGTGACGCAATGAATATCATCACGACGCCGATTCCGATCACGATCAGTGCGCTCGAAAGGTTGTTGGAAAGCGCACGTACGATCACTCCCAACAGAAGAGCCGGTCCTACAATCCACGCAAAACCTCTCCATGTCTGCATCATCTTGGGATAATCCGCCACCATTTTCGCGCTGAAAATAATGATCATCATCTTAACGATCTCTGCGGGCTGGATACTGAGGGCGCTGCTGCCGAACAGATAAAACCATCTGGTCGCGCCCTTCGCCGTATGCGCCCACGGCGTCAACAGCATCAGCATCGCTCCGATGCCAACCGCCAGCGGCAGCCACCATGGAATCGCCCGGTACAGCTTATGCGGGATATAGGAAACGCCCCACATTGCTCCCAGACCGATGATCGTTGACAAAAGCTGCCGTTTAAAATAGTGCGCCGCGTCTCCGTCAAATTCCCGCCCCGCTTCATAAGCGCTGGTGGAATAGATCATCATCAATCCAAAAGCCAGCAGCCCGAAGGTAATAAAAAATAAACTGTAATCAAACTGTCGTCGTTTATTTGGCATATTTGCTACAATACTCCCTTCTACAATACAGAAAAATCTATCCTTCCTTCTCCAGTTTCTTTACAAGTTCCTTAAACATCCTGCCGCGCTCCTCATAATTCGTAAACATGCCCCAGCTGGCGCATGCCGGCGAAAGAAGAACCGCTTCCCCTGCTCCGGCTTTGGAAGCGGATACCCTGACTGCCTCTTCCAAAGAATCCGTCAAAATAATATTCTGGAAGTCATGCGCTCTGGCACAATCCGCAATCTTTTCCCTTGTCTGTCCAAGAAGCACCAGCCAGCTTACCTTGCCGTCAAAACTCTCGATCCATTCATCATAGGAGCTGTCCTTATCATAACCACCCCCGATCAGAACGGTCTTACGGTTCATCGCCTGAATCCCCTTAATCGCGGCATCCGGATTGGTTCCCTTGGAATCATTATAATAATCCACACCACGAACCGTTGCTACATACTCAATCCTATGTTCCACTGCAGTAAATTCTTTCACGCTCTTAATCACTGACTGTTCCGGTACACCATACGCCAATGCCATACCAATTGCCGCCATCACATTTTCAACATTATGTAAACCAAGAAGTTTCATTTCATGGATATTTAACAGCTTTCGGTGACTTCCCCCGTCTGCATACATGATGTCTTCTCCCTGCAGATAGATTCCCTCCTCCAGCCGCTGTCCGGAAGAGAAGAACACCACCTTCGCCGGACATCTATCCGCAAACGCTCTGGTATAATCATTTTCATAATTCAGAACACAGACATCCGCCGAAGTCTGGTTTCCGGCCACAGCTTCTTTGCATGCCACATAGTTCTCCATGGTGTGATGACGATTTAAATGATCCGGGGTAATATTTAAAATCGCGGAAATACGCGGGTGAAAATTATGTATCGTCTCCAGTTGGAAACTGGAAATCTCCGCTACGGTAACCTCCCCATCCTTCGTATCCAAAGCGGCCGCTGTATAGGGAGCGCCGATATTGCCTACAACATATGCTTTTCCATAATAATCTTCCATGATCTTACCGGTCAGGGCGGTCGTCGTCGTCTTACCATTTGTCCCCGTAATGGCAATCACATCTCCTTTTGCATACTGATATGCCAGTTCGATTTCTCCCCAGACCGGGATCCGCGCTTTGCGAAACTGCTCTACAAAGGGCGTATCCACCGGAATTCCCGGACTCATCACAAGCAGAGCAGCCGACTCAATAAACTCCTTTGGCAAAGTCCCTGTTACGATCTCTATCTCTTTTCCCCCAAGCTGCCCTGTCACTTTGGCACGATCCAACTTCTCATTTTCATCAAACAAAACCGGAACTGCGCCGACGTCAAGCAACAGCCTGACTGCTGAAATGCCGCTGATGCCGGCGCCCATAACGATGACTTTTTTTCCTGTTAAATCCATAGATAACCTCATTTCCGCGCTGTTTTACGCTTTTCTGTCTTTGGCGTAATGCTGCTTTTTGATATTCTTACCTTTCTGATGATTGACTCATACTCCCAATAACGCGATCAGACATAAGATCGCTGTCACAATGGTAAATACGGCAACGACTTTTGTTTCTTTCCAGCCGCACTTTTCAAAATGGTGATGGATCGGCGCCATCTTAAAGATTCTCTTTCCATGTGATAGTTTAAAATAGGTCACCTGAATGATGACGGACAACACTTCGACAACATAGATCAGCCCCACAATCACTAGATACAGCGGCATCTGTAGCATATATGCCGTTGCGGCAACAAAACCTCCCAGTGCAAGAGAACCCGTGTCGCCCATAAAAACGCTTGCCGGATGAAAATTAAATAATAAAAATCCAAGCAGCGAGCCAACTGCCGCACAGGTGATCGGCTCGATACCGCTGGAAGTTCCGATCGCCACCACCGTAAAAAAGGTAGCAACCAGTACTGTAACGCTACTTGCCAATCCGTCCAGACCATCCGTAAAATTAGTTCCTGTATCGGTCCCTAAAATGACAAAAAACAAAATCGGTACATTCCAAACACCAAAATCAATATATTTATCTCCTACAAACGGAATCTTCATTGAAAGATCCCATTGCAGCACCTCCACCACATAATAAGCAAAAACACCCGTTACAAGAATCTGGAGCGCCATCTTCTGCCATGCGCGCAGTCCCAGAGAACGCTTGAGCACCACTTTAATATAATCATCCAAAAAGCCGATCAGACCAAATCCAAGCGTTAAAAACAAGATTGGAATGATATTGGGATAATCCTTGATATAAAACAGCGAAGTCACAACGATTGCCGTAAGGATCATCAGTCCTCCCATCGTCGGTGTTCCGGCTTTTTGCAAATGCGTTTCCGGTCCGTCATCGCGAATCGTCTGTCCGATTTTCAGTTTTCTTAAAAAAGGAATGACTACCGGCCCCATCAGGACACTGATCCCGAATGATAATAAAACCGGTATGATCATATCATATTTTAAATTCATAGGATACCTCCGCTCCTTTCGCTAACCTCAAAAATGCCGTAGTTCTTCTCACTGCTCTTCACTGATATATGGCTCTATCTCCAGATAAGGCAGGATATTCTCAAACAGCTGCCTGACCAACGGCGCGGCAATCTGCCCGCCATAATAGGTACCCTGCGGATGATTGATAATTGCAATGGCAAGTACCTGCGGATCATCCGCCGGCGCAAACCCGATAAAGGAAGCGATATAAACACCATTGCTTCTGGGAAGCGTCTGGCTGGTCGCCGTCTTTCCTCCCACCAGAAAGCCTTCCACATATCCGTTTCTACCGCCTCCGTTACTGACCACCTGCTCTAACATATACCGCATGGTCTCGGAGGTTTCACTACTGACCACATTTTCTGTCACAGGATAGTCAAAGATATGGTTGATGTTACCCTGCGCGTCCTGCGTACATACGCCGAAATGCGGCGTTACTCTTGTACCGCCATTGATGATCTCCGATACCGTCGTCGCAAGCTGTATCGGCGTGATCTGAAATGACTGTCCGAAAGAAATCGTCGCAAGCTCTACTGGTCCGATATTTTCCTCCTTATGCATGATTGTCGCCGCTTCTCCCGGAAGATCAATACCGGTCTTTGTCAACAATCCGAACTGTTCAAAATAATCATAATACCGTTCCACCCCAAGCCGCAAACCAACCCCCACAAATACCGGATTACACGAATTCATAAATCCCTGTAAGAATGTTTCCGATCCATGTCCCTGTACCTTATGGCATCTGATCCGGCGGTCATCCACTACGATAAATCCGGGACAGTGAAATGCCTCATCCAGCGTTACAATGCCTTCCTCTAAAGCTGCCGCTGCCGTGATGATCTTAAAAGTCGAACCCGGCTCATAGGTGTCATTGATACATCCATTTCTCCACATCCGATTAAGAGCGTCCTGTCTCTCTTCAGAAGTCATTTCATTGTCCGATATACTGATCTCCAAAAGTCTGCCGGTCTGATTCAGCTCAAAGGGGTGATTCAGATCAAATTCCGGAACATTAGTCATGGCCAGTATCTCCCCGGTATTTGGCCGCATAACGATAATAGAGACGCTTTCCGCTTCTTTTGTTACCATTGCCTGTTCCGCCAACTGCTGAGCGTACATTTGGATATTGGCATCTATGCTGATCACAAGATCATCCCCGGCAATCGGTTCCCGCCTGCGTTCGCCTTCTTCCGGAACCTCGATTCCTCTGGCATCCGTCACCGTCAGGATCTGTCCCGGTGTTCCCGACAGATACTCTTCATACATGACTTCCAAACCGATGATTCCCTGATTATCTCCGCCGGTAAATCCAAGCACCTTGGAGGCCAGTTCTCCATAAGGATAATAGCGTTTATAATCTTCATCTACCTTAACGCCGGCATACCCATAACTTCTGATCCGGTCTCCGGTCTCTTTATCCACATTGCTCCGGATCCGTTCGATGGAAGTATATCTTTCCACTCTGCCTCGGACATACTCCTCCGATAAAGACAATTCTCTGCACAACATAGCGATAACCGCCTCAGGATCTTCAATCTGGCTGTGGATCACCGAGACGGTACATACCGTGGTATTATCTGCAAGTACAACGCCATTGATATCAAGGATCCTGCCTCTGGCAGCCTTGATATCCCGTTCCCTCTCCTGTACATCGATCGCGCGGCTTCCGTAATCATCCGCCGCCATAATCATCAAAAATCCCAACCTGACCGTCAGGGTGATACAGGCGCACAGTATGAACAACCAGTAGACGAACAGCTTTTTTTTATGGAAAATGCGCACCCGTTCAAATACTTTTTCATTATGCTCCGATTTTGACATATCATAGCTCACATCAATCCTATTGATATAAATCTATTATGCAAATCTTACACTTATTCTATTCTTATCCATCCGGTTGCTCACGTTCTTCAAATCCTATGGATTCTCCCGCGCCATTCTGAATAATACTGGAATCCGGATTGATCGGCACCCCGGTCACCGGATCAAGATATTCTCCATTGAGCGGATCAATCGCATAACCGGTCTCTGGGTCGATCTTGATCGTGATGCCCGCAGGTGCATCGTTATCCGTATGATCGTCCGGTGTGTTATCTCCCGATGCGTCGTTTTCGGATATCGTCCCATCGTCTACGGCATTGGCAGATAATGTCGAAAGATAATTGCCCCTTTCTTCCAGTTCCCGTTCTTCTTCCTCACTTAATTCTTCTGTCATAAAGATATGCATATAAGGAAGCACATCCGTCAGGATGGATCTGCAGAGCAGGCACGCCCTCCTTGTTGCCTGATCCTGCGATGCCGCATTCGGACGGTCGATGACAACATAGATCGCGATCTGCGGATCATCCGCCGGCGCGAATCCCATAAAAGAAACAACATAATTCTGCTTTCCATCTCCTGACGTCTCAGCCGTACCAGTCTTGCCGCCGATCCGATAGCCTGCCGGTCTTGCATAGGTACCGGTACCTTCCTCTACAACACCGATACAATAATCGATCATCAGATCAGAGACACTTTCGGAAACCACCTGCCGCAGCATCACCGGTTCGATATTTTCCACAACCGCTCCGTTTTCATCCCGTATCTGTCTTACCATATGCGGGCGATAATAATAACCGCCGTTAATCAGACTGCAATAAGCAGAGATCGTTTCGATCATAGTCACATTATATCCCTGTCCGAAAGTAGAAGTCGCAAGTTCCGTCACTCCCATCGTATCTTCCGTAAACACCAGGGAATCCGTCCGCATCTCTCCCGCCAGATCGATGTTTGTCCGCAGTCCGAAATTAAAATTCCTAAAATATCTTAGATAAGCTGATCTTCCCAGTTTTTGACCAATCTGCATCAGAGTAACGTTGCAGGACTCTTCCAATGCCTGTTTCAGAGTAAGTTCTCCGTCACCATTACGGTTGTGGCAGCGGATATATGTTGTATGCTCACCCTCTCCAAAGGCCATATAACCCTCGCAGAAGAATCTGTCCCCATCGTGAATCATCCCGGCGTCCAGAGCCGCCGCCATCGTAAAGGTCTTGCATACACTGCCCGGTTCATAGGACTCTGAGATACAAAAATTCCTCCACAGCGTTTCCACGGCTTCCTTTTCTTCCTCTTCGGTCATCATCGCCAGCGTCTCTGCCGGATAAATCGGCGAAAGATTTAATTCCACATTGGTGGGATCGCTTAAATGAAATCCCGGATAACTTGCCATGGCAAGGATCTCTCCGGTATCGACTTCCATGATAATAACGCCCGTATTATCGGATCCCATCTCTCCTTCACGGTAGTCATTGGCATACTCTTCATTATATTCCCTGATATTCTCCTCCACGATATTCTGGATATGCGCATCCAGCGTTGTAACAAGAGTATATCCATCCTGCGCGGGAACAATCGTTCTTTCCAACATATTTTCATCGGAAAGATACCCATACTCCCTTCCGTTGCTGCCGCACAGAACATCATTATAATATTCTTCCAACCCATACTGGCCTCCCTGTGTCGTTGTAAAACCAATCACGTCGCTGGCCAGCGTATCATAGGGATAACTTCTGACATAAACTGTCTCAAACCAGATTCCTTTTTGGGAGATTCCGCTGCCCTCCTCCGCCTGCATCGCAAGGTACGGTTCAATCAGGGAATAATCAACTTCCCTCTGAAGGATATAATACTGTGACTCAGGATGTTCCATTATGTATGTCCTGACTTCCGAAGTATTGATATTAAAACATGTCTGAAGCGCCACCAGCGTCGGATCTAACTCCTCTGCTTTCTCACGCAGCATCTTCGCGTCTAGTATGATATTATACCTCACATCGCTGATCGCAAGAGTCGTCCCATTTCGGTCAACAATAGCACCCCTCCGGTATGGGATCGTCCGGCTGTCATATTTTGTCTGCAGATGCCTCATGACAAGCCGTTTATATTCCTCTTCATTATCCGCGCCGAGCATGACGATACGCGCCACCAACGTAAGAAGGCAGATCAACAGAACCCCTTCAAATACCATCAGCTTCGCCGCCATGTAATCCTGAAATCTATCCCGGTCATTTACCTTGACAAGCTTCTTGGTATTTTTCTTGTGTTTTGATCCACCTTCACCTTTTTGTCTTTGATTTTTCACTCATTTACTCCATTCCTATTCAGGCATGTCCATGTACTGCTTCACATAGTCCTCAATCTCACCTGAGTATATGACGATCTGACCCTCGCCCGCCAGTTTCATCCCCAACTCCTCGATAGCAATACGTTCGATCTCCTGAATATTGACCGCACTGTAGATCCTATCCTCATACAGGTCATTGTCCAGACGCAGCGTCTCATACTGACTCTGCAGAGAAGCCTTCTGGTTCATCAAGGCAGTCACTTCAGCCTGTACATTTATATAATGCCAAATTATGAAGCATAATGCAACTACTGTTGCAACAATTAATATCGCATTATATATCTTTTTATGATATGCCCGCCTTTCCTGTTTCTCCTGCTCCCTTGCAGATCTGGATCTGACGTAAAACTCTTTTTCCGTCTCTCTCGGCAGCTGCCTTGCAGCATTGCCATATACATAATTTCTTCCTGCCATAATTCCTTTCACTTCTCCCAAACTGATTTTTTCTTAAATATTGATCATCTATGAGTTCTTTTCAAAAATTCTGAGTTTAGCCGGCTTTGCCCGCCTGTTCATCCCTATTTCTTCCTCCGATGCTATGATCGGCTTTCTCCCAATGCACCTTCCGAGGGGTTTCTTGCCGCATACGCATACCGGCAGTTCCGGCGGACAGGTACACGGATGTTCTGCTTCACGAAAAGCATTTTTTACGATCCGGTCTTCCAAGGACTGAAAGGTGATCACCGCTATCCTACCACCGGGATGCAGGTACGCTATCATATTTTTCAAGGCTTCCCCTAAGACATCTAATTCTCTGTTGCATTCTATCCGGATTGCCTGAAAGGTCCGTTTGGAAGGATGTCCATCCATGCGCATCTTTGCAGGAATCGCAGCTTTTATAATGTCATTTAATTCAAATGTGGTTTTAATCCTCTTGTTCTTTCTTGCCAACACGATATGCTTCGCGATATTCTTGGCGAACTTTTCTTCTCCGTAATTTTTTATCATATGGAATAATGCCATCTCATCATAGGTATTGACAATTTCCTCGGCAGTCAAGGTTTGTCTGGTGTCCATCCTCATATCAAGAGGCGCATCAATACGATAGGAAAATCCCCGTTCTCCGTTGTCCAACTGGTAAGAAGAAACTCCCAAATCAAGGAGGATGCCATTTACCCCGTCGATTCCAAGTTCCCGCAGTTTATCAACCGCCTCCCGATAGTTGCAACGGATAATGGTTACTTTGTCCCCATATTCCTTCAACCGTACCGTCGCCGCTTCAATCGCGTCGCCATCCTGATCGACTCCATAAAGCCGTCCCTTTTCGGCCAGCCTGGAAGCGATCTCATAAGAATGACCACCGCCGCCAAGCGTTCCGTCAAGATACACACCATCCGGCTTGATAGCCAGTCCTTCTATTGTCTCTTTCAATAAAACCGGCTGATGCGAGAATTCCACTGCAAACCCCTTTCCCAAACTGTATGTCCGCCTTTTACGAAAACCGCCTGTCATAACATAGACAACTTTTCCGCCAGCAGTTACAGACGAATACCAAATTCCACAAGTTTCTCGGCAATCGCCGACATATCCTCGATATCTGTAATCTGCTCATATCTGGACTTGTCCCAGATCTCCAGCCGGCTTCCGACACCGGCTAAGATAACATTCTTTTCCAATCCAGCATATTCTCTGAGACTGGGTGGGATAAACACACGCCCCTGCCCATCAATGCCGCCATCCGTTGCTCCCGCGATCAAAAATCGTGAAAGGGTACGCGCCTCCTTTAACCCGAAGGGCATCCCTTGAATCTCCTGCTGGATATTCTTCCAGGAAGAGGCATCCACCAGCCAAAGACATCCATCCAGACCTTTGGTCACAACAAAACCACCCTCCAGCTCGCCTCTGAGCTGGGTGGGAATGATAATCCTTCCCTTGGGATCGATTGTGTGACTAAACTCTCCCTGAAACATCTTTTCTCCAACCACTTTAATCCACTATAAACCACTTTAATGCATCTAAAAACCATTTTAAACACAATTTTATTT
>JAIDPF010000099.1 GCA_029062895.1 Lachnospiraceae bacterium
ATATCTACACCTATTAAGTCGTCGGCAGCGTCTTATTTGTATAAGAGACAGCTTAATATACTTTATTTGATTTATATTATTGTAACAAAGGAGATAATAGTTATGCTGGAAAAAGTTGCAGAAATGATCGCAGAGCAGCTGCATGTATCACCGAGCGTAGTCATTACGGAGGATACTTCATTTAAACAGGATTTGAGAGCGGATTCCTTTGAATTGATGGAGCTGGTTATGGCTTTGGAGGAAGAGTATGGTATTAAGATAGAGGATGAGGAGCTGGAGAATTTTGAAACAGTCGGCGATGTACTGAACTACATTAAAAGTCAGGGGATCGATGAGGACTGATGAATTTTTCTGTAATGTATAGAAGTATGCGGGGCGTGTCCGTTTGGGCACGCTTCTTTATACACAAAATGGATATACTATGAAAATGAAATCATGAAGGAGGTCCCTATATATGGATCGGATTATGACAAACTGCCTTGATAAAGGGTTTTATAAATTTCAGAAAGAATTTGAGGATGCGGCGGTTCGCGTTCTTCGTTCCGGATGGTATATCATGGGACAGGAACTAGAGCGGTTTGAGGGAGAATTTGCGGATTATCTTAGCGCGAAGTACTGCGTTGGGACAGCGAGTGGTCTGGATGCGTTGATATTGGCATGCCGGGCAGTCGGATTGCAGGAGGGAGACCAGGTCATCGTACAGGCCAATACGTATATCGCGACGGTCATGGCGATCACGATTGCAGGTGCAACGCCGGTATTTGTAGAACCGGATGAATATTTTCAGATCGACGTTGATAAGATTGAGGAAAAGATTACTGATAAGACGAAAGCTGTTATGGTGGTGCATCTGTACGGACAGGCTGCGAAGATGGACCGGATCACGGAGATATGCCGGAAACATGATCTTCGACTGATTGAGGATTGCGCGCAGTCCCATGGGGCGGATTATCAGGGCAGGATGACGGGAACCTTTGGGGATATTGGTTGTTTTTCCTTTTATCCTACTAAGAATCTCGGCGCTTTCGGAGATGGAGGAGCGATTGTGACAGATCGTGAAGAGTATCGGGATCAGATCAGGATGCTTCGTAATTATGGCAGCAAAGTTAGATATTACAATGAAGAGGTCGGCATGAATTCCAGACTGGATGAGATACAGGCTGCTCTTCTGTCAGTACGTCTTAAGCATCTTCCACAGCTGACGGAAGAACGCAGGGAGATAGCGGAAAGGTATCTTAGGGAGATTCGCAATGAGAAGATTCTCCTGCCGGAGTGCAGAGAGGGTGCGGGGCATGTATATCACCAGTTTGTCATTCGATGTAAAGAAAGACAGGTGTTGATTGAGTATCTGAAGGAGCAGGGGATTGATACCATTATACATTACCCGATCCCGCCGCACCTATCAAAGGCATACGCGTATTTGGGATGTCATAAAGGCGATTATCCCATCACGGAAACCTACGCGGATGAAGTGCTTTCGATCCCGATGTATAATGGATTGACGACGGCGGAACAGGAGCGGGTGATTAATGCATTGAACCAATTTTGATCAGGGCAGCATGATTCAATTGCATTAGTTGCTTGCAAGGGAGGCTCGCAGAATGGGTACAAAGATGAGGATCAAGCTGCCGCAGGCGGTAGAGGAGATGATCGGTCAGATTAATGATGCAGGATATGAGGCGTACATTGTGGGAGGATGTGTGCGTGATACCCTGTTGCAAAAAGAGCCGAATGACTGGGATATCACCACTTCGGCAACGCCTGTTCAGGTGAAGGCGATCTTTAAAAGAACGATTGATACAGGGATACAACATGGAACCGTGACCGTCATGAAGCGGGGACAGGGCTATGAGGTAACGACGTATCGGATCGACGGAGCCTATGAGGATGCAAGGCATCCCAAGGAAGTGATCTTTACGCCCGATCTAAAGGAAGATTTGAAAAGACGTGATTTTACGATCAATGCGATGGCGTATCATCCGGACACGGGACTTGTGGATCCGTTTGATGGCAGGAAGGATCTGGAGGATCATGTGATCCGCTGCGTGGGCGATCCGCGGGAGCGTTTTTCAGAGGACGCGCTTCGGATGATGCGCGCTGTCAGGTTTGCGGCGCAGTTGGATTACAGGATCGAGGAACGTACATGGGAAGCTATCAAAGAAATGGCGGCGTCGATCGAAAAGATCAGCGCTGAACGTATTCAGACGGAGATGGTCAAGCTTTTACTGTCGGATCATCCGGAACGATTCAGAAGTTTTTATCAATGCGGTCTGACGGCTCATTTTTTGCCGGAATTTGATCGGATGATGATGACTAAACAAAATAACCCACATCATTGTTATACAGTCGGGGAGCATACCATTCAAGGTCTTACTTACATCAGAGCGGAGCAGAGTCTGAGACTTGCCATGCTTTTGCATGACATTGCCAAGCCGGTGACAAAGACTACGGATGAAAATGGCGTGGATCATTTCCGGGGGCATCCGGAACGCGGCAGCAAAATGGCGGAGGAAATTTTGAGACGTTTAAAATTTGATCATCATACGATCGTTATGGTGAAGGGATTGGTTGCCTATCATGACAGGAGGATTGAGCCGGCGGAGAGAATAATGCGCAAGGCGCTTCATCAGATTGGGGAGGAATATTTCCCGGCATTATTTGAGGTCAGGGAAGCGGACACCATGGCGCAGAGTGGATACCGGAAAGAGGAAAAGCTTGCCGCCATAAGGGAAGGATTTCGAGTCTATCAGAAGATTAAAGAAGAAGGACAGTGTATATCGCTGAGAAGCCTCGCGGTCAATGGCAAAGATCTGATCCGGGCGGGGATAGAGCCGGGACAGGAGATGGGCATGATCTTGGAGAGGATGCTGCAGGATGTGATCGGAGATCCTTCCCATAACACGAAAGAATATCTGATGCAGCGGTATATACCGTAAAGTGTTCCTTTTGAGAATTTGGAATATTCCCCCAAAAATATTCATAGGATAGTGTATGCCGGAAAGGGCGGAAAGGGCGGTAATCCTATGAATGACAGGGCAGTCAGTATGCTTGAGAATTATGAATTAAATGTGCTCCGTACCTATAGGGGAAGAAGCGCGATTATTTGTGAGACGGATCAAGGACTGAAAGTGCTTAGGGAATACCGGGGAACGGAAGAAAGGATAGCGAAAATTGATCGACTTCTCAGGGCAGTACGGGAGAATTCCGGTTATCTTTTGGATGCTTACATACCGAATAAGGAGGGAAGTTATCTTTGCCGGGACCGGGAACAGAATACGTATCTCCTGAAAGACTATTATGAAGGAAAAGAGTGTATCCCTGTGGATATGTCTGATATTGGTATGGCATTTGCCCATATGGCAAAGCTGCATAAAGCAATGCGCGTGCCGCTTGGCACGGAGGATGCCCCGCCGCAGGGAAATAACGGACTATTGCATGAGATACAAAAGCGCAATGCGGAACTGAAACGGGGAAAGAAATTTATTCGGGGCAGGGCCAACCGGAGTAATTTTGAGAATTTTCTTTTGATCAATTATGATTTTTTCCTGAAGAAGGCGCTGGTGATAGAAGAACGGTTGGAACGGGAGGATTTTAGCGAGTATAATCGCAAAATCTTTGCAGAAGGTGCTTTTTGTCATGGGGATTTTCAGTACCATAATATTGTTTTTACGCCATCGGGTCCTGCGGTGATGAATTTTGAAAAATTTCAGTGGGACAGCGGAATTAGGGATTTTTCCCTGTTTTTTAGGAAAGTAATGGAAAAAAACGGCTGGGATATCAGTTGTGCAGAAGTTTGTGCGGAAAATTACCTGAAAGAGAGAGCAATTTCAGAAGCAGAAAAAAAACTGTTGATTTACCGGCTTTCTTATCCGGAAAAGTTTTGGAAAATTGTTAATTTTTACATTAATTCTCGTAAGTCAGTAGTTATGGAGCGCAATACCGATAAGCTCAAGAAGATCATGGAGCAGGAACAGCTTCGGGAGAAGGGTGTTTCCTTTCTGGAATCTCTGTTATATAATCATACATGAAAGAGTTAAATCCGGCTTACATAACTCTTTGTTGGAAAATATGTGTTCCAAAAAAATCATAAAAGAAATCATTTTTGGAACACATATTTTCCGACTTCGTGTTATGTAAACCTCAGAGACAGAATTGTGGAACGAAAATTATGAGGAGAACAAAAGAGTGATAAAATTACAAAGAGTACAAGTCTTATATCTGCTTCTGTTGTGCTTAGGTCTGTTTTTGCTGGCAGGCTGCGCTCGGATAGCGGAGACCGGAGCCGGGGCTCAGCAAGGCAATTATGACACAGGCTTTGTACCGGCGACAAGCGGCAATTATGATTCCAGAGATACGGCAATTGTGATCAGCAAGAATACGGAGACGTCTACGATTACTTTTAAGAATCTGGAACTGGGCAAATATTACACGCTGAACTATGACGGGGCGACAGCGTATTATGATAAATACGGACAAGCGTTATCTTTAGAGCAGGTGCGGATCGGGGAAATCGTAAATGTGGATTTTCTGCATCGCGCGAAACGTCTGGACAGCCTGCGTCTTTCTTCGGAAACATTTGTGTTTGACTGGGTGGAACAGTTCGCAATGGAGACAGGCAGCAGGGATATGGTATTGAACAATGAGGTATACAGGATGGCACAGGATGTGGTGGTGCTCACGGAGAAAGGCATCGGCGACAGGATGGATATCAATGAAGCGGATGTCCTGCGGGTGAGCGGTCATGACCACATGATAGAATGTATTGTGGTGGAACGCGGTCATGGATATCTGCGTCTTGCCAACGACAGTTTTTTCGTTGGTGGTTTTTTGGAGGTGGATCATTCCAAGATCTATCAGGTCAGCGAGGACATGCTTCTTTCCGTGCCGGAGGGTACCTATGAGGTGACGATTTCCAATGCCGGCTGTAGCGGCACGGAGACGATTACGGTTGTGAAAGACGAGGAATACGAATGGGATGTCAGTGAGTGGCAGGGGGAAGCAAAATACGGCGTACTGGTATTTACAGTATCGCCGTTTAATGCCAAGGTTTATATTGATGGAAGACGCGTTGATACGGATACAGAGCAGGAGCTGACTTATGGGATTCATCAAATGGTGGTTGTGGCGGAAGGATATCAGACGATCAGCAAATATATTAGAGTCAGTGAAGAATATTCCAATATGAATATCACGATGGAATGGAACGGAGGAACTTCCGAGTCGGAGAATAATATTTCCACCAATCAGGAGCAGACGCTATCCGGCAATGATGTGTCCGCCAATCAGGTTTCCTCTAATACGATTTCAGAAAATATAATTTCTGGTAATACGATTTCAGAAAATATGATTTCCGGTAATACGGCATCAGAAAGCACAGCTTCCGGTAGTAATACCACTTCCGGCGGTAATACGGCATCAGGAGGGACATCTTCTGATCGGATGCCGATCAGCGCTTCCGGATATAAGGTCACGATTGAAGGACCGGAAGGGGTTGAGGTATTTAAAGATGGGAGTTATATTGGTCTGGCACCGGTCAGTTTCCCAAAGGAAGAGGGATCTTATGTCATCATTCTCAGGAAAAATGGTTGTCAGACTAGAAGCTATACGATTATGGTAGATGATTCGGCAAAAGATATCAGCTATTCATTTTCGGCACTACTGCCAATAAATTAACGAATTGTTCTATAATTACTTACAAAATCTTATGAATTTGGGAAAAACTGGTGAAATATATTGACAAAGTTCCAAAAAACTAATATAAAAGACTTATGGCGCTTTTCAGAAAGCGGACAAGTTTAATATTAATTATCTAGGAGGAGTTCAAGCATGAACAAGACAGAATTGGTAGCAGCTGTTGCTGATAAGGCAGGAATTACAAAGAAAGATGCGGAAGCTGTAGTAGCAGCTTTTACTGACACAGTAACAACAGAACTTAAAAAGGGCGGAAAGGTTCAGTTAGTTGGATTTGGTACATTTGAGGTATCAGAGAGAGCAGCTAGAACAGGACGTAACCCTCAGACAGGTAAGGAGATGAAGATTGCAGCATCTAAGGCTCCGAAGTTCAAACCGGGTAAGGCATTCAAGGATGCAGTGAACTAATTACGGATGGGATCAGATGCGGGCAGCTTCCAAGCGGGGCTGTCCGCTTTTGCGTTGTAACTTTAAAAGCTAAGATGCGGAAAAGAGGAAATGGATGCGATTGGATAAATTTTTAAAGGTATCACGCCTGATTAAGCGGCGGACTGTCGCCAATGAAGCCTGTGATGCCGGCAGAGTAATGGTGAATGATAAACCTGCAAAAGCTTCCGTTAATGTGAAACCCGGAGATGTCATTACAATCGGGTTTGGCAACAGGGAGACAAAGGTAGAGGTTCTTACCATACAGGAGAGCGTGAAAAAGGAAGATGCGGAAAATATGTATAAGTATCTTTGAAAGATAGGGGCATAGAGGTCGCTTACACGGCATATACTTTATTAACGTTGAACCATCCGCAGGGCAGCCTGTGAGATAGAACAGGGCAAATGGAAGAACTAAATGCTAAGAAAACGCATAAGATCCAGATCATTAACCGTCAGACCACTAATCTCGGCGGCGTGACGGACGTCATATCCTTTGATGAGAAGGAGGTTGTTTTGGAGACGGAGCGAGGGATGCTGACGATCCGGGGAGATGGACTGCACGTAAGCAGGTTGACGCTGGAGAAGGGCGAGGTTGATGTGGATGGAAGAGTGGATGCCTTTCAATATTCCGACACTGCCGCCAGCCGTGGGAAAGAAGGTTCTCTGATTGCAAGGATGTTCCGCTGATGGATGAGATCATACACCATGAACTGCAGTTGGGGATAGCGTGTTTTTGTATGGGTATCTTGTTGATGGCGCTCTATGATGTGTTGCGGATCTTTCGAAGAGTGGTAAGGCATAACATTATAGCGATATCGCTGGAAGATATTATTTTCTGGATCATATGCATGGCAAGTGCTTTTGAATTGTTGAGAGTGATGAATCATGGAATATTCCGCTACAGCGTCGCGCTGATGGCGGGCGCGGGTATGTTCTTGTATCATCTGTTTCTAGGAAGATACGCGGTGCCTTTTTTTGCGAAAATACTTAATAAAGTAAAAAAAATACTCAAAAAATATAATTCAATATTGACGGAACCCTTAAAAAAGGCTATAGTTAAAGTGTATAGGCGTTTTAAGAAGCGTCTGCGTGAAAGGAAAAAAGAACTTGAAGAAGACGGTAGCATTCCGCAAAGAGAAAAAGAATAAGTCAATGTTGATGATTACGATGCTTGTAATGGCAGCTCTTTGTGCCGTGGTTTATGTAGGCGGCAGACCTAAAGTTTTGGAAAGAGAACGGCTGCAGGCGGAGATTGCAGCATTGCAGACACAGCTGGCTGATGAGCAGGCAAGAACGGATGAACTGCGGGAACTTGAAGTCTATACGCAGACGAAGAAGTACGCGGAAGAAGTAGCCAAGGAAGTATTAGGCTATGTTTATGACGGAGAGGTTATTTTTCGGCTGGATGACTAGCATGAAAAAAATGTGTTCCGCACATGGTATAAAAATGTCGAAGTAAAATGTCATGTTCATGCAGGGATATGACATTTTTTTTATTGTCCTTCTGTTATAGTCTTGTTGGACAGAGATTATGGAAAGGGATGATTATTATGGATACATTGATTGAAAAAGGCAGGGATTATAAAAATACCACAGGAGTTTTTTCAAGCTATAATCGTCTCCGGATAGAACATTACGCGGAGGCGTTTCACGATCTTGCGTTCAATTTTACCAAATTTGACCAGAAGGAGATGAGGGAAGGAGAGTCCAGAGGGGAATATCTTGCGCGGAGAAAAGAATCGGAACAATGGCAGAGACTGGGGAGAAGATATTCCGATGCAGCGGTTATGATGGGGGCGATTGCGGAAGAATACTATTCCTGCAGAATACCGAATGGATTTCAAAGGGCAAGCCTGTATCTGTTTTTGCGCAGGGAAAATGTTGCGTTGAAAAGCGTTTATGAGATTTGTAATCGTCATCATCATAGAGAATACTGCCTTTCCATGCAGGTTGCCGGCAGACGAAAAGGGGGAGCAGAGAAAAAAAGCTATGGCAGGAGAGGGCTGTGTGAGACGGAGACGGCTGCCGCGATCCTTTCCGGGGTGTTCGGAAGAAAAATTCTTCCGGCGGACAACTGCCCGGTATTTATCGGGGATGAATGTCGCGACTATTTGTTTGTGGAAGAAGGCAGATATCATGTATCTACAGGCACGGCGTCCATGACGAAGACAGGAGAGGGAATCTCCGGAGACAATTATTCTTTTTTGCAGGGACGGGATGGGAAGATGATGGTTCTGTTGTCGGACGGCGTCGGTTCCGGCGAAGAGGCATGCAGGGATTCCGGTCATTTAGTTGATCTTGCGGAAAAATATCTGGAGGCTGGATTTGATAAAAAACCGATGCTCGGTGTGTTAGAAGGAATTATGATGGGCAATGCTATGGAAAACAGGATGCCGACGCTGGATCTCTGCGAGATCGATCTGCATTCGGGGGAGTGTGAGCTTATCAAGCTTGGGAGCGCGCCTACGTTGATCAAATTTGACCGGTTGATGGATGAGATCCCATCGGACAATCTTTTGCTGGGCTATGAGAAGATAGAAAATATCTCTATTGTAAACCGTCAGCTGAAAGAAGATAATTATATTTTTATGATGACGGACGGGGTTTCGGACTATTTTAAGGAAGAAGAAAAAAAGGAACTGTTTGCCAAGATGCTGGGAAGCAAAGGTTATAGGGACCCTACGGTGCTGGCAAATTATATTATGGAAAAAGCGGTGGAACGGTCAGACGGTGAGCCGGTGGAAAACAAACATATCAGGGATGACATGACGGTGCTTGTTTTAAAAATTGAGCAGACAGCCGATTGATTTTTGCGAATAAAAAGATTATAGTAACTGTATGGTCAGAAAAATTCAAAAATATCTTGAAGAAATATGCAGCTTAAAGTCCGGCGACGCTATTGTAGCCGGCGTATCAGGCGGAGCGGATTCGGTCTGCCTTCTTTGCGTATTGCGGAAGATTTATGCCGGGACAGGGGTGGCGCTCCATGCGGTGCATGTGAATCATAACCTTCGAGCGGAGGCGATCACTGACCAGAAGTATGTAGAGGAACTCTGCAATAAATGGAATATTCCCTGCTATAGCTATTCCTATGATGTGGAAGGATATGCGGTGGATCACCGGATCTCCACAGAGGAAGCAGGCAGACAGCTTCGTTATGAAGCTTTTTACGAAGCGCGGGATCGGCTGACAGAAAGTGGCAGCATAAAGATCGCAGTGGCGCATACGATGGATGATAATGCGGAAACGATGCTTTTGAATCTTTTTCGTGGGACGGGAGTCAAGGGACTTCGCGGAATCCCGGTCAGCCGGGGAGATATCATCCGGCCGCTGTTGTGCGTCAGACGAAGTGAAATTGAGACGTGGCTGAAGACACAGAAGATCGAATGGCGCAATGACTGCAGTAATGATACGGATGATTATACCAGAAATAAAATACGCCATAAGATACTTCCTATCGCGGAAGCGGAGATCAATGAAAACGCGGTTCTGCATATGAACCATACTGCTAAGCAGCTCACTTTGGCAGAAGATTATCTGGCAGATAGTGTGGCGAAAGCGTGGGCCGCTTGCGTGAGACCATTGACGAGAGAATCAGGCTGTCTGATCCTGGACACTCCTGTATTGGCGCTGCATCCCTATCTCAGAAAATGTATTCTTCTAAGGGCGATGCAGGAGACGGCAAAGACCGCAAAAGATATCAGCGCTGTTCACGTGGAAGCTTTGGAGGGGCTTTTGGGCTTGCAGTGCGGAAAAGAGCTGCATCTGGCATATGGCATGAGGGCGGAACGGACTTACGATGGCGTTATAATCAGAAAGAAACCGGATGATGCAAAACACAACCGGCAATGTCGACAGTCTGTAGCAGAGGATGCTGGCATAGAAACCATCAACCTAAAGATTTCCGGCAGTACGGAGATTCCCGGATATGGAGTCTTTGAAACCAGAGTATTACATTCCGGAAAACGAAAATTTTGTGAATTTCCAAAAGATAGATATACGAAATGGTTTGATTATGATAAAATAAAAAATACTGTGTGTCTTAGGACAAGACGTGCGGAAGATTATCTTGTTATTGACGCGGATGATAACACGCAAAAATTAAAGTCCTACCTGATCAATCAGAAGATTCCCAGTGGGGAGCGGGAAAAGCTTTTACTGATTGCGGACGGAAAGCATATTATGTGGGTTGTGGGTTATCGCTGCAGTCAGGGGTATTATATCTCTGAATCTACGGAGAATATACTGGAAGTGCGGTACAGGAGCGGATTTGATGAGAAGCCGGTATCGTAAAAATGGATGGAATTGTTATTTTAGAGATACAATACAGGGAAAATGGATAGAATAAAAAGAAAGGTACAAATGTTATGGATGTGAAGATCCGGGTGATGATACCTGAGGAAGAGATTGACAGAAGGATCAGGGAGCTTGGCGCGAAGATCAGTCAGGAGTATGAAGGAAAAGAATTGCATATGATCTGTATCTTAAAGGGGAGCGTATTTTTTGCGAGCGAGCTCGCTAAGCGGATTACGGTTCCGGTTACGTTGGATTTTATGGCGGTTTCCAGTTACGGTAATGATACGGTGTCCAGTGGAAATATACAGATCCGAAACGATCTTGCCGAATCCATAGAGGGCAGGCATGTCCTTGTGATTGAGGATATCATAGATACCGGGAAAACACTCAGCTTTCTTATGAAGATGCTGCAGGAAAGGAAGCCGGCGTCCTTAAAGCTTTGTACGCTGCTGGATAAGCCTGACAGAAGGACCCATCCGGTAGATGTAGATTATGTAGGATTTGAAATTCCGGATGAATTTGTGGTAGGATATGGATTGGATTACGCACAAAAATATAGAAATCTGCCGTATATCGGCGTAGTTGAGAACGAATAGGGGAGAAAGAAGGTTAATAGGTTGAGAAGACAGAGTTTTAACATTTACTTTTTTATTATTATTCTGCTGCTGTTTGCGGCCATTTGGGTCAGCCTGATGAGTAGGCAGTCGGTTAATTACACAAGGATGCAGTTCGATCAGGCGTTGGCAAGAGGCGAAGTCACTGAGATCCTGATTCAGCAGAATAAAGAAGTGCCGACGGGTTCCGTGACGGTGCTCATCAATGGAGTGGAACGAAGAGAATTTTTTGTAACGGATGTCAAGGAAATTGAGACGGCGGCCAGAGAAGCGGGCGTTCCGGTTGCGGTTAATGACGTTCCGGGGGAAAATTGGTTTATGAATTATATCCTGCCCGGTCTTGTAGTGCTGGTAGTCTGCGTATTCTTTTTCGTGATGATGAATAATGCTCAGGCCGGAGGCGGCGGTAACGGTAAGATGATGAATTTCGGCAAGAGCCGCGCCCAACTCATTATGGATAGTAAGACACGTTTTGAAGATGTTGCGGGACTGAAAGAGGAAAAGGAAGATCTGGAGGAGATTGTTTCTTTTTTAAGGGAACCGGGCAAATTCACAGAGGTAGGCGCACGGATTCCCAAGGGCGTACTTTTGGAGGGACGTCCCGGAACAGGTAAGACACTCCTTGCCAAAGCCATTGCGGGAGAGGCGAAGGTACCGTTTTTCAGCATCTCCGGTTCTGATTTCGTGGAGATGTTCGTCGGCGTCGGCGCATCCCGAGTCAGGGATCTGTTTGCGGATGCGAAAAAGAATGCTCCCTGTATCGTCTTTATCGACGAGATTGATGCTGTGGCAAGAAAACGAGGCACCGGTATGGGCGGTGGTCACGATGAACGTGAGCAGACATTGAATCAGCTTCTGGTAGAGATGGATGGATTCGGCGTGAATGAAGGAATCATTGTACTGGCGGCGACCAACCGTGTTGATATTCTGGATCCGGCGATTTTAAGACCGGGACGATTTGACAGAAAGATCACGGTCAGCCCTCCGGATGTGGGCGGCAGGGAAGATATCCTGAAAGTTCATGCTAAGAATAAGCCGCTGGCGGAAGATGTGGATCTGAAGCAGATCGCGCAGACCACGGCAGGATTTACCGGAGCGGATCTGGAGAACCTGCTAAACGAAGCGGCGATTGTGGCGGCGCGGGCGGATCGTAAATTTATCATAGCAGAGGATATTAAGAGATCCTTTATTAAAGTCGGAATCGGCTCAGAGAAGCATAGCCGTATTGTTTCCGATAAGGAAAAGAAGATTACTGCCTATCATGAGGCGGGTCATGCGATCCTGTTCCATGTGCTGCCCGACGTGGGTCCGGTTTATACAGTATCCATCATTCCCACCGGCGAAAGTGCCGGAGGCTATACGATGCCGCTGCCGGAGAAGGATGAGATGTATCTGACCAAAGGCAAGATGAAGCAGGATATCATGGTATCTTTAGGCGGGCGTATCGCTGAGGAGATCATCTTTGACGATATTACAACGGGAGCGTCCAGTGATATTAAGAAAGCCACCGGCGCGGCGCGCCGCATGGTGACAAGATACGGTATGTCTTCGGCGATCGGAACGGTGAATTATGAAGAGGACAGCGACGAGGTATTTATTGGAAGAGATTTTGCTCATACAAAGAGTTACAGTGAGAAGAAATCCGGCGAGATCGATGAAGAAGTGAAAAAGATCATCGACGAATGTTACGCGGAAGCGAAACGTTTGATTTTGGAGAATAAGGAAGTGCTTCACCGATGCGCGTCCCTTCTTTTGGAAAAGGAACGAATCACCAGAGAAGAATTTGAAAACCTGTTTAAAAGCACGGATTTTTCGACAGTCGGTATGGGAATTCTTTAGGCATTTAATTAAGAAAAAGACAAAATGCACAAAAACACAAACTGAAAATTGTTATATTTGTAAAAGTTTTTCATAGACGAAAATGAAAAGCGTGTTATAATACAAAATGTAACCCCCAATACATTTTATAGTTTTTTGCTATAACCCCATAAGAAAGAAATACCTTCTCTGAAAATGACAGTTTTGCGACTGTCATTTTTACTTTGTCAAAAATTTTAATTATAGAATACTATATCTTGAAGAATAATACTAAATATTGTATAATAAATGTCGTATTGTTTCAAAATATGACACAATATGCGATATAATATAATAATTACTGAATTTCTTACCGGAGTGTGATTATGGAACGATATGCTTTTTTCTCAGATACGTCTGATAATTTTGTGACCCCGATGCAGCCGACGGCATATGATCTCGTGACGATACGTCTTCGGACGGCAAGGGACGCGGTAGATCGTGTTACGATGATATCGTCTATGGGATCGTTTCCGATGGAGATCATCGAGCAGGATCTGCTTTTTGATTATTATGCCGTTGAGATCCAGATGGATAATGAAATGGTTAAGTATTATTTTGAAGCATATGACGCCGAGAAGGTGATTCGATATGATACCCGTGGAATCCTGCAGCAGGAAGTGGATGAACATTACTGGTTTAAGCTGATTCCGGGATTTCGGACACCGGACTGGGCAAAGGGCGCCATTATGTACCAGATCTATGTAGATCGTTTTTATAACGGCGATCCGTCAAATGATGTGGAGGACAGGGAGTATTATTATATCGGAGATTACTCCGTGCATGTAGATGATTGGTATAAATATCCGGCGCAGATGGGGATTCGGGAGTTTTATGGCGGCGATCTTCAAGGTGTTTTGGATAAGATGGATTATCTGGAAGATCTGGGTGTGGAAGTACTTTATTTTAATCCTCTGTTTGTTTCCCCCTCAAATCATAAGTATGATATTCAGGATTATGACAATATTGATCCTCATTTTGGGAAGATTGTGGAGGAAAAAGGCGAGCTTCTGAAGGAGGGACAATGCAATAACAGCGAAGCGTCGAAGTATATCAACCGTATCACCAATCCCGCCAATCTGAAGGCGAGCAATGAACTGTTTGCCAAGGTCATAGCGGAAGCGCATAAGCGCGGGATGAAGGTGATTCTGGACGGCGTTTTCAATCATTGCGGTTCCTTTAATAAATGGATGGATCGGGAACGTATCTATGAACAGGCGGAGGGGTATGAGAAGGGTGCCTATATAGATGAAAAAAGCCCCTATCGAAAGTATTTCAAATTTCATGATGAGAATCAGTGGCCCTATAATGGAACTTATGAGGGGTGGTGGAATCATGACACGCTGCCCAAACTCAATTATGAGGATTCCAGAGAACTTTATGATTATATCTTAAGAATCGGGCAGAAGTGGGTGTCCGCACCCTACTATGCAGATGGCTGGAGACTGGACGTCGCGGCGGATCTGGGGCATTCGCCGGAGGTCAACCATAAATTCTGGGAAGATTTCAGAAAGGCGGTTCGGCAGGCCAATCCGGATGCCTTGATTCTTGCGGAGCATTATGGCAGCGCGGAAAAATGGCTGCTTGGCAAAGAATGGGATACGGTTATGAACTATGATTCCTTTATGGAGCCATTGACATGGTTTTTGACCGGTATGCAGAAACACAGCGATGATTTTCGGGAAGATATGCTGAATAATGCCAGCGCGTTCTGGTGCGCAATGATCTTTTATGGTGCGGAATTTGCAATGCCGTCGTTGATGACAACGATGAACGAACTTTCCAACCACGATCATTCCAGATTTTTAACAAGGACCAACCGTAAGGTCGGCAGGTCGAATACCCTTGGACCGGCGGCAGCTGATGAAGGCGTGGATTTTTCCGTTATGCGGGAGGCGGTACTGATTCAGATGACGTGGTACGGCGCGCCGACGATTTATTATGGAGAGGAGGCCGGTCTCTGCGGATTTACTGATCCGGATAACAGAAGGACTTATCCATGGGGCAGAGAGAATAAGGAGCTGATTGCTTTTTATAAAGCGATGATTGCTTTGCGTAAATCCTGTCATGAGTTAAAAAGAGGCTCTTTCCTGAAGCTCGGGGAGGATTACGGATTTATCTCCTATGGGAGATTTACGCGCAAAATGCAGTCGGCGGTTCTGGTGAACAACACGGAGCGTGAGATTGAGAAAGAAGTTGATATGAGTCTCCTTGGCACACCATTAAACGCGGTTGTGGAAAGGAAAATTATGACAACGACCGATGGGTATACGGAAGCAAAGGAAAAGTATACCTTATGCGAAGGGAAACTCACTATGAAGCTTCCGCCGCATAGTGCGGTAATGCTCAGATATCAGAAGGGATGATGAGTCTGCCGTCAGATTAAGATTAGGAATATTCCGCTGATTCGACAACTTTTTTCTTGGTTAAATTGCATAATATTTCGGCGAGAAATAAAAATATACTTGCAAATATGATGAAGCTGTGGTAGACTTGGTATAAACGAGTGACGTATGTCGTTCGTAAAAACAAATTTATAGGGAGGTATATGTAACATGAAAAAGAGATTATTGGCCCTTACAATGGCAATGATCATGGTTGCAGGTACAATGGCTGCCTGCGGTGGCGACACAACAACTGATACACAGCAGCCGTCTACTGGTGATCAGACAGACAATCAGACAGGTGATGATCCTGCTCCTACTCCGGATCCTGTAGATCCTGGTACAGACGCACCTGCAGCAGAGCTTGTAACAGGTGGTGCAGTACTTAACATCTACTGCTGGAATGAGGAGTTCAAGACACGTGTAACAGATCACTATGCTGATTACACAGAGGTAGATGCTACACATGGTACAATCGGTGATACACAGGTTGTATGGACAATCGTTCCTAGTGATGACAATGCTTACCAGAACAATCTGGATGAGACACTGTTGAAGCAGGACAGCGCAGCAGCTGATGACAAGATCGATATGTTCCTGATCGAGGCTGACTACGCACTGAAATATGTTAACACTGATTACACAATGGCTATTTCTGATTTAGGCATTACAAGTGCAGAACTTGCTGATCAGTATCAGTACACAAAGGATGTTGTTACAGATGATAACGGCGTTCTGAAGGGTGTTTCATGGCAGGGTTGTCCTTGTATCATGTTCTACAACAGAGCAATTGCTACAGAAGTTCTTGGTTCTGACGATCCTGATACAGTTCAGGCAGCAGTTAAGGATTGGGATACTTTCAACGCAACAGCAGCAGATGTAGCAGCAGCTGGTTACACAATGACATCTTCAGTTAACGATACTTATCGTGTATATCAGAACAACGTATCTTCTCCTTGGGTAGTTAATGGCAAGATCAATGTTGACGCTAACCTTGAGAAGTGGGTTGAAGATTCCATGGCTATGGTTGAAGCTAAGCAGACAAACACATATGAACTGTGGTCCGCTGACTGGTCTAAGGGCTTTTATGGTGATGTATTCTGCTACTTTGGACCGGCTTGGTTCATCAACTTCTCCATGCAGTGTGATCAGCCTGGTTCCGTTGGTATCGACGGTGGTTGGGGCGCTTGTGTTGGTCCTCAGTCATGTTTCTGGGGTGGTACATGGATCTGTGCAGCAACAGGCTGTGACAACATGGACATCGTAGCTGACATCATGAGAGAGCTTACCATGAACCCTGACGTTATGAAAGAGATCGTAATTGCTGATGATGATTTCGTTAACAATCAGCCGGCTATGGAAGCTATGGCAGAAACAGATTACACATCTGCAATCCTTGGCGGACAGAATCCTCTTCCTATGTACTGTGATGGTGCTTTAACATTGGATCTTTCCAATCTTTCACCTTATGATCAGGCATGTAACGAAGAGTTCCAGAACGCTATGAAGAACTATTTCGATGGCAACTACGCAACATACGAAGAAGCGCTTGATGCATTCTACAAGGCAGTTGTTGAGAAACATCCTGAGTTGACATACTAAGATCAGATGATTTTAGAAGCTCATATGGGCTTGCAAAGTTGACTAAGTGATTTAAGTGGTGCCACTTCACTGACAGTGGAGTGGCACTATTTTTAAACAAATTTTTTTAAAATTTGCTTAAAAATAGGAAGACTTATAATACAGAATGAGAAGATATGAGCATGCGGTATTTTGCAGCAATTTTTCTGGCAATGGAGGTAAGGTATGAAAACGAATAAGAGCAAAGTTTCTGCTTTTAACAAATGGGGATACATATTTCTGATTCCTTTCATTGTTGTATATTGCATATTCCAATTGATTCCATTGGTTAATACAATATATAACAGCTTTTTTGAAAATTATCGTTCCGGCTTAACTCAGATTGGACCTAATCCTGTAGGGTTGGCTAATTTCCAGTCGTTATTTGCGACAAAGGATATTTGGAACTATTTTGGAAATACTATGATTATGTGGGCAATGGGCTTTATTCCGCAGATTTTGGTTTCCTTATTATTAGGCGCTTGGTTCTCAGATAACCGTCTGCGTTTGAAAGCAGCAGGTTTCTTTAAGACAGTAATTTATCTGCCGAATCTTATCATGGCATCGGCATTTTCCATGTTGTTCTTTGCTCTGTTTGCTGACAGCGGTCCTATTAATGCTATGTTGCTTAATTTGGGAATCCTTAAAGAGCCATATACATTTATGTCACATACAGCTTCTGCCAGATGGTTGATTGCATTTATCAACTTCTTAATGTGGTTTGGTAATACGACGATTCTGTTGATGGCTGGTATGATGGGGATTGATACCTCTCTTTATGAGGCAGCTGAAGTAGATGGCGCTAACAGCCGTCAGAAATTCTTTAGAGTAACACTGCCGTTGTTGAAACCGATATTGATTTATGTTATGATTACATCCTTGATCGGTGGTTTGCAGATGTTTGATGTTCCGCAGATTTTCACAAATGGTACGGGTGATCCTGCAAGAACAACTATGACGCTGATCATGTATTTGAATAAACATTTGTATAGTAAGAACCTTGGTATGGGTGGTGCTCTTTCGGTATTCCTCTTTGTGATAACAGGTATCTTGAGTTTGATTGTCTTTAAGACATCTGGCTTCAAGCTGGAAGATGAATAAAGGGGGGATAGAGAGATGGCACAGAATATTCAGATTGCATATGATGTAAAAGGTGAAAATACAAATTCAATCCATAGACGTAGAGTGGTTGCTTATGTCGTGCTTGTATTTTTGACAATATTGTGTCTGTTTTGGTTTTATGTATTATTTGTAAATGCTACAAGATCCAATTCAGCAATTCAAAGTGGATTCAGTCCAATTCCGGGTGGGAATCTGGTTGCGAACTGGACGAATCTGTTACACGGTACGCTTCCGATTTGGAATGGTCTTGCAAACAGTTTGATTATTTCAATATGTAGCGCTGGGCTTTGCGTTTACTTTTCCGCAATGACCGCATATTCCATACATGTTTATCGTTTTGCGGGTCGTAAATTGATTGCTACCTTTATTCTAGCAGTCATGATGATTCCGACACAGGTTACTGCGCTTGGTTTCTTGCAGTTGATTGGTGTGCTTAAGATGGAAGATACCTTTTGGCCTTTGATTATTCCTTCCATTGCTGCACCGGCTACCTTCTTCTATATGAAGCAGTATCTGGACAGCTCGCTGCCGCTGGAGATCGTAGAGGCAGCCAGAATCGATGGCTCTGGTGAAATGCGTACTTATAATACCATCGTAATGCCGATCGTGAAACCGGCGATTGCAGTACAGGCAATCTTTACTTTTGTAAGCAGCTGGAATAATTACTTTACTCCGGCGCTAGTATTAAAATCAGATAAGATGAAGACGCTTCCTATTTTGATCGCACAGCTGCGTGCAGCTGACTGGTTAAAGTTTGATATGGGGCAGGTATATATTATGATCGCATTTGCGATTCTGCCGGTTATCGTAGTTTACCTTTGCTTATCTAAGTATATTGTTGGCGGTATTGCAGCAGGTTCCGTTAAGGGTTAATCTACAATATGTAAATTATGTGAAATATAAAAAATGGCGAGATTTTTCTCGCCATTTTTGTTATAATATCCACGAAACTGACAAAATAAAGAGGTAGTTATGGCGCTAAAAGATGAAATCAGGGAACAAAATAAAAAATGGAAGACCATGACACGCACAGAGAAAAAAAAGTATTTTCTGACATATTATAAGTGGCATGTTATTATATTTTGTGTTATTCTTATAGCTGTAGTGATTTTAGTGAGAGATATCATCCGCAACAGTAGGGAGCGGTTATTATATATCATGGTATTAAATAATTCTGAACAATATATGTATCAGGGGTTGATGGATGAATTTGCGGAGTATGCCGGAATTGACTTGAAGGAATATAATCTGACTTGGGATACGGATAATATTTTAATAAAAGACAATGCCGATTATGCAACGATAGCAACGATTCAGAAATTTGATCTTTATGCCACGGACGGAACGATAGACGCAATTATTTTGCCTGAGAGCGATTTGGCTTATTTTGAAGAGGAAGCTTATTTTATTATTGATCTACAGGAGTTTATGGAGGAAGGTGTCTATGCTGCAGTGGAGGACAGACTTTATTTCTTTGATTGTGAAGCGGTCAGTGGAGAGATAGCGATTGGTTTTTATCTTGAACCTGATGATCGGTTTTACGAGATTGGTTTATTTGAACAAGGGGAACGTGCGGTAATGATTCCCTTGTCCAATAGCAGTCACTTGGAATATCTATATCGGTTTTTGAAGTTTATGAATGTGATATCATAGACTTATGGAATAGATTATGTAATGTGTATGACATAAGAATTTAAATTGTGTATTTGGGAGTATCAGATATGATTCGTTCATTCTTTTTTGACCCGGACAGTGGTTTGCTGCTTTTCTTTGGTCGGTTTGTTGATTTTTTATGGTTAAGTATTATGATGGTTATCGGCTGTATTCCGATCATAACGGTCGGAGCGTCGGTTAGCGCAGGTCTGTATTGTTGTAGAAAGATGTATCTGCATAAAGATGACCATTTAACAAAGATGTTTTGGGACTCATATAAGGCTAATATGAAAAAGGGAATTCCTTTGTTGGTGATCATGCTGGATGTTTTTTTAATCCTTGGCGGTCTGGTCATGATTGCTTTTTTTGACGAGAGGATCTTTGGTAAACCGTTGAATGTTCCTGTTGGTGTTGCTGCCATTATATTGTTTTTATTTTTTGCTTGTCTTCTGGCAGCGATGCATGTGTTACCATTGAATGCGTATTTTGAAAATACGGTAGCCAATACACTCAAAAATTCTTTTTTGGTGGCGGTCACAAATCTGCCGGTCACATTAGGTCTTCTGGTGGTCAACGCGTTACCTTTTTGGTTCTGTTACATGTATCCGGCATTGTGGTTTTTTGAAATATTTTTTGGCGTTGGTTTTTGCGCTTTTTGTTCCGCGCAGCTATACCGTAAGGTCTTGGCGAAGCTTGGAGTTGAAGAGATCGTTGCGGATGAACCTGTCAGCACAGAGGCTGCGGATGAAGGTGTCGGTACTGAGACGGCAGATAAGGATGCCGGAACAGACACGGATAGTTAAATTGTCAGGAGTATGAGGAGGATTTTAGTATTATGAAAAAAGTTGTTTTTAGCAGATTGTTTATGGGTGTGTGTATTTGCCTGTTTTGCTGTGGTTTTGTGATGGGCTGTGGTAAAGATGGGGAGGGAGTTGGCGGTGTTCAGGATGCCATGAATCAGGAGGTCATGAACGTATCGGGTAATTCCGTTTATATGTCAGATTATTATTTGTATCTGATGCAGTATTTTTATAATTATAATATTACGCCTTTGCAGTTGACAGAGGAAAGCATCAATACAATCATGGAGACCGCGACCAACGATCTCAAAGCGGAGATGGTCAGAAAGAGTCTTGTGGAAGAGGCGGGACTGGAGGCGAATGAAGCGCAGCTGGAAATGATCGAAACGATGGTTACTGCTTATCGTGGTACATTTACGGATGAATTATTAAATGACTACGGGATTGATGAAACGGCTATCAGAAACATGATCGCCAGACAGCTGGATACTTACTTGATTACTGAAAAAGCGGCTGGGGAGCTTCAAGCGGAATTTATGGTTCGATATGAGGAGCAGTATGCGGAATATCAGTTTCGTCATATGTATTATGTGCTGTTCCCGAATGTTCGGGTGAATTTTGATGAAAACGGGGAAATGATTCTGGATGAAACGGGGAATCCGATTCCTTTGACGGAGGAAGAGGAGGCGGAACAGCTGTTGCTTGCAGAAGAATTTAGAGAACGTGCCGTGGAGGGGATGGTTTCCGGCGATACATCTGCTTCCATGGAGCTTCTGGCAGTGGAATACGGGATTGGGGCATTTTCTGGCGAGCAGTACTATGTAAATGGTCTGTATGATGAAGAACTGAGCCGGATGGTTGAGAGCCTTTCTGACGGTGAGATTTCTGAAGTGACAATGACCGATGCGGGTTATATAATCGTGCGGATGGATAATTCCAACGATACGGAATATAAGGAACAGATGATCACGCAGCTTGCGGCGCAGGCTACTGAGGAATGTAAGGATATTCTGGTGCAGTCATGGGTTGCGGCGGCCGGCGTACAAGATATACAGCCGGATCAAGAATTGCTTAATACAATTGATGTGATGGCTTTGTGCGAGGAAATGATTGCACGCGGTATTTGGTTTGATCAGAATAATCTGTATGGACAATAGTCGGAAAAATGCACAAATTTTCTGCCTAAAATCCGACTTGTAAAATAAAAATACATATGATAATATTATTTCATGTAGGTAGGAAGAAGTATTGGGGTTTTTTGCCATAATCTTTATTTAAAGAGGTCATGGTTTTAACATCAATAAAATGAAAAGAGGGAAGGTAAGTTACTATGGCAAATTTGAATGAAATTATGTATGAAATGATCAAACAAAGCGGCTGCATTACCACAAGTAATGTCAACGAGATTGAAGAGATCATAGATACAGGATTGGAAAAAACAGAAGAAAATATTCAGAAAGTTGCTTTAGATTATCTGGATGAAAGAGGATTTGCCCGTCGTATTGATAACTTGGAACGTGCAAAACAGCATATTATTGAAAGTTCTATGTTTTCTGATACGGTACGTGTCAGAAAACGTCGTGAGATGGTAGAGGATTTATTTCAGGAAGCAGATGAAGAAGAACTTGAGAAATTAATGAAAATCTGCGAAATGGATACCCTTTTAAAGATTAAAGACAAGCTGGATCATCTGTCTGCGAAGAATTATGAATATGCAGTTGAAGTTTTGGGCGATATTCTCACAGATGCGGATAAACCCAGCAATCTGATGGAATTTGAGTCTTTCCAGATGTTGTTGAACAGATACGCGTCAGCCGGATGGCGTGTGATTTCTATTGAATCAAGAGAAACAACAAACCGTAAGATTTCCATGGCAGGTTTCTCTACAACGACAAAACAGGTAATTGTTGTATTTGAGAGAGAAAAGATTTAAAAAGCTGCTGGAAGATGCCGGAATACATATTTGATGTTGGCAGATTGATCGAGTATATATAAAGAAGATATTGGATCAGTCGCAGGTTGATAAGAGATTTTAGATATGATATGATGAGTGAAGAGGCATAAGTCTCTTCACTTTTTATGTTAGGAAAGGATATGATGCATATGAGAAGTGTAGCGGCAGAGGAGATTACAAAGACAGTGAAGGAGATGTGCATCGAAGCCAATCATTTTTTGTCAGAGGATATGGAGGCTGCAATGACGGCCGCGGCTCTTTCGGAAAAATCGCCATTGGGAAAACAGATATTGGAGCAATTGAAAGAAAACCTTGAAATTGCAGGGGGAGATATGATACCAATCTGTCAGGATACGGGCATGGCGGTTGTTTTTGCGGAGGTTGGACAGGATGTGCATGTGGAAGGCGCATGGATTGAAGCAGCGATTAATGAAGGCGTAAGGCAGGGATATCAAGAGGGCTTTCTTCGTAAGTCGGTTGTAGGCTGTCCCATCGAGCGGATCAATACAAAAGATAATACTCCGGCAGTCATACATTATGAGATCGTTCCGGGTGATCAACTTAAGTTGACTCTGGCGCCGAAGGGATTTGGCAGTGAGAATATGAGCCGGGTTTTTATGCTAAAACCGGCAGATGGTGTAGAAGGCATAAAGAATGCGGTTTTAACTGCGGTAAAGGATGCCGGTCCAAATGCATGTCCGCCGATGGTGGTCGGCGTCGGGATCGGGGGTACCTTTGAAAAATGTGCTATTCTGGCGAAACAGGCGTTGACACGACCGGTTAATCAGCGTTCGGAGCTTCCGTATATAAAGGATTTGGAAGAGGAGCTGCTTGCCGATATTAATGCGTCCGGCATTGGTCCGGGTGGACTGGGAGGAACGACTACCGCGCTGGCGGTCAATATCAATACCTATCCGACGCACATTGCAGGACTACCGGTGGCGGTGAATATCTGCTGTCACGTTAATCGGCATTGTGTGAGGGTAGTGTGAGAAGAACTTCTAATCGCTCGCAGCAAAGGCTGCTTCACGAAGAAGTTCTATATCTCACACCGAAAAACGCAAAAGCGCACTCGTTCGCTTTTAAGCGGCGTTTTTCATTCTTTTGAGCTGCCGGAGGCGGCATGGGGACTAATTTGATAAGAATTATTTGTAGAATAGAAATATCATAAGGAGAAGAGCAAAATCATGGATCAATATATTACTGCGCCGATTTCGGAAAAGGATACGATAAAACTTCACAGCGGCGATTATGTGTATATCAGCGGAACGATCTATACAGCCCGGGATGCTGCGCATAAAAGGATGCAGGAAGCTTTGGAGCGGGGAGAGGAACTGCCGGTTGATATGAATGATAACATCATATACTATATGGGACCGTCCCCAGCAAGGGAGGGGCGCCCGATTGGTTCTGCTGGTCCTACGACGGCAAGCCGGATGGATAAATACGCCCCCAAGCTGTTAGATATGGGTTTAAAGGGAATGATCGGAAAAGGAAAAAGGTCTCAGGAGGTGACAGACGCAATCGTGCGTAATAAGGCGGTATATTTTGCGGCCGTGGGCGGTGCGGGTGCGCTTCTGTCCAAATCGATCGTCGCGTCTGAGGTAATCGCTTATGACGATCTTGGAACAGAAGCAATTCGTAAATTGACGGTAAAAAATTTTCCTGCGATTGTTGTGATTGATTCTGAGGGCACCAATCTTTATGAAACCGCGATTTCTAAAGAACAGTGAAATAGATCTGAAAATAAAGTTTATAATGGTAGAATTGAAAAAGCAGTTGCAGTATGTCTTGACAAAGAAAAAGTAGTTTAGTATAATGAGTGTTGCGTCATAGTAAAGACGTATTATAACCCGATAAAATATCAGCGGACCTTGGTTTTATCGGATATGGAGAAGTACTCAAGAGGCCGAAGAGGCGCCCCTGCTAAGGGTGTAGGTCGGGTGACCGGCGCGAGGGTTCAAATCCCTCCTTCTCCGCTTGGCAGCGGGATCCGGACGGAACAGTCCGGATTCTTTTTTGCTCCTGAAGTAGAATAGATGAAAAATTTTGTAAAAATGAGTTGACATTCAAAAATACTAATGGTAATATAAAATTCCACCGCAATGATGGATAGATGAAAAATAAAAAAAGTTGTTGACAGATGTAGTTTGTTGTGATAACATACTAATGTTGCGTCAATAAACGACAACACAGTCGAAAGACTGAATGCAACGGAATGAGTTGCATTGAAGCACCTTGACAAAAAAACAGTAATGCGACCCTGAAAATTTCAAAGAGAAATTATTCAGAGAATGAAAACCAAG